>CBJNAE010000447.1:0-1576 GCA_966433995.1 uncultured Ideonella sp. | reverse complement strand
TCCAGCGTCTGCGCCATCGATGCGGCCGGCGCGAAACCCGCCGTCGCCAGCGCGAGCGCCAGCAGCTGGGGGGTCCTGGGGTGTGTCATGTCGTCTCCAATGTTGTCGGTCGTCGGGCCGCCGCCGCTTGCGCCGCGCCGGCCTCTTTCTGTGGATGCCTCGGTAGCCCCCGCCGCGGTGGTGGTCCGGGGGCGAAATGGACTGTAGGAACCGGGCCTGTCCCCACGATTTCTTTGATGAACCGGCCGCGTTCCATGCGTGTCTTGTGTGAACCGGAGCTGAAACATTTGTCATCCGCGCGCGCCGGCGGCGCCTTAGATTCAACCGCTCCGCCGGGCACTGCCCCGCCTCCAACCTTCCGCCGAAAAGACGCCCGTGATGCCTTCCGAGCCGCCGCCCCCCTCCTATCCCCGACTGGTTGGCGACATCGGCGGCACCAACGCCCGCTTCGGGCTCGTCGAGGCGCCGGGGCAGGCGCCGACGCGCATCCAGGTGCTGGCCTGCGCGGGCTACGCCGGGCCCCGGGAAGCGGCCGAGGCCTACTTGGCCGCGCAGCGGTCCCGCCCGCGCCAGGCCTGCCTGGGCATCGCCAACCCGCTCAGTGGCGACGAAGTCCGCATGACCAACCACCGCTGGGCCTTCTCGGCGCGGGCGGTGCGCGCCGGCCTCGGCCTGGACCGGCTGCTGCTGGTCAACGACTTCACCGCGCTGGCGCTGGGCGTGCCGCTGCTGGGCCCGCACGAGCGCTCGCAGCTCGGCGGCGGCGAGCCGCGCGCGGGCGCGGTGGCGGTGCTCGGGCCGGGCACCGGGCTCGGGATGTCGGGACTGCTGCCCGCCGGCGGCCATTGCATGGTGCTGGCGGGCGAGGGCGGGCACGCCACACTGGCCGCCTCGGACCCGCAAGAGGCCGCCGTCATCGCCTGGCTGTGGCGGCGCTGGCCGCACGTGTCGGCGGAAAGGGTGCTCAGCGGGCCGGGGCTGGTGCTGCTGCATGAAGCCCTGGCCGCCGTGCACGGCCGGCCCGCCGCGCCGCTGCGGGCCGCCGACATCACCCGCCTGGCCGCCTCCGGCGAAGACGGGCTGTGCCGCGAGACAGTGGCCATGTTCTGCGCCTTCCTCGGCACGGTGGCCGCCGACCTGGCCCTGACGCTCGGCGCGACCGGCGGCGTCTACTTGGCCGGCGGCGTGCTGGCGGCGATGGCCAGCCAACTGCCCGGCTCGCCGCTGCGCGCCCGCTTCGAATCCAAAGGGCGCTTCGGCGCCTACCTGGCGGGCATCCCCACCTACCTGGTGCAGGCGCCTTATTGCGCCATCGCCGGCGCGGCGCGCGCGATCGACCTGCCCGCCCTACCCGGCTGCGTCGACGCCCGGGGTTGACCCGGCACCGCGGCGCGGGCACCGCCCCCTGGCGCGCCCCACCTGGACGACGGCGGCCCGTGCGGCGGCGCCGCGCCGGCGCGCCTCCCTATAATTGACGGTTTTTCCGTTTGCAATCAAAAGCTTAAAAGAAGAGAAAAAGGCCCAGCCATGCCGATCTACGCCTACCGCTGCGAGGCTTGCGGCCACGCGAAAGACG
>CBJNAE010000446.1:0-1846 GCA_966433995.1 uncultured Ideonella sp. | reverse complement strand
CGAGGTCTTCCGTGGCCTGGGCCATGCGGTCGAAGGCCGCGTCGATCTCGGGGAAATAGCGTTTGCCGGCTTCCGTCAGCACGATCTCCCGGCCCTGCCGCCTGAACAGCGCCACGCCCAGGTGGGTTTCCAGTGCCTTCACCTGGTGGCTCACCGCGCTTTGCGTGACATGCAATTCCTCCGCCGCCAGGGTGATGCTGCCGTGCCGCGCGGCCGCTTCGAAGGCGCGCAAGTGGTGCAACGACGGCAGGCGGCGCCTTTTAGATTTCGGTTGAGTCTGGTTCATGGATCGGTTGAAAACAACGAGATGGACGCGGGCGCCCCGGGCTTTTAAATTCTCTTGAGCGGCCATGGTTCGACGCGTGGCTCGGCGACCCGGCCGGCGGCTTGGCCCATGAGCGGGATTCACCCATTCTCAAGAAAAGGCCCGCGTGGTCAAGACAGTCCCGGCGGGGCGTTGCGGCCGGCCCCTGGTTCGAGCCGGAACCGCCTGGAATGAAAAGGCCCGCGCGCCGCGCGGGCGATGGAGCAACCGATCGATGATCCCGATGACACCACTGAAAGAAAAAGCCGCTTTCATCTTCGACATGGACGGCACCATGGTCGACAACATGCACCACCACACCGCCTCGTGGATCGAGCTGCTCGGTCGCCACGGCGTGGACATCGACCCGGCGGCCTTTTTCAACGACACCGCCGGCCGGACCGGGCAGCACATCCTGCGCACCTACGTCGACGCCGCCCTCACCGACGCCGACTGCGCCGTGCTGATCGAAGAGAAGGAAAGCCTCTACCAGCGGCGCTACGCCGCCCACATGGTCACCCTGCCGGGGTTCGACGAATTCATCAAAGAGGCGCGGCGCCGGGGTGTCGCGCTGGCCATCGCATCCGGCGCGCCGCCCACGAACCTGGACTTCATCCTCGACGGGCTCGACCTGCGCGCCCATTTCGACGCGGTGGTCGGCGCGGCCGACGTGCGCCACGGCAAGCCCGACCCGGAGGTGTTCTTGCTGGCCGCGCAGCGCTGCGGCGTCGCGCCGCACCGCTGCCTGGTGTTCGAAGACGCCCCGCTGGGCGTCGAAGCCGCCGCCCGCGCCGGCATGCCGGCGGTGGTGCTGACGACCACCTTGCCGGCCGAAGCCTTCGGGCAGTTCGGCCACGTGCTGGCGTGCGCGCCGGATTTCAGGGGGCTGTCATGCGAGGGGTTGTTGCGGCGATTGGGCGGGCGCCTCTGAATTCGTGGAGTTCGCCAGGCCCTTCGGCAGGGTGAACAGACAAAGATGATCGCCGCCCACGGCGGCGTTTGCCGTGAGGAGGCTATGGTTGTGTCAAGCCCGGCGGTTCGCTGACACCCTCACCCCGACCCTCTCCCGCAAACGGGAGAGGGGGCAAGAAGCAACTCCCTCGCCCCCGGCACGGGGGAGAGGGTTGGGGTGAGGGGGTGGTGGCGGACAACCTTTTCCTCCGATTGAGCCCGTCGAACGGCCCACGCACTTCAATCTCTTGAAACTCGTGTCGCTCGCAGGAAGATCTCGACAGGCGTGTCCTGTCGAAGGGCTCAGCCCGAACACTGCGGCCCGCCTCAAGCCCTGCGCCGTACATCCCCCGGCTTGCCGTCGAAATGCCTTCCCCAGGCGCGGCGCAGCTGCAAGTCGGAATTGAAACCCGCCGCCTCCGCCGCCTGACCGACGCTGGCGCCGCCTTGCAGCGCGCGGCGCGCGTGCTCCAGCCGGATCTGCTCGACATAGGCCAGCGGCGACACGCCCGCGTGCTCGGTGAACAGCCGCAGCAGGTGCCGCTCGGTGACGCAAGCGGTGGCGGCGAGGTCGGGCATGGCCCAGGGCCT
>CBJNAE010000445.1:0-1948 GCA_966433995.1 uncultured Ideonella sp. | reverse complement strand
CCGCGGACGCGGTTCCTTTGCTGGGCGATCTGGACGACACCGCCACGCTCGGCCGCCTGGCCGGACTGGCCGACGGCGTGCTCCACCTGGCTCCGCCGCCGGCTGCGGGCCGGGCCGACACACGCACCGCCCACCTGCTGGCCGCCCTCGGGCGCGGACCGGGGCGGTTGCGGCGCATCGTCTACGGCAGCACCACCGGCGTCTACGGCGATTGCGGCGGCGCGCGTTTCGGCGAAACCCGGCCCGTGAACCCGGGCACCGACCGCGCCCGGCGGCGCGTTGACGCCGAGCGCCAGTTGCGGCGCTTCGGGCCGGCCCACGGCGTGGCGGTGACGGTGCTGCGCATCCCCGGCATCTACGCCGCCGACCGCGAAGGCGGCCACCCGCGGGACCGCCTGGCGCGCGGCACGCCGGTGCTGCTGCCCCAGGACGATGTGCACACCAACCACATCCACGCCGACGACCTGGCCCGCGCCTGCGTCGCCGCATTGTTCCGCGGCCTGGCGCAGCGGGTGGTGCACGCCTGCGACGACACCGACATGGCCATGGGCGACTACTTCGACCTGGCCGCCGATCTGGCGGGGTTGCCCCGGCCGCCGCGCGTCTCGCGAGAAGAGGCGGCGGGCCTGCTCTCGCCGATGCAGATGAGTTTCATGGGCGAATCGCGGCGCCTGGAGAACCGCCGGTTGAAGCGCGAGCTGCGGCTGCGGCTGCGCTACCCGACCGTTCGGGAAGGGCTGTCGAACGGGTGACGGCCCGGCCCCTTCAGCGCCGGCGCCGCGAGAACGGCGACTGGCCGCGCCAGTAGCGGATCATCAGGTAGCCGCCGAGCATGCCGCCCAGGTGGGCGAAGTGCGCCACGCCCGATTGCGTGCCGGTGACGCCGAGGAACAGCTCCAGGCCGCCGTAGATGGCCACGAAGACCTTCGCCTTCATCGGGATCGGCGGGAACAAAGGCACGATGGTGCGGTTGGGGTAGGTCATGCCGAACGCCAGCAACAGGCCGAACAAGCCGCCCGACGCGCCGACGGTGTAACCCATCGACCCGCTCAAGGCAGCCATCACCAGCTGGGCCAGCGCGGCCGTCAACACGCTGGCGGCATAGAACTGCATGAAGCGTTTCGGGCCCCAGAGCCTTTCCAGCTCCGAGCCGAACATCCACAGGCCGAGCATGTTGAAGAACAGGTGGCCGATGCCGCCATGCAGGAAAGAATAGGTCCCCATCTGCCACGGCAGGAAGCCATGGCCCAGGGGCCACAGGGCGAACAGGCCCACCAGCAGGCCGCCGGCGAAGAATTGCAGGCAGAACAAGCCCACGTTGATCAGCAGGAGGGCTTGGGTGACGGGAGGCATCGGTGGCATTCGGCGAGTCCGTGTGTCTAGAGTGAAGCACGCATTTTCAACGCTGCGCGGGCCCGTGGGGCCTTGACCCCGGGCAGGCGCGGCAGGCCTCGGCCGGGCGGCGTGTTGTTGTACACTCTCGCCCTTACGCGACACCTGCCTCGGTGGCGAAATTGGTAGACGCGCGGGACTCAAAATCCCGTTCCGCAAGGAGTGTCGGTTCGATTCCGACCCGAGGCACCACCCCCGTCCCTTTTCCCGCAGCACACCTCCCACTTGCCGTGGCCCAGCGTCCGACTTATGCCTCGCTCGAGGACGTGATTGGCAACACGCCGCTGGTGCGCCTGCGACGCGTGGTGGGCGACGAGATCGCCGCCCGCGGCAACGTCGTCCTCGGCAAGCTCGAAGGCAACAACCCCGCCGGTTCCGTCAAGGACCGCCCGGCCATCAGCATGATCCGCCGCGCCGAGGAACGCGGCCAGATCCGCCCCGGCGACACCCTGATCGAAGCCACCTCCGGCAACACCGGCATCGCCCTGGCGATGGCCGCCGCGGTGCGCGGCTACCGCATGGTGCTGGTGATGCCCGAAGACCTGTCGATCGAGCG
>CBJNAE010000444.1:0-2045 GCA_966433995.1 uncultured Ideonella sp. | reverse complement strand
ACCCAGGTTTCCGACGACCAGCAATCGCCCAGGCCGCGGCCCTTCATCGACGAGCGCACGGTGCCGGTCGCCGCATCGAATTCGCCGTGGGCCTGCAGCAGCCGCGCGCCATAGGGCGGCTTGTCGTTGGCACCGAACAGCAGGAAGGTGAAGTTGTAGGCGCCCTGCGCGCAGGGCAGCGCCAGCGCCACCCGGCTGCCGGTCAAGCGCACGACTTCGGGCATCGGCGTGCCGCCGGTGTCGTTGCATTGGTCCTGGATGACCTGCGGCTTGATGCTGGCCAGGATGCGCGGGCCGAGCGCGGCGTCGGACGGCCGGGTGGCCTCCAGCGCCGCCCGGCGGATGACCGGCGCGGGCACCGCCGCCGGAACCGTCGACTCGGGCCGGCCGCCGCGGCGTACCAGCGCGCCCGGCGTGTCCAAGCGGCCCTGCGCCTCGTCCATCTTCAACAGCACCGCCTTCAGGCCCGCCAGCGAAAGCGTCCAGTCGGCCTCGCCGCGCGCCGATGCCAGCCGCGAGGTTTCGTTGCGCAGCAGTTCGGGCAGCAGGCCCGCGGCCGCGGTGTCGGGTATGCGGAGCGTCTCGCCCGACAGCCCGCCCACCCGCGCCTTGCCGACGGTGAACTGCAAGGGCTCGCCGACTTTCGCCTTCTCGGTGGAATAGACCAGCGCCATCGAGACCGGCTGCCCGGGCCCCGCCAGGCGGGTGATCTGCAGCGAGACCGGCTCGGAGCCGCCGTCCTCCGCCTGGTAGCCCTCGGCGCGGCAGGCGAGGGTGTTGTCGCAGACCAGGGCCCAGTCCTTGTGCGTGAACGAAATGCCCAGGGGGCCGCCCGCGTGCACCGGCGCGACGGCGGCCGACAGCGCCAGCCCGGCGGCGAAACGGGCCCGGCGCCGCCTGCACGGCCGGCTACTCATCTTCCAGCTCGGCCTTGGCCATCTCCACGTCGAGCCGCTCGGTGGCGTCCAGGGCCTCGCAGGCCGCGGCCTCTTCATAGAGTTTGGTCGCCTCTTTCATCTTCTTCTCGCCCTCGAGCATCACCAGCCCGTTGGCGTACTCGACCCTCGCGATCGCCGAACCCGGGTTGAGCTTGAGCGCGCTCTTGAACATCGCCAGCCCCGCGTCCTTGCTGGCGCCCTGCGTGCGGCCCAGCAGCGTGCCCACCTTGTCGATCACCTCGGCGTGGAAGGTGCCCAGCGCGATGTGGGCGTCGGCGTGCTTGGGCGACAGCTCGATCGCCGTCTCCAGCGCGGCCTTCACCTTGCCGCCCAGCCCCTGGGCCAGCGCCTGCGCGACGTTGATGCTCTGGCTGTAGCGGCCCAGCGCGTAGGCCGTCCAGTAGTGCGCGTTGGCGTTGCGTGGCTCCTGCGCCGCCTGGGCCTGGGCGCGTTCGGCGACTTCCTGGAAGAGGGCGAGCTTGTTCTTCTCGCTCTTTTCGAGGTAGTTGGCGTAGATGGCCTGCGCCTTGTTGGCCACGGTGATGCCGGCGCCGCCGGCCTTCAGCCCGGCCTCGACGGCTTTCTGGAACTCGCCGGCGTGGAACAGGGCCCAGGCCGCCAGCACCTTGTCGTCCTTGGGCAGGGGTTCGGCGTCGCCGGCGTGCAGGCGCGCCCAAAGCTTCTTCAGCCCGGCCGCGTCCAGACGGTAGTCGGCGTTGTCGTAGGGGAAGGGGGTCCATTTGGCCATGGGGCGCTCCGGTCAGGTATTCGAATATTGGTGGGCCAGCCGGCGCAGGTGCCCGCGCTGGCCGTCGTCGAGGTAGGGGCTCAGCAGGCTGAGCACGTGGAAGGCCCCGCGCATCATCGCGGCCGAGGCGTTCTCGGCCTCCAGCGCGCGGCGCGGGTCGCGCACGTATTCGAAGCTCAGCCAGTAGGTCAGCACCACCACCATGGCGGTGGCGACGGCTTCGCCGTCCTCGGGCTGGCTGCGCATGCCGCCGCCCTGGCGCAAGCCGTCCAGCAGCGCGCGCACCGCGGCCGACTTGTTCTTCAGCGCGAACTGGAAGTGGGTCTCCAGGCGGCGGTTCTTGCTGAGCAGGTCGTTCA
>CBJNAE010000443.1:0-2170 GCA_966433995.1 uncultured Ideonella sp. | reverse complement strand
AGCCGTTGTCGGGTTGGCGCACCCGCTTGCAGCACGCCGGCAGCGATCTGCTGCTTACGCTGGACGCCCCCGTCGCCGACGGCGCTTCGGCGTCGGCGCCTGCGTTCGGCGACAGGATGGCCTGGCCTACGGTGCATGTCTTTCCCTATGCCGAGCAAGTGCTGGTGCCGGCAAGCCATGAGGTCTACCGCACGCCTGGTGGCTACGCCGTCAAGCTAGCGCTGATGGACGGGGCCAGCCTGCCGGCGCGGATATCGGGCCTGGTGGTCGCGCAGACGGTGGGCGAAGAGGTGGCGCCACCTTTCGCCTGGTCCGCGGGGGTCGGCGCGCGGCGCGGCGGCGAATTCACCGCGGAGGTGGAGACCGTCCCGGCGCTGCACTGGCCCGAAGGCGCGCAAAAGTTGACCGGCGCGGCGCAAGGCGGCGCGGAGCTGCTGCGTGGCGGGCCGGCCTCGGCGGGCGAGTGGGCCTGGCTGGCGACTTTGGGGCTGGCCCTCCTGGGCGGCTTGCTCTTGAACTTGATGCCCTGTGTGTTTCCGGTGTTGTCGATCAAGCTGCTGTCGTTGGCCCACCAGCCCGCTGCGGACGAGCCGCAAGCCCGGCGCCTGCATGCGTTGGCCTACACCGTGGGCGTCGTGCTGAGCTTCCTGGGGCTGGCCATGGCCCTGCTGGCCTTGCGCGCCGCCGGCCAGGCGGTGGGCTGGGGTTTCCAGCTGCAGGAGCCGCACGTGGTGCTCGGCCTGGCCTTGCTGTTCTTCGCGCTGGGCTTGAATCTGCTTGGGGGCTTCGAATGGGGTGCATGGCTGCCGGCGGGCTTGGCGCAATGGCGTTCCCGGCGGCCTTCCCTGGACGCATTCATGTCGGGGGTCCTGGCCGTGGTGGCCGCCAGCCCTTGCACCGCGCCCTTCATGGGCGCGGCCCTGGGCTACGCGGTGACGCAGTCGGCGGCTTCCGCGCTGGCGGTGTTCGCCATGCTCGGCCTGGGCATGGCCCTGCCTTACGCAGTGCTGGTGCTGATGCCGGGCTGGCGCGGGAAGCTGCCCCGTCCCGGCGCCTGGATGCAGCATTTGAAGCAGCTGCTGGCCTTCCCGATGTTCCTCACCGTGCTGTGGCTGCTGTGGGTGCTGGGCCATCAGGTGGGGATCGACGGTGTGGCCAAGGCCGGGCTGTGCCTGGTGGCGCTGGCCTTCGGCGCCTGGTTGCAAAGCGCGGGTCGGCGGCGGCCCGGCTGGAGCCGCACCGCGGCGCTGCTGGTATGGGGCGCGGCGCTGGCGGGCACATTGCCGGTTTCGGGTGATGCACCCCCCTCGGCTTCGACGACTTCCGCCCGTCCGGCCGGGGAGTCGACCTGGGCGGTCTATGAGCCCGAACAGGTCGGCGCCCACCTGGCCCAGGGCCGGGCCGTCTTCGTCGATTTCACCGCGGCCTGGTGCGTGAGCTGCCAGGTCAACAAGAAACTGGTGCTGGACACCGAGTCGGGCCGCCAGGCCTTCGCCAGAGCGGGCGTGGCGCTGATGCGGGCCGACTGGACCAACCGCGACCCACTCATCACGCAGGCTTTGGCCGAACTGGGCCGCAGCGGTGTCCCGGTGTATGTGCTGCACCGGCCCGGGAAAGCGCCGCTGCTGCTGCCGGAGGTCTTGACGCCGGGCTTGCTTGAAGAAGCCCTGGGCACCTTGTGAGCCGGCGCGGAACGCGCCGGGCGAGTTTGGAGGTGCGCGGCGGGCTGTCGAGGTCTGCCGCTGTTTTTTCGAAAGGCCAAGCGCATGACCGAAAAGAAGATCGAGGTCTACACCGGCCCGGCCGGCGGCTGGGGCGCTCTCAAGAGCGTCGCCCGCCAGCTGATCCGCGAGCGCATCGCCGCCAAGGGCGCGCGCACCTTGTTGTCGGCCAATCAGCCCGACGGTTTCGACTGCCCGGGCTGCGCCTGGCCTGACCGCGACCACACCTCCACCTTCGAGTTCTGCGAGAACGGCGTGAAGGCGGTGGCGTCGGAGGCCACGGCCAAGCGCGCAACGCCCGAAGTGATTGGTGGCCGCACCGTCGCCGAGTGGGCGCGGGCGACGGACTTCGAACTGGAAGACCAAGGCCGCCTGACCCATCCGCTGGTCTACGACGCCGGCTCCGACCGCTATCGAGCCATCGCCTGCGACGATGCCTTCAAGCTCGT
>CBJNAE010000442.1:0-2264 GCA_966433995.1 uncultured Ideonella sp. | reverse complement strand
AGCCGGCGGGCGCCGCGGAAGTGGCCGAACAGCGCGGTGCTGTTGTGGTCGGGGTTCTTCTGCTTGCACTTGAACTTGTTGGCCAGCACGGTGTCGCGGCCGCTGGCGTCCACCACGAAGCGCGCGCGCCAGGCGCGCTTGGCGCCGTCGTCGAGCACGGCCTGCACGGTGGCGCCCGCGTCGTCGAAATCCACCTGCCTCACTTTGGCGCCCTCGATCGCCAACGCGCCCTCTTTGGCCGCGTTGCGGAACAGAAGCTCGTCCAGCTCGGAACGCCTCACCTGCCAGGCCTGCCCCTTGGAAGGGTCCCAGCCTTCGGCGAAATCGACGTAGGTGCGTGCGTCGGAGTCGGGCGGCACGAACTCGATGCCGAACTTGGGCATGCCGATCCTGTCGACCTGTTCGCGCACGCCCAGCTTCTCGAAGAGCTCGACATTGCCCGGCAGCAGCGATTCGCCGATGTGGAAGCGCGGGTGGTGGTCTTTCTCCAGCAGCACGACCCGCCGCCCCTGGCGGGCTAGCAGCGCGGCGATGGTGGAGCCGGCGGGGCCTCCGCCGATGACGAGCACGTCGCAGTCAGTTGTCGATTCCATGCAGCCGGATCCCTTGCATTGTTTGCGAAGGCCGGCATTTTGCCGCGGTGCGGGACCGCACCACCCGGAAGGGCTGCTCAGGCCTTGGAACGGCCGGCGCGCGGCGCGTCGGGGCCCGCGTCCTCGTCGACGCCGACGCCCAGTCGCGTCACCAATTCGCCGCCGAGCCAGGCGGTGAAGAGCGCGCCCGCTGTTCCAGCCCAGGCGCAGGCCAGGGCCGCCGGAGGCGGCGCCAGGCCAGGCTCGCGCAAAAGCAGGGATGCCAGGAACAGCAGCGAAACAACGGCATTGCCCCCACCATGCAGCGCGCCGATGCGGCGCGCCCGCGTGCGCCGCGGGATGGCCGACCAGTCGAGCATGCCGAAGGGCGCGGCCAGGAAGGCACCGGCCACGCCCGCCGCCAGCGCCCAGTAGCCGGCCACATGCGCGGCCGGCGGCCCGCCGAGCAGGCCGATGAGGTCGAACAGGACCGACGTGGCCAGCAACCCTAGGGGGAAGACGATCAGCATCTGGTGCACGGGATGGCCGAACAGGCGGGCACGGGCTTTCATCGCAGCATCTCCGGCAGGCGGTGGCGAGCCCTGGCGCCGGACCCGGCCGGCGCCAGGGGCGATGGCGGCGGTGCCTGCAGGGGCCTGCAGGCGAGCCGTTCGAATTCGGTGTTGTCATGCCCGTCCAAGGGGCAGGCCGAGATGCAGTTCAGGTGGTGCACGCGCATGCCGTTCACCCGCCGCCGATGCCGACGTTGACCTTGCCCGTGCCCTGGCAGGTGGCGCAGGGCCGGGCGCCGTCACGGCCGCTGCCGCCGCAGTCGCGGCAGACCGCTTCGCCGCTGCCGGGCGTGCCGGGGGGCGCTTCGTCGCCCGGCGCCATCGCGGGCGACGGCGACGGCCCCGGGGCGGGCGACTGCGGGGGTTGCCGCGGCGGGTCGGAGGCGCTGGGAGATGGGGTTTCTTGGCTCATGGCGGCACAACGGCAAACCCCATTCCCGTGGGCGGAATTGCCATGGCCGCCTTCCCGGCCCGGGGTGGCTTCCCATGCCGGACGCGGAGTCCGCCGAACGGCCGGCAATTCTTACGGGCTAAAAAAACCGGCCCTGGCCTTCATCCTGACGAGGGGTCGGCCTACGCGGTCCAGCAGCGCCGTGGGTCTTAATCCAAAGCCTGGAAGGTCCAAGGAGTCCGAAAGGATGGGGAAAAAAAACGTCAACGACACGATCGAGGGAATCACCCAGCACAACATCGAAAGCATCCTGTGCGCCGAGGACGCGCGGCGCGCCAAGGCGCCCTGGATCTACCGCGCCATCGCCAAGGCCACCAAGGCCTGCGGCACCCTGGGCTTCCTGCTGGGCAACGCCGCCTTCTTCGCGGCCTGGGTGGCGGTCAACGAACTGCTGGTGCCGTTCGACCCCTTCCCCTACACCTTCTTGCTGTTCGGCGTCTCGCTGGAGGCCATCTTCCTGTCCATCCTGATCCTCATCAGCCAGAACATGGACGCCGCCGAGAGCGAGCGGCGGCACCACCTCGACCTGCAGATGAACCTGCTCTCCGAGCGGGAGATCACCGCGCTGATGCGGCTGGTGGTCGAGATGGCGCGGCGCGGCGGCGTGCCCGAAGAACTGACCGCGGAGGCGCGCTCCTTCGCGCACGACACCGACCCTTCCGGCGTGCT
>CBJNAE010000441.1:0-2325 GCA_966433995.1 uncultured Ideonella sp. | reverse complement strand
CTGCTGGCGACGGCGGCGATGGCGATGAAGGCGTGGCCGGTGGTGCCTCCCGCCTGACGGCGCGGTAGCCGCCAGCCCCCTCACCCCAGCCCTCTCCCCCGTGTCCGGTGGAGAGGGAGAAAACCCCCCTCTCCGGCGCCGAGAAAGTCTTGCACCCTCTCCCGCTTGCGGGAGAGGGTGGGGGTGAGGGCGCGGTGGCCCAGGAACCGGCAAATCCCAACGGGTGCATCATCGCCCTTTCCCCCCAACACAATCCGAATAGAAATGGCCTCATCCCCCGAGAACACCAGCATGGCGCTGTTCTGCGACTTCGAGAACGTCGCGCTCGGCGTTCGCGACACCCAGCACGACAAGTTCGACATCAAGCGCGTGCTCGAGCGGCTGCTGCTCAAGGGCAGCATCGTCGTCAAGAAAGCCTACTGCGACTGGGACCGCTACAAGCAGTTCAAGGCCCCGATGCACGAGGCCAACTTCGAGCTGATCGAGATTCCCCACGTGCGCCAGTCGGGCAAGAACTCGGCCGACATCCGCCTCGTGGTCGACGCGCTCGACCTTTGCTACACCAAGTCCCACGTCGACACCTTCGTCATCATCAGCGGCGACTCCGACTTCTCGCCGCTGGTCTCCAAGCTGCGCGAGAACAACAAGCAGGTGATCGGCGTCGGCGTGAAGCAGTCCACCTCCGACCTGCTGATCGCCAACTGCGACGAATTCATCTTCTACGACGACCTGGTGCGCGAAGGCCAGCGCCAGGCGGCGCGGCGCGCCGAGCAGCAGGCGCCGCGCCGCCCGGCTGAGGGCGGCCACCACAGCGGCGGGGACCACCGCCGCGGCGGCGGCGGCAAAGAGGATTCCGAAGCGCGGCGCGTCAAGGCGTTCGACCTGGTCGTCGAGACCCTGGAGGCACTGGGCCTGGAGCGCGGCGACGGCGGCAAGGTGCGCGCCTCGGTGCTGAAGGACGCGATCAAGCGCCGCCGGCCCGACTTCAACGAAAACTACTTCGGCTTCCGCAGCTTCGGCGGCCTTCTTGAAGAAGGCCAGGCGCGGGGCCTGCTGGAGGTCGTGCGCGACGACAAGGGCAACAACGCCTATGTGCAGCGCGCCTCGGGCGGCGCGGCCCCCGCCCAGCCACCGCGCGGCGAGGGCCGACAGCCGCCGTCCCACCCTCCGCAGGAAGCCGCGCCAGAAGATGAAACGGTGCCGCAGGCGGAAGAGCCCGGCGAGGCCGCGACGGCCGAGCCTGCGCCCGAACCAGGGCAGGAAGAAGCGCGCCCTCCAGGCGCCCGCCGCGGCCGCGGCGGCAGCCGGTCGCGCGGTGGCCGCGGCCGGGCGGCGGAGCCGGTCGAAGCCGATCAGCCGCCCGCGAGCGAACCGCCGGCCGAGCCGGCATTCCCCGCGCATCCAGTGCCGGTCGCCAGCGAAGCCGAAGCGCCGAGGCCTGCCGGCGATGGCGACAACCCAGGCGGGCCCGAACCCAAGAAGCCGGCGAGCCGCCGCAAGCCTTCAACGAAAACCGGCAGCCGCGCGCCCACCGAGAAAAAAAGCAGCGGACGCGCACGCAAGCCCAAGGCGGCGCCCGACGCGGGCTGAGCCTTCATGCGACCGACCCATCTCACTCCGTTCGGGCTGAGCCGCACTCCGTTCGGGCTGAGCCACACTCCGTTCAAGCTGAGCCGCACCCCGTTCGGGCTGAGCCTGTCGAAGCCCTCCATACGAGCTTCCAATGCTTCGACGAACAGGAGCGGTCAGGGCCCTTCGACAGGCTCAGGGCGAACGGAGAAGGAATGGTTGCGGATGGGAGCACTCGGTCCTGTTCAACCCACCCCGTTCGGGCTCAGCCTCGGTCCCTTCGGACCCAGCCCCACGCCCTTCGGACTCAGCCCCACCCCGTTGGGGGTGAGCCGCAATCCGTTCGGGCTGAGCTTGTCGAAGCCTTTTCGCGTGCCTCTAAAACGCCAAGGGAAGTGCAACGGCGATGACCGTTCGACAAAGCGCAGCCTCACGTTGACTCCTGAGTTCGTCGAAGGGGCAGGGCGAGCGAAGGGAAAGAGCGATTCAACCCTTCGAGGGTTGACACGGTGCCCATCGAAGTCTTTCAAATGAAAACCTGTGCTTTGCGTTCCAGGCTTTATTCCCTCGTCGCTTTCACCGCCCTGGCCCACGGCGCGGGGGTCCAGGCCCAAGCGCAACCCGCGCCAGCGCCGTCTGCCGCCACCGCCGAAGACACCATGGCCCAGCGCATGCGCGCCTGCGTGGTCTGCCACGGCGAGCAGGGCCGGGCGACGAACGCCGGTTATTTCCCGCGCATCGCCGGCAAGCCGGCGG
>CBJNAE010000440.1:0-2326 GCA_966433995.1 uncultured Ideonella sp. | reverse complement strand
CGCGCGGCGCTGCGTTCGGCCGCGGCCGGGCACGACCTGATCGTCACCAGCGGCGGCGCCTCGGTGGGCGAGGAAGACCACCTCAAGCCCGCCCTCGCCGCCGAGGGCTTGCTGCACGACTGGCAACTGGCCATCAAGCCCGGCAAGCCGCTGGCCTACGGGCAGATCCAACCGGCCGGGCCGACCGAGGCGCATGGTGGTGCCTGGCCAGCCACTTGCCATGTGATGGGGCTGCCGGGCAACCCGGTGTCCAGCTTCGTCACCTTCTTGCTGCTGGTGCGGCCGGTGTTGCGCCAGCTGCAGGGCCTGGCGCCGCAAGCGCCGCAAGGCCACGCCGCCCGCGCCGATTTCGACTGGCCGCGCGCCGACCCCAGGCGTCGCGAGTTCCTGCGCGTGCGCCACAACGCGGAAGGCGGGCTCGACCTTTTCGCCAACCAGAGTTCCGGGGTGCTGACCTCCACCGTCTGGGGCGACGGCCTGGTCGACAACCCGGCCGGCACCGCCATCCGCCGCGGAGACCCCGTGCGCTATCTGCCTTACGCCGAGTTCTGGTCATGAGCCTGCAAGTGCGTTACTTCGCATCGGTGCGCGAGGCGCTCGGCCCGGGCGAGAGCGTCCCGTTCGTCCAGGGCGAGACCTTGGCCGACTTGCGGGCCCGGCTCGCGGCTTCCAGCCCCCGCCACGCCGCGGCGCTGGCGGATGGCCTGGCGCTGCGCTGCGCGCTCAACCAGGCGCTTTGCGGCATGGACACGGCCGTGCCGGACCAGGCCGAGGTGGCGTTTTTCCCGCCACTCACAGGGGGCTGAGAGGATGCACGCGCCCGTCCCGGGCCAGCCCGCCCGCGTTCGCATCCAGGCGCAGGATTTCGACCTCGGCGCCGAAGTGGCGGCCTTGCGGGCAGTCAGCCCGGGTGCCGGCGCGGTCGTCAGCTTCCTCGGAACCGTGCGCGAGCACAGCGAGGGCCGGGCGGTCGGCGGAATGACCCTCGAACATTACCCCGGCATGACGGAGCGGGCCATCGAAGCGATGGTCGACGCCGCGCTGGCCCGCTTCGGCGACGTGCTGGTTGCGCGCGTCATCCACCGCGTCGGCCGGCTGCAGCCGCAGGACCAGATCGTCTGGGTCGGCGTCGCGGCACGCCACCGCGGCGAGGCCTTCGCCGCCTGCGAATACCTGATGGACTACCTCAAGTCCGAAGCGCCGTTCTGGAAGAAAGAGCACACCGACAGCGGCGACCACTGGGTGCAGGCGCGGGCGAGCGACGACGCCGCGCTGCGCCGGTGGGACGGTGACGCGGCAACGGGGCGGCGGTGAACGCTTTTTCTGCCACCCAGCTCCTGGCCGTCGCCGTGGGCGCCTCGGTGGGCGCGGTCCTGCGCTGGTGGGCCGGCCTTTGGCTGACCCCGGCCGGCGGCGCCATCCCGCCCGGCACGCTGCTGGTGAATTGCGTCGGCGGGCTGCTGATCGGCGTGGCGCTTGTGTTTTTCCAGCGGCTGCCCAACGAAACCCTGCGCCTGCTGCTGGTCACCGGCTTCCTCGGCGGGTTGACCACGTTCTCGGCCTTCTCCGGCGAGTCGCTGCTCTTGCTGCAACAGGGCCGCTGGGGCTGGGCGGTGGCACATACGCTGGCCCACGTCCTGGGCGCCCTGGGCTGCGCCGCGCTGGGCACCTGGTTGGCCCGGTTGATCTGGGTCACAACCTGATCGAATTGCCAGGTCCGAAACCCCGCTTCGGCGCGTTGTCCGCTTGAAAAACCCCGGTTTATGCCCCACTCTCGGGGAAGACACGGAGGTTCACCCATGCGACTCGACAAGCTCACCACCAAGTTCCAGGACGCGCTCAGCGACGCCCAGAGCCTGGCCATCAAAAACGACAACCCCTACATCGAACCCGTCCACCTGCTGGCGGCCATGCTGGCCCAGCCCGACGGCCCCAAGGCCCTGCTGGAGCGCGCCGGTGTTGGCACCGCCAGGCTGGCGGAATCGCTCAGCAAGGCCATCGGCAAGCTGCCCCAGGTGCAAGGCGGCGAGCAGGTGCAGGCCAGCCGCGAGCTGGCGGCGGTGCTGCAGGCGTCCGAGAAAGAGGCCGGCAAACGCGGCGACGAATTCATTTCCAGCGAGATGTTCCTGCTGGCCGCCTGCGAGCACAAGGCCACCGGCCCGCTCGTCAAGGAGCACGGCCTGACCCGCAAAGCGCTGGAAGCCGCGATCGACGCGGTGCGCGGTGGCCAGAAGGTCGACAACCCCGAGGCCGAGGGCCAGCGCGAGGCGCTGAAGAAGTACACCCTGGACCTCACCGAACGCGCCCGCGCCGGCAAGCTCGACCC
>CBJNAE010000439.1:0-2342 GCA_966433995.1 uncultured Ideonella sp. | reverse complement strand
TCCAGGTCGCGCAGCACCGCCTTGCGGGCGGCGAAGCGGTCCAGGCCCCGGTAGGGCGCCGGGCCGTTCTCGTTGATCTTCGCGTCGAGCGTGAAGATGGTGATCATCGGCAGGCCGTGGCGCTGGGCGCAGGCGTAATCGTTGAAGTCGTGGGCGCCGGTGATCTTCACGCAGCCCGAGCCGAATTCGCGGTCGACGAAGTCGTCGGCGATGATGGGGATGCGCCGGTCGCACAGCGGCAGGTCGACGAACTTCCCGATGAGGTGCCTGTAGCGCTCGTCTTCCGGGTGCACCGCCAGCGCGCCGTCGGCCATCATGGTCTCGGGCCGGGTGGTGGCGATGTGCATGCCGCGCACCTCGGTGCCGTCGGCGGCTTTCTGCGGGCCGTCGCTGAAGGGGTAGAGGATGTGCCACATGTGGCCGTCGCGCTCTTCGCTCTCGACCTCCAGGTCGGACACCGCCGACTTCAGCACCGGATCCCAGTTCACCAGCCGCTTGCCGCGGTAGATCAGGCCTTCCTCGTAAAGCTGCACGAAGGTCTGCGTGACCACCTTGGACAGCTTCTCGTCCATGGTGAAGTATTCGTGCTTCCAGCTCACCGAGTCGCCCATGCGGCGCATCTGGCGGGTGATGGTGGAGCCGCTTTGCTCTTTCCACTCCCAGACCTTGGACAGGAACTCGGGCCGGCCCAGGTCGTGGCGGCTCTGGCCTTTTTCCTGCAGCTGGCGTTCCACGACGATCTGCGTGGCGATGCCGGCGTGGTCGGTGCCGGGCAGCCACAGCGTGTTGTGGCCGAGCATGCGGTGGTAGCGCGTCAGCGAGTCCATGATGGTCTGGTTGAACGCGTGGCCCATGTGCAGCGTGCCGGTGACGTTGGGCGGCGGCAGCTGGATGCAGAAGGACGGTTTGGCCGCGTCCAGGGTGGGCTCGTACACGGCGCTGGCCTCCCACAGTGGTCCCCAGTGGGCCTCGATGGCGGCGGGTTCAAACGATTTGGCGAGTTCGGTCATGGTGGTGGCGCGAGCGCGGGGGAATGGGTCACGGGAGGAGGGCGAATTGTAGGTGGGCACCCCGTAGGGCATCCGGGGGCTGCGTGGGATTACGCAGGGGTAACTCACAAGCCCGGCGGGCTTGTTATGCGCAAACTTCATCCTAAGATGCCTGTTTTGCATAACGCGTCGGAAGCTGTTCCATGAGTCACCGTCCCATCCGCTCCCTCCTGATCGCCAACCGTTCCGAAATCGCCATTCGCGTCATGCGGGCCGCCTCGGAGATGCGCATCCGCACCGTGGGCATCTATTCCCAGCAGGACCGCCAGGCCCTGCACCGCTTCAAGGCCGACGAGAGCTACCTGGTGGGCGAGGGCAAGAAGCCGCTGGAGGCCTACCTCGATGCCGACGACATCCTGCGCGTGGCGCGCCAGGCCGGGGTCGACGCCATCCACCCCGGCTACGGCTTCCTGTCGGAGAACCCGGAATTCGCAGAGGCCGTCGCGGCGGCCGGCATCCTCTGGGTCGGCCCGACGGCCGAGGTGATGCGCACCCTGGGCAACAAGGTGGCGGCGCGCCATGCGGCGGTGGCCGCCGGCGTGGCGGTCATGCCGGCCACGCCGCCGCTGCCGCGCGATTTGGCCGAGTGCGCCCGTTTGGCCGCCGGCATCGGCTACCCGGTGATGCTCAAGGCCAGCTGGGGCGGCGGCGGGCGCGGCATGCGGGTCATCGAAAGCGAGGCGGGCCTGGCGCAGTCGCTCGAAGCCTCGCGCCGCGAGGCCCTGGCCGCCTTCGGCAACGACGAGGTTTATTTCGAGAAGCTGATCCGCCGGGCGCGGCACGTCGAGGTGCAAGTGCTGGGCGACCGCCACGGCAACCTCGTGCACCTGCACGAGCGCGACTGCACCGTGCAGCGGCGCAACCAGAAGGTCGTCGAGCGCGCGCCCGCGCCCTACCTCGACGCCACCGGCCGCGCCGCGTTGTGCGACAGCGCGCTGCGGCTGATGCGCTCGGTGGGCTACACCCACGCCGGCACGGTCGAGTTCTTGATGGACGCCGAGGACGGCCGCTGCTATTTCATCGAGGTCAACCCGCGCATCCAGGTCGAGCACACCGTGACCGAGATGATCACCGGGGTGGACATCGTCAAGGCCCAGATCCGCATCACCGAAGGCGGCCACATCGGTGTCCGGGAAGGCGACGACGCGCAGGCCGCCCAGGGACTGCACCCCACCGGCGTGCCGCCGCAGGCCGAGATCCCGCTCAACGGCCACGCGCTGCAGTGCCGGGTGACCACCGAAGACCCGGAGAACGGATTCCTGCCCGACTACGGCCGCCTGGCCGTCTACCGCA
>CBJNAE010000438.1:0-2363 GCA_966433995.1 uncultured Ideonella sp. | reverse complement strand
CGACCTGGGCGGCCCCACGGCCAACATGTACCGCATCGGCTGCAAGAGCCCCGAGATCGAGGCCGCCTGCCGCAAGCCCAGCTGCGTCTACCCCGGCATCTGCCCGAACCTGAACACCGACCACGGCCCGCTGATCGCCATGTACCGCCGCGCCCGCGCGCTGCGCGGCGTGAAGAAGATCCTCATCGGCTCCGGCCTGCGCTACGACCTGGCCGTGAAGTCGCCCGAGTACGTGAAGGAACTCGTCACCCACCATGTCGGCGGCTACCTGAAGATCGCGCCCGAGCACACCGAGGGCGGGCCGCTGTCCAAGATGATGAAGCCCGGCATCGGCAGCTACGACCGCTTCAAGCAGCTGTTCGAGAAGTTCAGCGAAGAGGCCGGCAAGAAGCAATACCTCATCCCTTACTTCATCGCCGCCCACCCCGGCACCAGCGATGAAGACATGATGAACCTGGCCATCTGGCTCAAGCGCAACGGCTTCCGCGCCGACCAGGTGCAGACTTTCTATCCCAGCCCGATGGCCACGGCTACCGCGATGTACCACTCTGGCCGCAACCCCCTCAAGGGCATCAGCCGCGACCCGGCGCGCGGCGAGGTGGTCGACATCGTGCGCGGCGACAAGCGCCGCCGGCTGCACAAGGCCTTCCTGCGCTACCACGACGCCAACAACTGGCCGCTGCTGCGCGAGGCCTTGAAGAGCATGGGCCGCGCCGACCTGATCGGCAACGGCAAGCACCACCTGATCCCCACCTTCCAACCCGCGACCGACGGCGGCTACCAGAGCGCGCGCCGCAAGAACTCGACGTCGCCTGGCGCGGTGAAGACCTCGCCCGTCAAACCCGCTGGCAAGGCGGGCATGGCGCCGCCTGTCGCCGCCCGTGGCCGCATCCTGACGCAGCACACCGGGCTGCCGCCGCGCGACAGCGGCGGGCCGCGGCCCGGGACGGTGGCCCGCGCCAAAAAAAGGCCCGTCAAATCCCGGTGAAGGCGCAACCTGCGCGCCGGGCGACTTTTTCACCGGGCGGGCGCCAGCCCATCGCGAATTTGCGATGACAATTCGGCCTCTCGTTTTTTTCGATTCTTCGCAGCACCCATGTCCGTGTTCTCCGTTCGTCCCGCCACGCTCCGCGATGCCAAGGCCATCGCCGAAATCCACGTCGCTTCCTGGCAGCAGGCCTACAAAGGCATCCTCTCCGACGTCCACCTCCATTCCCTGTCCGTCGACAAGCGTCAGGCCTTCTGGCGCGAGGCCATCGACCTGTGCGAGCCCCAGGTGGTCGTGGCTTGCGAAGGCACGCAGGTCGTCGGTTTCGTGGCGTTCGACCGCTCGCGCGACAAGGGCACGCCTTCGGCCACCGGCGAAATCTGGGCGGTCTACGCGCACCCCAAGGTGTGGGGCCGCGGGGCAGGCTTGGCGCTGTGGGACGCCGCGCGCGACGGCCTTCAGGAAGAGGGCTGCACCAAGGTGACGCTGTGGGTGGCGCTGCGCAACGAGCGCGCGATGCGCTTCTATGACCTGGCCGGCTTCAAGCGCGAGCTGCCTTCGGCCAAGACGGTGGACATCGGCGGCACGCGCGTCGAAGAGATCCGCTTGCAACGCTCCCTGGTCTGACCCCCACGGCCGGGTGGGTTCAGTCGAATTCAAGCACCAGGTCGGAAAGCGCGTGCGCCACGCACGGCAGGATCCATCCTTCGGCTTTCTCTTCGGCGCTCAAGCCCGGCCATGGGATGGCATGCATCGTTTCGCCCGCCAAGCGGCGGCACCTGCAGGCCCGGCAAGTGCCGTTTCGGCAGGAACTGGGCAGTTTCACGCCGTTGAGCAGGGCGGCCTGCAGCACGGTCTGGCCGGGCAGGGCGCGGAACACGGCGCCGGTGCGCGGCACCTTCACTTCATGGGCCGTGGCTGGGAAGCTTGGGCCTGGCATGGGGCTGTTCGGAGGGCTGTCGTCCATGGTCGGTAGGGGCGGCCGGCCGGCGCTGGTCTTGGGGCCGGGCCCTGGCGCGCCGAAGAAACCGCGGCGGCCGCATAAATCGTCGTTTCGTGAGACTTTAGAGGCTTAATCGGCCAAGCGGCCGCGGGCCGCTTCCAGTACGCTGGCCCGCCTGTGCACTTCATTTGCCGACGCCCCCGGCAAGCCCGCCATGGCCGCGAAGCACCTGGACCAGGAGATCGAAGGCATCGCCGCCAAGGCGGTGGTCGGCGCCCTCAAGCGCGCGGAAGCGCAGCGGCGGGTGCTGGCTGCGATCCAGTCCCATTTCCAGTGTTCGCGGGTGTCGATGTGGCGTTTCCACGGCAAGCCCGGCAGCAGCGTGATGCGCTGCACCGGCGGCTACACCGACGCCGGCGTTCACCTGCCCCC
>CBJNAE010000437.1:0-2399 GCA_966433995.1 uncultured Ideonella sp. | reverse complement strand
CCATCAGGGCGTCGTGGCGGAGCAGCAGCGTGTCGTGGGTGTCGAAGCCGCCCAGCGAGACGAAAAACACCTGGCGCTTGTTGGCCAAGGTGTTGCGCCCGGCGATCAGGCGGGCCACGATGTTCAACTGCGCGGACAGGCCGTTGCCTTCGATCAGGCACAGGTCAGGCGCGCTGCCGGCCAGCGCGTTGCTGACCGTCTGCTGCGAGCTGATGGCGTGCGCGGCCAGCGCCGCGTGCTCGCTCTCGAAGTGGCCGCCGCCGCCAGGCTGCTGCATCACCTCCCGCAGCGCCGCCGCGGCGCTGCTGCTGCCGAAGACAGGGCTGACCACGCTGACCGGGCCGTTGGCCGACACCTGGTATTGCACGATGTCTTTGCCTGAGAGGTAGACCGCGTTGCCCGAGGCCGAGATGCAGGTGAAGCCCGCGCCGCCGCCGTTCTGCGCCATCAGGAGGTCGCCGATGCGGCCGCCCCAGCCCGAGATGAAGCCTTCGGCGCCGCCCGATTGCCAGACGGACTGCTGGTCGTTGTGCGAGAACAGCTTGGGGGGTATGTTGATGCCGCGGTCGAAATCGTCCCGCGTGGTGCCGGTCTGCATCAAGGGGCCGAGATTCATTCCGATGGCCAGGCGCTTCTCGTCGAACAGGGTTTTCAAATCGGTCAGCCGTGGGTGCAAGGCCATCTGGCGCCTGTCGGTCCAGGCGTTGTCGGGCCGCAACTCGGTGGCGGCCAGGTCGGACAGGCCCAGTGCAATGTTGGCGCCGCCCTGCCCGCGTACCGCCATGTACTGGGCGTGGCTGGCGGCGTCCAGCGGCGCCACGGTGTTGTGGTTGTCGTTGCCGCCGTACAGGAAGATGCACACCAGGGCGCGGTAGCCGTCGCCCACGGATTGGGCCGACGCCGCGGACACCGATGCCAGGTTCAATGCCCAGGGCGCGGCCACGCCGGTGGTGGAGGCCAGCACGGCGGCGCGGCGCAGGAATTCCCGGCGCGAGGCGTTGTTGTGTTTGTTGCTCATCTTGATCTCCCTCATTTCAGTGCGATGGTTTCGGGTGCGGCCAGCGTCAACAGCAAAGCGGTCTGCGCGCGGACCTGCAGATCCTTGGCGTCGTTGGCCGGCAAGGCATTCACGGCGGACACGATGCGGCTGACGGTGCCGGCGGTCATCGCGTTGTTGGAGAGCATCAGGTTCAACCGGGCGACCAGTTCCGCCGCATTGCCCGCCAGGGCGGTGTCGCGGCTGTAGTCCAGAACCGTGCCCTTGGGCGGCTTGGCCATGAAACCGTGCATGAAGTTCACATAGCCGGGGACCGACACGTCAGTGGTGATCTGGAACTCGGGTGCCACGGCGCCGGTTTTCGCGAACTTCGTATTCGGCGGCACATAGCCCGGCCGGTAGAAGTTGAACACCGAAGGCGAGCGCATCGGGCTTTGCCCCAGGGCCAGCGCGGGGTCGCTCAGGTTGCCGATCGGCCAGTTGGGCGTGGTGGCGCTCATGCCGAGGTGGCGAGCGAATTGCGTGAAGCGCAGCACGGGCTCGCGCAGCTTGCCCCAGGCGGGCGAGGGTGGGGCGGATTCGGCCGCCAGGACCTCCGGGTCGCGCAGGATCTGGTCGATCACGGCTTTCATGTCGCCCCGCACGCCTGCGCCGTTGTCGTTGAACTTGGCGGCGACGCGGGCCACGTACTCCGGGCTGGGATTGCTCGTCACCAGTCGCTGGATCAACTGCTTGCCGACGAAGGGGCCGGTGTTGGGGTGGTTGACAAGCAGGTCCAGCGCCCAGTCGAGGCGCGTCTCGGGCGTGTGGCCGGCGGTCTTGAGGCTGTAGGTCTGGCCGAAGACGGTCACGTCCTCGGGCGAGCTTTGGCCTGCTCGCAGCAGCATGGGCTTGCGGAACTGCTCGTCGGCTGCGCCGCTGCGGTCCCAGTTCCAGCCGGTGAATACACGGGCGAGCTGGGTCACGGTGTCCTGGGTGTAGGTGGGGATGGTGGTGCCCGGTTCGGGGCCGGGCTTGGGCTGTCCGCCCGAATCCAGCTCCACCAGGCCGATGGTGAACAGCTGCATGACCTCGCGGGCGTAGTTCTCGTCCGGTACCCGGCCGGTCTTGGGGTCGGCCTTCTGGTTGTTCTTGATGGACAGGTAATAGCCCATGGCCGGGTTGAGCGTGACGTCCTTGAGCAGGTCGCGGTAGTTGCCGAAGGCGTGGCGCTCCAGCACGTCGAGGTAGCCGGCGCCCAGCAGCCCGTTGCCGCCCGAGCCCGACGAGAAGCCTTCCATCGACGTCACCAAGACCTGCGACAGGGCGTATCCCACCCGCTTGCGCAGTTGGTCGGGGCTGGTGACGTAGGACTGCCAGATCGCCGCATCCGTGATGCTGGCGGGCGCCTTCTCCGGCAACC
>CBJNAE010000436.1:0-2406 GCA_966433995.1 uncultured Ideonella sp. | reverse complement strand
CCCAGGCCCTTGGCGAAGGCCAGGGCCTCTTCGATCAATTCCTGGAAGTGCTCGCGGCTGTGCGCGAAACCGGAAGAAGGAGCGGTCGGGTCGGGGGTGGCGTTTCGGGTGGCTGGCATGGGCGTTGGGTTCGCGGTTTGGGTCGCGGCTCGGGTCGCGAATACGGGCCCAAAAGGGCCACGGCTATGATACCGACGCCCTGCGCCGGCAAGGCCCAACGCGCCGAAAGACAACACAGGCCGCGGCCCGGCCGGCTGGCGCGGATCCCCGAAACAAAACAAGACACGCCTGCCGCTTATGCCCCCGCGCCAACCGCCGCCAGACCCCGACTTCGATCCCACGGAAACCGACCCCTGGGACCGCCCCAGCAAGACCCAGCGGAAGAAAGACTCGCATGAACTGCAGGCGCTCGGCGAAGACCTGGTGGAGATGTCCGAAGAGAAGCTGGGCGCCCTGCCGATGGACGAGAGCCTGCGCGAGGCGCTGCTCACCTACAAGCGCACCCGCAGCCACGAAGGCCGGCGCCGCCAGATGCAGTACATCGGCAAGCTGATGCGCCGCGCCGACCCGGAGCCGCTGCGCGAGGCGGTGGCCGCGATGAAACTGGGCACCGCCAAGTCGACGCTGGCGCTGCACGAGATGGAGCACTGGCGCGCCCAAATGCTGGCAGGCGACGACATCCTCACCGAATGGATGAAGCAACACCCGGGCACCGACCTGCAGCAATTGCGCAGCCTGGTGCGCGCAGCCCGCAAGGACGCCGCTGCGGCGCCCGAGCAACGCAACGGCCGCGCCTATCGCGAGCTGTTCCAGCTGATCAAGCAGCACCACGTCGGCGCCCCCGAACCTTCCCCGCGCGGCGAAGGGGAGCAAGCCGATGGCTGACACCGCGAACCCCGCGGCGCAGCACCCGGCGCTGGAGCGCATGCGCATTGGGCTGCTGTCAGCCAGCGACCGCGCGGCCGCCGGGGTCTACGCCGACCAGGGCATCCCTTCGCTGAAGGATTGGCTGTCGCGCGCGGTCCGCAATCCCATCGAATGGTGTTCCCGGCTGGTCGGCGACGAGCAGCCGGAAATCAGCGCCGCGCTGGTCGAGTTGGTGGACCGGGAGGGCTGCGACCTGGTCTTCACCACCGGCGGCACCGGCCCGGCGCCGCGCGACGTCACGCCCGAAGCCACCCTCGCGGTGGCCGACCGGGTCATGCCCGGCTTCGGCGAGCAGATGCGGCAGATCAGCCTGAATTTCGTGCCGACCGCCATCCTGTCGCGTCAGGTCGCCGTCATCCGCGGCCGCGCGCTGATCGTCAACCTGCCGGGCCAGCCCAAATCCATCGCCGAGACGCTGCAGGGCCTGCCCCAAGCCGCGCCGCCGGTGCCGGGCATCTTCGCAGCGGTGCCGTATTGCATCGACCTGCTGGGCGGTCCCTACATCGAGACCGACGCGGGCGTGTGCGTGGCTTTCAGGCCCAAGTCGGCGCAGCGGCCCGCGCGCTGACCCTTGTAGCGCCGCCCCGCAGCCCTTCCTCCACCCCGTGCACTTGTCCAAAAAACGACCAAGGAGACCCTCGTGCCCACACGACCCCACCCCCTGAACCGCCGCAGGCTGTTGTTGTCCGGGACCGCCGCCGCCATGGCGGGCGCCGGCCTGGCGACCTGGACGCGCCCCGCCCTCAGCCAGTCCGCGGCGGTCAAGCCGCTGCCGGCCTATGCCGCCTGGAAACAGGCCGGCGACCTGATCCTGCACAGCGCGAACACCATCGAAACCCGGCGCCAGGCTTTCGGCACCGGCGCCTTGACGCCCGCCTCGCAGCTCTACGTGCGAAACAACCTGCCGCCGCCGGACGCCGGCATCCTGGACGACCGCGACGCCTGGCGCCTGAGCGTGGAAGGCGTGAAGCGGCCGGCCACGCTCACGCTGCGCGAACTCAAGGCGATGGGCGAGCCGGTGCAGTTGCCGATGGTGCTGCAGTGCTCGGGCAACGGCCGCGGCTTCTTCCCGAGCAAGCCCAGCGGCACGCCCTGGACGGTCGGCGCCGCCGGCTGCGTCATCTGGACCGGGGTGCCGGTGCGCTCGGTGGTGAAGGCCCTGGGCGGGCTGGAAAGCGGCCGCCTCTACATGACAGGCACCGGCGGGGAAGCCCTGCCGGCGGGGGTCGACCCCAAGACCGTCGTGGTCGAACGTTCGGTCCCCCTGGACGCCATGGCCGACGCGATCCTGGCCTGGGACATGAACGGCAGCCCGGCCTCGCTCGCCCACGGCGGCCCGCTGCGCCTGATCGTGCCTGGCTACCAGGGCGTCAACCACATCAAGTACATCAAGCGCCTGGCCTTCACCGCGCAGGAAAGCGACGCGCGCATCATGAGCCACGGCTACCGCATGACCCCGCCCGGCGGCAAGGCCGACCC
>CBJNAE010000435.1:0-2438 GCA_966433995.1 uncultured Ideonella sp. | reverse complement strand
CGTCGCGCTGTCGCATTGCGCCGTGCCGCAGGCGCTGTCCGGCCTGCTGGACGGCAAGGTCGACCTCTGCCTGGTCTCGCAGTTCGCCCGCATCCCCCACATCGTTGACGGCGCGTGCTTCGAGCAGCTCGCTGTCGGCCGCGACTGCCTCAAGCTTTTTTGCGGCGGCACGCCGCAGCAGGCCGCGCGTTTCCAGCCGCCGCTGCAGGGCCGCCGCCTGCCGCTGCTGGGTTACGACGTCTCCAGCTACCTGGCCCAGGTGTCGGCGCTGGCGCTGGCCGAACTGCGGCGGGACGTGCAGCTGGATTGCATCTGCGAAGCGCCGACGCCGCAAAGCCTGCTGGCCATGGTCCGGAACGGGCTGGGCCTGGCCTTGCTGCCGGAATCCCTGGCCGACGCCCCGCATGGCGCCGACACCGCGGTGTTGCGCGAGGTGGATGCCCGCTGCAGGGCGGAACTGTCGCTGATGCTTGTCAGGCCGGTGCGCGACCTGCGCCGTCCCGGCCAGCGCACGGGACATAGGCTGTCGGACCGAATCTGGGACCTTTTCGCCTGAAATGCCGCCTGCACCGGGCCGGGTTCATCGTGAATTCGAAGCGCCCGCCCATGCCATATGTGCATGCAGCCCCCCTCCCCCGGATGGCCGCGGCCGCCTCGACCCGAAAGTGGCAGGCTGCTATGAAATCGCCGACGTTTCCCGTTTTGCCATGTCCTCGCCGCATGGCCGGTTGCATCCCGTAGGTGATCGGAAACAAAACTTTCTCTAAATTATCTCAAGGACTGGAAGAACGGATTCATGACACCCCTTCGTCATACCCAGGTTTGATTTCATCGCTGTCGAAATAGGCCCTGCAACGGCCTCCTTGTGGCAACTCAGCAATGAGTTGCCATTTTTTTGTCCCACCCCGTCTGGCGCCGCTTCGCCGATTGATGCCGTCATGCCACAAGCGGTTGATTTTCAACATGTATTAAATGAGATCGACAATGCGAGTCGTGCATTCAAATTCTCTTTACCGGCGTTCGAGACGCTTGTTTTTTTAGCATTTCTTTAAAAATCAACCTGGTTCAATGCAATTTTCACATCGCCCCATGATTGCGCCGATATAAGTTTTGACACAGCATTTTTATGCTGCATGCCGGCTCATGCCAAAAATTACCTGATTATTAATTCAGCATTATTCAAGGAGATTACTTTGCGCAAACTCATGTACCTGATGGGAGCTGCCGTACCCTTGCTGGCCTCGGTCGGCGCCCAGGCGCAATCGACGGTCACCCTCTATGGCGTGGTGGATGCCAACTATTCGCGCATGAAGGGCGGGACCAATACCCGCAACGGCATCGATTCGAGCGGCCTGCAAGGCAGCCGCTGGGGCATGCGCGGTTCGGAAGACCTCGGCAACGGGCTGAAGGCCAACTTCGTGCTGGAGTCGGGCTACTCGACCGACACCGGCACCAGCGGCCAAGGCGGCCGGCTGTTCGGCCGCAATGCCTGGGTCGGCCTGGGCGGGGGCTTCGGCGAAGTGCGGCTGGGCCGCCAATGGACGCCGATCGGCGGCCTGACCGACGAATTCGGCACCAAGGACTCCGACATCCTCGTGGTCGCCGGCACGCTGGGCGCGGGCGCCCTCTTCCGCTCCGACAACGCCGCCACCTACATCACGCCGAACCTGGGCGGCTTCACCGGGCAGGTGCAATACGCCACGCAGTACAACGGCAGCGAAGTCGGTGGCGCGGACAAGAACTTCCGCCGCCAGTACGGCCTGAGCGGCTTCTACAAAGGCGGGCCGGTGCAAGCGGGCGTGGGTTACGTCGAGATCAAGGACAACGACCCGGCCGCCGGCAACCAGAAAGCCAAGGGCCTGCTGGCCTACGGCGCCTTCGATTTGGGCTTCGGCACCCTCAAGGTCGCCTACAACAAGGATGACAAGGGCCTGGAGAAGGATCCCCAGACGCTGGGCGTGTCCTTCCACGTGCCGGTCGGCGCCTTGAACCTGGCGGCCGGCTACGGCAAAGCCAAGGACACCAAGGGCGCCGGCTCGGGTCCGTCGGACGACGCCGACATCTACACCGTCCAGGCGGTCTACGACCTGTCCAAGCGCACCGCGCTGTACGCCTTCTTCACGCAGGTGGACAACGACGCCAACGCCCAGCTCGGCTACAACGGCCCGGCGGTGGACAAGAGGTCGAACCTGCTGCAGATCGGCATGCGCCACCGCTTCTGAACGGCCGCTACTGGTTGCTCCAAAGCGCCCCCCGGGGCGCTTTTCCCTTTCCTGGATGCGCAACCACGCAAACCCGTACTCGCTTTTTCCCCTCGGCGGGGGCAAGAATGTGGCGATGAAGACACCCTTCCCGCCGACCCGCGCCTTCAAGCCCTTGGCCTTCGCACTGGCCCTGTCCTGGGGACTGTTCCTGGGGGCCTGCTCCACCCGCCCCAT
>CBJNAE010000434.1:0-2494 GCA_966433995.1 uncultured Ideonella sp. | reverse complement strand
CCCACCAGCAAAGCGCAATACGCCCAGCCGTCCCACCCGCGCCCGCCCAACCTGTTCTCGCACAACGACCAGCAGAACATCTGGCAGACCTTCAAGCCGGAAGGCGCCACCGTCGGCTGGGGTGGCCGCCTGGCCGACCTGATGGCCTCGCAGAACGGCCGCGCCATCTTCACGTCGATTTCGGCGGCGGGCAACGCCTCCTGGCTGTCCGGCGAAACCGTGCAGCAGTATCAGATCGGCGCCAACGGCGCGGTGCGCCTGGCCACCGACGCCAACGGCATGATCTACGGCTCGGCCGTGCTGGCCGAGGCGATGTCGCGCATCGTCACCGGCAGTCGCGGCGGCCACGTGATGGAGGCCGACCTGGCCGCGGTGGCCAAGCGCGCCGTCGATGCCGAGGCCGTGCTGCGCAATGCCCTGAAGGCGGCCGACCACGCCTACTTCGGCACCTCCACCGACGGCACCTACGACCCCAACAACGACCCCAAGCTGATCTACGACAACCCGGGCAACAACGCCAAGTCGTTCAACAACTTGGCGCGTCAGCTACAGATCGTGGCCCGCATGATCGACGCCAGCGGCGACATCGGCGCCAAGCGCCAGGTGTTCTTCGTCGGCATCGGCGGCTTCGACTTCCACGACAGGCAGAACCGCAACCAGGCCGACCTGCTGGCCCGCCTGTCGCATGCGATGCGCTATTTCGACAACTGCCTGGGCGCGATGAACGCGCGCGACAAAGTCACCACCTTCACCGCCAGCGACTTCGGCCGCACCTTCACCAGCAACGGGGACGGCACCGACCACGGCTGGGGTGGGCACCACTTCGTGATGGGGGGCGCGGTCAAGGGCGGCGACATCTACGGCGAATTCCCGGTGCTGGGCATCAAGAACGTGGGCGACAACAACTTCGACAGCAGTCCGAACCAGATCGCCAACGGCGCCCTGCTGCCCGATGTCTCGGTCGACCAGATGGGCGCCACCCTGGCGCGCTGGTTCGGCGTGAGCGACACCCAGGCGCTGGAGGTCTTCCCGAACCTGGCGAATTTCACCGCGGCCAAGCGCAACTTGGGCTTCATGGCCTGAAACGGGCGCGGGCCGGCCATCGCCAAGGACGGCGGGCGGCACAGACCTCACTTAGCCTGCAGCACCCGCCGGTACTGGATCGCCTCGGCGATGTGCTCCGTCTGAACGTCAGCGCTGCCGGCGAGGTCGGCGACGCTGCGCGCCACGCGCAGCGTCCGGTGCAGGCCGCGCGCCGACCACCCGAGGCGCGCCGCCGCGCCGGCCATGAATTGGCGTGCCGGCCCAGCCAACCGGCAATGCGCATCGAGGGCGTCGCCCTGCAGCCCGGCATTGGCGCAGCCCTGGCGGGACTGCTGGCGCCGCCGGGCCAGCGCCACGCGGGCGGCCACGGCCGCGGTGGTTTCGCCGTCGGGCGCCGACTGCACTTTCTCCGGCGGCACGGCGGGCACTTCCACTTGCAGGTCGATGCGGTCCAGCAGCGGCCCGCTCAGGCGGCCCTGGTAGCGGGCCACCGCCTCGGGCGAACACCGGCAGGCGCGGGCGGCGTTGCCGAGGTGGCCGCAGGGGCAGGGGTTCATCGCCGCGACGAGTTGGAACCGCGCGGGGAACTCGGCCTGCCGGGCGGCGCGCGAAATGACGATGCGGCCGGTCTCCAGCGGCTCGCGCAGGGCCTCGAGCGCGGCCCGCGGGTATTCCGGCAGCTCGTCGAGGAAGAGCAGCCCATGGTGGCACAGCGAGATTTCGCCCGGCCGCGGCGGCGTGCCGCCGCCCACCAGGGCCACTGCCGAGGCGCTGTGGTGCGGACTGCGGAAAGCACGCTGGCCCCAGCGCCCCGGCGAGAAATGGCCAGCCAGGCTGAGCACCGCGGCCGATTCCAGGGCCTGGTCTTCATCGAGCGGTGGCAGCAGCCCGGCCAGGCGCTGGGCCAGCATCGACTTGCCCGACCCCGGCGGCCCCACCATCAACAGGCTGTGCCCGCCGGCCGCCGCCACTTCCAGGGCGCGCTTGGCGGCGGCCTGGCCTTTCACCTCCCGCAGATCGGGCAAAACCTCGGCGGCACCGCGCTCGCCGGGCCGGGCCCGCGGCAGCGGCTGGGCGTCGGCCGCACCCTCGCCCCGTGCGAGCGAGCGCACCACGTCCAGCAGGTGGTCGGCAGCCCGCACGTCCAGGCCGGCGACCCAGGACGCCTCCTGCGCGCTGGCGGTGGGCAGCACCAAGGTGCGCGGGCACGCCTGCCGGCGCAGCGCCAAGGCCACGGCCAAGGCACCGCGCACCGGGCGCAATTCGCCCGCCAGGGACAACTCGCCGGCGAACTCCCGGTCGCGCAGGAGCCGTGCATCGACCTGCCCGCTGGCGGCGAGGATGCCCAGCGCGATCGGCAGGTCGAAGCGGCCCGATTCCTTGGGCAGGTCGGCGGGTGCCAGGTTGACCGTGATGCGTTTGTTGTGCGGGAAATCCAGGCCGCTGGTCT
>CBJNAE010000433.1:0-2529 GCA_966433995.1 uncultured Ideonella sp. | reverse complement strand
GTCAGCCATTCGGCGTATTTCGGGTTGCGGCCGTTCACGATGTCGAAGAAGGCGGACTGGATCTTCTCGGTCACCGGGCCGCGCGAGCCCGAGCCCAGCTCGATGCGGTCAAGCTCGCGGATCGGCGTGACTTCGGCGGCGGTGCCGGTGAAGAAGGCCTCGTCGCTGATGTAGACCTCGTCGCGCGTGATGCGCTTTTCCTTGAGCTCCAGGCCCAGGTCCTTGCAGATCGCGAAGATGGTGTTGCGGGTGATGCCGTTGAGCGCGCCGGCCGACAGGTCAGGCGTGTACACGACGCCGTTCTTGACGATGAACAGGTTCTCGCCAGCGCCCTCGCTGACGAAGCCCGAGGCGTCCAGCAGCAGCGCCTCGTCGTAGCCGTCGTCGGTGGCTTCCATGTTGGCCAGGATGGAATTGGTGTAGTTGCTCACCGTCTTGGCCTGGGTCATCGTGATGTTCACGTGGTGGCGGGTGTAGCTGCTGGTCTTGACGCGGATGCCGCGCTTCATGCCCTCTTCGCCCAGGTAGGCGCCCCAGGTCCAGGCGGCCACCATCAGGTGCACCTTGTTGCCTTTGGGGCTGACGCCGAGCTTCTCGGAGCCGATCCAGGTCAGCGGTCGCAGGTAGCCGGACTCGAGCTTGTTCTCGCGCACGACGGCGCATTGCGCGTCCATCACCTCCTGCAGCGAGAAGGGGATCTTCATGCGCAGGATCTTTGCGCTGTTGAACAGCCGCTCGGTGTGCTCCCGCAGGCGGAAGATGGCGGTGCCTCGGGCGGTCTTGTAGGCGCGCACGCCCTCGAAGGCGCCGCAGCCGTAGTGCAGGGTGTGGCTCAGCACGTGGATCTTGGCGTCGCGCCAATCCACCAGTTGCCCATCCATCCAGATTTTCCCGTCGCGGTCGGCCATGGACATGGCGGATCTCCAAGTTGTTGTTGCTGAGCCGGCGATTTTATTCGGGCGAAGGTGGTTCGGCGAGCTCGGCGGCCTGGGTGGGCCGGTGCAGGTGCCAGTGGCGCAGCTTGCCGGAGACGAAAGTCAGCGTCACCCGGCTGTCGCCTTCGTCGGCCCAGCTCCAGCTTTCGGTCTGGCGGTCGGCGCCGGGCGCCTCCACCTTGCGGCCCAGGCTGCCGGTCAGGGCCAGCACTTGGACCAGGCTCATGCCGGGGCGCAGCTTGCTGTTGAACATCACCGCGCTGCCCACCTGCCCGACGGGCGCGCGGCTGGCGTTCTTCACGGCCCGCAGCGCGCGGCTGAACTGCAGCAGTAGCCAGAAGACGATCATGCTGACGGCCAGGACGACGCCGCGCCAGCCGTATTGCCACCATCCCAGCGCCACCGCGGATGCGGCCAGGCTCCATCCCAGAATTGCGTTCATCCAGCGATGTTATCCGCGCACGGTGGCGTGCCGGATGCGTGGTGACCGCAGCACGGGCGGCGCGCCGCGCCCGGGCCACCATAATTCACGGCCATCCCCGCCGGCCACGTCCCGCTTGCCCATGACGCCGCCCCCATCCCACCCCACAGGCAGGCCCGCGCCCGACATCGAGTCGAGGCTGGTGCCCCCGAACGCAGGCCTGGTCGACTGCGTGCGGGCGTTTTATTGGCACGACCTTTCAGCCACCGCACAGCCCGCCTTGAGCCTGGCGCAGCGCCTGACCCATGTTCCGCCCAACCCGTACGCCGCTCTGGTTTGGCTGGTCGATGGGCGGGCCCAGTTGGTGGCCTGCGGCGGCCAGGAGGTCTCGCGCGAGCTGCCGCCGGTTTTCTGGGCCGGTGCGCACAGCCAGCCTTACCGTTCGCTCGCCATGCCGGCCTACCGCTCGTTCGGCGTGGTGTTCCAGCCGGCGGCCCTGGCGCTGCTTTGCGGCGACAGCGCGCCGCAGCCCCGCGACCACATCGCGGACGCGCGCGACATGCTGCCGCCCGAGTGGCACCCTTTGATGCGGGCCGTCGGCCAAGCCCCCGGCCACGCCAGGCGCATCGCGCTGTGCGAAGAGTTCCTGGCGCCGCGCTGGCAGGCCCTCTGCCTGCGGCAGCCGGGCTGGGCCGCGCTGTCGGGCATGCGCTGGCGGCGCGGCGCCCAGGCGGCGTGCTTCGCCGCGCTCAACTGGACCCAGCGGCACTGGCAGCGCCGCACACGCCAGCTCACCGGCATGAGTCCCGGCGAAGTCGAGCGCCTGCTGCGCCTCGAACAAGCCTTGCTCACTCTGCGCGACGAGCCGGCCGGTTGCGCGCAGGCGGCTTGCGCGCATGGTTACGCGGACCAGGCGCATTTCACCCGCGAGGCCCGTGCGTTCTACGGTCATGGCCCCGCCCGTCTGCTGGGCCGGTTGCGGGCGCGGTCGCCGGAAGAAAGCGCCGAGGACTGGCTGCTTCGCCTGTGACGCCGCGCCGGCGCGCGGGGCGGCTCAGCGGCTGAAGGTCCGGCGCCCACGCACCTTGCGCTGCAGCTGCAAGACGCCGTAGAGCAGGGCCTCGGCCGTCGGCGGGCAACCCGGCACGTAGACATCCACCGGCACGATGCGGT
>CBJNAE010000432.1:0-2543 GCA_966433995.1 uncultured Ideonella sp. | reverse complement strand
GTCTACATGTTCATGATCAACGGCGCCAAGGAACGCGCCCCGGCCGCGGCGATGGAGGTGCTGAAGCGGTTGCGGGGGCCGGGCTGAAGCCCGCGTCCGTGCTGGGACGCATCAAACAGCCGCACACACCTGCACCGCGGCCGCCAGGCGCCCGAGTTCGGAATCCCGCGCCCGCAGGAAGCGCCCGAGCCGCGCCGCATAGTCGGGCGCGACGGCCAACGCCACCGATTCCCGGCGGACCAGCGCCGCGCGCCAGACGGTGAGCCGGGCCAGTCCGTCCCAAAGCCCGAGGTCAGCGATCCGGTCGATCACGTCGAAATACCGGAACACCGGCCCGAAGGCGGCGTCGACCAAACTGAAGCCGGCGCCGGCGAAATACGGGCCTTCGCCCAGCGCGGCCTCCAGCCGTTCGAACTTTGCGCGCAGTTCCCGGGCCCGCGCCTGCAACGCCGGGGCGTCCGGCGCGTTGTACAGGCCCGCGATCGCCTGCAGCAGGTGGGAGGCGAACTCCACCCAGGCGCGGTGCCGCGCGCGTTCCAGCGCGTCGCCGGGATGCAGCTTCGGCGGCAAAGCGTCGTCGAGGTATTCGCAGATCACCGCCGACTCGAACAGCGGTTCACCGCCTTCCCCGCCCACCAGCAACAGCGGCACCTTGCCCAGCGGCGAGGCGGCGAGGAACCAGGCCGGCTTGTCGGCCAGGTCGATGTCCCGGCGCTCGAAGGCCGCGCCTTTCTCCCGCAGCGCAATGGCCACACGTTGGGCGTAAGGGCACAAGGCGTGCGAGACCAGCAGCAGCGCGGACCCGGCCGGGGGTTGGTCGCCAGTGTCGTGTCGGGGCTTCATGGGTGTGTCCTTTCCGACGGAGCGGGTCAGTCGTTTGCGGCCTCAACGGGCATGCGCCGCGGGCGTGAAGCGGGTGCTGCGCCGGACCGCGCCCCAGCCATCGCCGGCCAGCCAGAGGGCGATGGACGCGACGAGCAGGAACACCGGGTACTCCCAGCCGCCGCCGGCGCTGGTGTGGGCCCATCCGTTGGGCAGGTGCACCCAGGCCGCGGCGGCCATGACAGGCGCCAGCGCGAGCGACACCTGTCGGGCGTAAACGCCCAGCACCAGGGCCGCGCCGCCGAGCAACTCGGCGGCGAACACCGGGTAGGCCAGCAAGCCCGGGAAGCCGACGCTGGCGAAATACTGCGCCGTGCCCGGCAGCGTGAAGACCAGCAGCTTGAGCAGCGCGTGGGCCATCCACATCGTGCCCAGGCCCACGCGCAGCAGCGCGATGCCCAGTTCGGTGGCGGGGGGTGGTGGGGAAACGGTGTCGCGGTCCATCGTGGGCTCCTTGGGTTGGGGGTGAGGCGCCACTGTAGGATTGCGAAATCGAACTGTGAATAAGACTTTATTCAATTCATGATTGCAAAGACGCAATACCAGATCACCCCATCCGACTTGGAGGTGACCCTGTCCCTGGTGCGCGGCCGCACGCTCGCCGGCGCGGGCGAACGCCTGCGGCAGGACGCCTCCACCGTGTTCCGGGCCCTGCAGAAGCTGGAGCGCGGGCTGGGCCAACCCCTGTTCGAGCGCACGCGCGGCGGCTACCTGCCCAACGAGCTGGCGCGCCAGCTCGCCGAGCATGCGGAGCAGGTGGAGGCGGCCGTGGAGGCCGCGCGCTCTTGCGCGGCGGTGTCGCCGGCCCAGGTCAGCGGCTTGGTGCGCATCACCACCACCGACACCGTGCTGCACGGACTGGTGGCGCCTGCGCTGGCGCCGCTCAAGTCCCGCCACCCGCTGCTGCACTTCGAACTTCACACCGGCAACGAGCTGGCCAGCCTGACCCGGCGCGACGCCGACATCGCCGTGCGCGCCACCCGGAAACCGCCCCCGCACCTAGTGGGCAGGGAAGTCGGCGCCATCCGGGTGGCGATCTACGCGGCCAGGGGCAAGGCCGCCCCCACACTCGCCGACGTCGAGGCCGGCGCGGTGGACTGGGTCGCGCCCGACGACGCCCTGCCCGAGCACCCCTCGGTGCTGTGGCGCAAGCGCCACCTGCCCAAGGCGGTGCCGCGCTACCGGGTGAACAGCATCCTGTCGGTGCTGGAGCTGGTCTCGCTCGGCCTGGGCGTGGGCATCGCCCCGCTCTTCCTCGCCGAAAGCCGCAAGGACTTGGCCCGGTTGACCGAGCCGCTGGAGGACGCGCAAACGCCGCTTTGGCTGCTCACGCACCCGGAGTCGAGGCACTTACGGCGCGTGGGCACGGTGTATTCGCATTTGGCGGAGACTTTGACGCTCCCGTGAACCGGCCCTTCTCCAGGGCGCCAGCGCGCTCAAGTGCCCTTGGCCAGGATCATCTTCAACCCACCCACCACTTTCTCGGCCCCCGGCGACGACAAATGCTGGCGGTCGACGTACAGCATCTCTTCATCGTCGGCAAAACGGCAGCCGGCGGCATCGCACAGCGCCGCCCTCGGGTCGAAGTAGGTCGCGTTCCATTGCGTCGCCACGCCTCGCACGATGCGGTGGGCCTCGGCGTCGTCGGACAACTCGTCCCA
>CBJNAE010000431.1:0-2591 GCA_966433995.1 uncultured Ideonella sp. | reverse complement strand
CCGACATCCACGGGTCGGTGTCGCTGGCCACCAGGGTGGTCGCGCAGGGCAGCCGGCGCTGCGGCAACAAGGCTTCCACGCCGAACTTCACGGGGTCGGCGGGCGCCACCAGCAAGGCGCCTGCGACCGGCGCTTCGGGCCACAGCGCCAGCAACCGCGAAAGCGCCAGGCAACCGAAGCTGTGCGCGGCCACCAGCCAGGTGGCGGACGGCGCGCGCTGCACCGCGAGTTGCGCCTGCCGCGCCCAGCGGTCCAGGTCGGGGGTGAGCCAGTCGTCCTGCTCCACCCGCACCGCGTCGCGGTGCAGCGACTGCAGCCAGGTCTGCCAATGCACCGGGCCGCTGTCGTTCAACCCGGGCACGACCAGCAGGCGCGGCGTGGGCGCGGCCCCCTTGTTCCTCTTCGCGATGGACACGGCGTTTCTGCCAGTCAAAGCGTCGCAATGGAGACTTCGGTCGACTTGACCAGGGCGATGACCTCTTTGCCGACGGCCAGGCGCAGTTCCTTGACGGAGCGGGTGGTGATCACCGAGGTGACGACCAGGCCGCCGGCGGTCTCGACGTCGACCTCGGAGACCACCGGGCCTTCGATGATCTCTCTGATTTTCCCGCGGAACTGGTTGCGCACATTGATGGCGGAGATGGTGCTCATGCGTGGGGCCTCATGGGATGGACAAGCCCGCACTCTAGGAACGGTCGCCGCGGCCGCCAACGAATCAAACCGCAATTGCAAATTCGCGGCGCGGCGGTCCCGCCCCGCGCCTTCGCATCTTCCCGCCTTCAACCGGCGGCGGCGGGTTCGGCCAGCGGCGCCGGCGCGGCCGGTCTGGCGGCGTCGTCGCCGCAGGCGTCGATGTGCCTGCGCACGCAGTCGGCCTCCGCCCGCGGGAAGCGCTCGGCACGCAGCATGACTTCGCGGCCGAGTTCGCCCACCCGCCACCGCACTTCGCGCAGCACGATGCCCACTTCCAGTTGCACGCTGGCGTCCATGTGCTCGAGCTTGGCGAGGAATTCCTCGGGCGCGTGGGAATCCAGCCCCGTGCTGGAAAAGGCCAGCCCGATGCGGCTGCAGCGTTCGGCGGCATCGTGCAGCAGGGCCTGCAGCTCCGGGCTGCACGATTTCAACTCTTGCATGATCGACGCCGGAATCCCGGCGAATTTCTCGACCGCGGCGATCACGCTGCCAAGCTGGCCGTTCAACTCCCTGGCGCGCTCCAGGCCCTGGAACTCCTCCTGCGCGTTGGCCAGCGCCGGCTCACAGTCCCGCGCGGCGGAAACGACGTGGTCGATCAGCTGCCGGTTGAACTCGCCGGGGATCAGCTTGACCGCGACCATGGCCCGCTCGGCGTGGTTGGCGCCGGACTCGATCAGCCCCATCAGCATCTCGGCCATCGCCAGAACCTGCCCGTTGATGTGCAGGCCGTCGGCGCGCAGGCCGATGGGGTAGCCGAAACCGTCCAGCCGCTCATGGTGCTGGAGCACGGCGTCGGCCACCTTCGGCCCGGCGCCGGGCAATTGCCTCAGGACGCGGGCGCCGACGATCGGATGGGTGGCGATGTGCTTCCACTGCTGGGGCGACAACCTCAGGCCGGCCTGGAGGAAGGCGGGATCGATGTAGAGCTCGCCGACGTCGTGCATCAGCCCGGCAGTCATCAAGGCGGCCACAGCGCCGGCCTCGGCGCGCGGCAGGCTTTCCATCATGGCGCCGCCGAGCAGCGAGACGCCGACCGCGTGCGCCAGCTTGTGCGGCGCCTGGTTGCCGTAGACGCTCAGCAGCGACTCCAGTTGCGCGGTCAGGCGCAAGTCGCGCAGGGCCGCCCGCAACTGGCTGGCCGAGAAATTGGCGCACATCCTGAGCAGCAGCGGGTGCTTGTCGAACAAGGCCCCGGCCACTGTGTCGACCTGCCCGGCATCGACACCGCCGACCACCCGCATCATGGTCTCCAGCGGCTTGGTCAGTTTGTGTTCGAGCAAACGCTCCTTCACCCGCGCGTCGATGCGCGCGCCTTTGGCCAGCAGTTTCATGCCGTTGCCGGCGAGGATGTCTTCGCTGGCTTCCACTTCGGTGGTTTCCGCCAACTCGACGACACGGTTCAGATAATGTTCATTGACAGCTTCGTTGGTGCTCATGGCCGGTGCAGCAAGCATTTGATTGCAAAAACGAGGCGTCGATCAGGACCTCGCCTGCAAGGGTCATGGGATTCGTCACCTCGTTGTTGTCGACCATGCCCCTTTGAAGTTGAGCGCTCGCTGGCTATCGGCCGGCACAAATCTGGATAAATATCGGGCCCTTGTCGGGACATCGCAGCAAAATGAACGATTTGGATGAAGAACAAGTGCATGTCATGCACCGCCTGACCGAGCTCGAAATCAAGGCCGCCTTCGCCGAAGACCTGGTGGACCAGTTGAACGAGATCGTGATCCGGCAGCAGACGCAACTGGACACGCTGGCGCGCGAGCTGGCAGCCCTGAAGCAGCTGATGCCCAGCGGCGATACCGTCCAGGTCCCCAGCCTGCGCGACGAGCTGCCGCCCCACTACTGACGCGGGGGCGGCCGACATCATTGACGCGGCCCCGTCAATCCCCGCCCTT
>CBJNAE010000430.1:0-2608 GCA_966433995.1 uncultured Ideonella sp. | reverse complement strand
GCACAGCACCAGGGCGAAGAAGGGGACGGTGACGGCGAAGATGGCTTGCATGGGGTTGCGCCGCGCGGCGGCCTGGTCAGTGGGGCCGGGGCAGTATCGCTGCAAGCCGCCGTGACATCATTCCGCGCTTGCCCCAATGGCCCGCGCGGGGCGGGGCCACGGCGAGACGCAAAGGACGGTCCAAGGATGAAATGGCTCAAGCGCGGCGCGCTGGCGCTGGCGGCGCTACTGTCGATCGGGGTGGGCTTGCTGTGGGCCTACGGCTGGCTGGCCATGCCGGTCGCCGACGGCCGCCTGCGCGCGCCGGGGCTCGAGGCACCGGTGCGCATCGAGCGCGACACTTCGGGCGTGCCCACGATCCACGCGTCCACGCGCGACGCGGCCCTTTTCGGCCTGGGCTTCGCGCACGCGCAGGATCGCCTCTGGCAGATGGAGACGCACCGGCGCATCGGCGCCGGGCGTCTTTCGGAAATCCTCGGCGAAGCGGCCCTGCCCACCGACCGCTTCCTGCGCGCGCTCGGCGTGCGCCGCGCCGCCGAAGCGCAATGGCGAGAGGCCAGCCCGGACGCCCGCGCCGCGCTGTCGGCCTACGCGGACGGGGTCAACGCCTACGTCTCCAAGCAAATGCGCGCCCGGCCGCCGGAGTTCGTCCTGCTCGGCGTGAAGCCCGAGCCCTGGACGCCGCAAGACAGCCTGGCCTGGTCGCTGATGATGGCCTGGGACCTGGGCAACAACTGGGCCGCCGAGCTGCTGCGGATGCGCCTGGCCTTGAAGATGCCGGTGGAAAGAATCAACGAGCTGCTGCCGCCCTACCCCGGCGACCGGCCCCTGCCGACGGCCGACTACGCCGCGCTGTACCGCGGCCTCGGCCTGGATGGCAGCCTCGGCAGGCAGGCGCTGCGGGCGGCGCCCGAGTCGGGGCTGGACGGCATCGGCTCCAACGGCTGGGCGCTGGCCGGCGCGCGCACCGCCAGCGGCAAGCCGCTGCTGGCCAACGACCCGCACCTGAGGCTGTCGGCGCCATCGCTCTGGTACGTGGCCCGGCTGGACGCGCCGGGCCTGAAAGTCGCCGGGGCGACCATCCCCGGTTTGCCGATGGTGGTGCTGGGCCAGAACGAACACCTGGCCTGGGGCTTCACCAACGCCGGGCCCGACGTGCAGGACCTCTACATCGAGCGCATCCACCCCGACGACCCGTCGCGCTACCAGACGCCCGACGGCTGGGCGGCCTTCGAGACCGCCACCGAGACCATCCGCGTCAAAGGCCGGCCCGACGTCGCGATGACCGTGCGCCGCACGCGGCACGGTCCGGTGATCTCCGACGCCGAGGGCGGGCCGGCGCAGGGCTTGTCGGGGCCGCCCGGCAAACCGGCCTATGCGCTGGCGTTGCGCTGGACCGCGCTCGACCCCGACGCCAGCGCCACCATCGACGCGGCCCTGGCCCTCGACGCGGCGCGCAGCGTGCCCGACTTCATCGCCGCGTCGCGGCGCAACGTGGCGCCGATGCAGAACATGCTGGTGGCCGACCGCGGCGGCCGCATCGGCATGGTGGCCGCCGGGCGCGTGCCGCTGCGCCGGCCCGACAACGACCTGCACGGCCTGGCGCCCGCGCCGGGCTGGGACGCGCGCTACGACTGGTCCGGCTTCCTCGACGCCGACGCGACGCCGCGCGAGGTCGACCCGGCCCGCGGCTGGCTCGCCAATGCCAACCAGCGCCACCACGCACCCGACTACCCGCATTTCATTTCCAGCGAATGGGCCGCGCCCTACCGCCAGCAGCGCATCGAGCAGCTGCTGGCCGCCCGGCCCCGGCACGACATGGCCAGCTTGCGCGCCATGCAGGCCGACCAGTATTCGGCGGCCGCGGTGCGCCTGCTGCCTTTCCTGAGGCGGGCGCGCTCCAGCCACCCGCTGGCCGAGGCGGCCCAGCGGGAACTGGCGGCCTTCGACGGCGTGATGGCGGCCGACAAGGCGGCCCCGCTGATCGCCTGGGCCTGGGCGCGCCAGCTGACGATCGGCGTGTTCCGCGACGAGGTCGGCGAGGCGTTGTTCGACAGGCAGTTCAGCGCCAGCCGCAGCTTCCGCGAAGCCCTGGAAGGCGTGCTCGAACGCGGCGACGCCTGGTGGTGCGACGACAAGTCCACGCCGGGCGCGCAGGAGGGCTGCGCCGGGCAATCGGACGCCGCGTTCACCCTCGCCTTGCAGGAGCTGCAGGCGGCGCACGGCGGCGACGTGTCGGCCTGGCGCTGGGGGCAGGCCCACATGGCGCGGTCCGAGCACCGGCCGTTCAGCAAGGTGCGGTGGCTCGCGCGGTGGTTCGAGCTGCGCACGCCCACCGGCGGCGACAACTACACGCTCAACGTCTCCCGCGTCACCCTGCAGCCCGACGCCGCCACCGGCGAGCTTTACCTCAACGAACACGCGCCCTCGCTGCGAGCGATCTACGACCTGGCGGACCCGGCGAATTCGCGCTTCATGTTCTCGACCGGCCAGTCGGGCCTTTTCTTCTCGCCGCTCTACCGCAACCTCGCCGAACCCTGGCGCCGCGTGGAAGACCTGCCGCTGTGGGCAGGCGAAAAGCGGCACGAGCTGGTGCTGGAGCCGGCGG
>CBJNAE010000429.1:0-2618 GCA_966433995.1 uncultured Ideonella sp. | reverse complement strand
TGGGCGGCAGGAAGACCGGCACCGCGCCGGTCATGATGATGGAGTGCAGGATGGAAACGTGGCAGTTGCGGTCGACCACGACCACGTCGCCCGGCGCCACGGTGTGGTGCCAGACCATCTTGTTCGAGGTGCTGGTGCCGTTGGTGACGAAGAAGCAGTGGTCGGCGTTGAAGATGCGCGCGGCGTTGTGCTCGGACGCCGCCACCGGGCCGGTGTGGTCCAGCAGCTGGCCCAGCTCCTCCACCGCGTTGCAGACGTCGGCGCGCAGCATGTTCTCGCCGAAGAACTGGTGGAACATCTGGCCGATCGGGCTCTTCAGGAAGGCCACGCCGCCGGAGTGCCCCGGGCAGTGCCAGGAATAGGAACCGTCCTGCGCGTACTCCATCAGCGCGCGGAAGAACGGCGGCGCCAGCGAATCGAGGTAGCTGCGAGCCTCGCGGATGATGTGGCGCGCCACGAACTCCGGCGTGTCCTCGAACATGTGGATGAAGCCGTGCAGCTCGCGCAGCACGTCGTTGGGCAGGTGCTGCGAGGTGCGCGTCTCGCCGTACAGGTAGATCGGGATCTCGGCGTTCTTGAAGCGGATCTCGTCGATGAATTTGCGCAGGTTCAGCACGGCCGGGTCGAGTTCGGGGCCTTGCGAGAACTCCTCGTCGTCGATCGACAGGATGAAGGCGCTGGCGCGGCTTTGCTGCTGGGCGAACTGGCTCAGGTCGCCGTAGCTGGTGGCGCCGAGCACTTCGAAGCCCTCTTTCTCGATGGCTTGCGCGAGCGCGCGGATGCCGAAACCGGAGGTGTTCTCCGAGCGGAAGTCCTCGTCGATGATGACGATGGGGAAGCGAAAGCGCTGCATGGCGGGCGGTCCTGGCTGGCGGGGGTCTGCGGGAAAGCGCGAAGTGTAGGGCTGTTTGAAGTCGGTGGCCGCCCTCCCCTGGACAACCCGCAGGGCGATCCCGCCGCACCGCCCTAAACTTGCGGATCGTCGGCGGGCCCGGCACCCGGCGGGGGTAGGCCGGCCAGCCGCCCACCTCGGGACACGAAGGGACTGCACACATGGATTTCTCCCCCGCCACCGCCTGGTGGGTGCTGGCCGGCCTGCTGGTCGCGGCCGAACTGCTCACGGGCACTTTCTACCTGCTGATGCTCGCGCTGGGCCTGGCGGCGGGGGCTGTGGCGGCCCACCTCGGGCTGTCGGCCACGATGCAATTGCTCACGGCCGCGGCCGCCGGCAGCGGGGCCACGGCCCTGTGGCACTGGAAGCGCGCCAGTCAGCCCCGCTCCGCCCCGCCCCACATGAACCGCGACGTCAACCTCGACATCGGAGAACGCGTGTGGGTGCAGGCCTGGCGGGCCGACGGCACTGCCCGGGTGACCTACCGCGGCTCCGAATGGACCGCCAGGCTGGCGCCGGGCGCACCCGCCGCGGGGGCCGGCAACCACGTGATCGCCAGCGTCGAGGGCAACCACCTCGTCCTCGCCCCGGAGCACGGCGCCGCAACCGCGCAGCCGGGCCACCCCACCCTTCCCTGAACAACAACCCCAACGCCGAACAAGGACGCCCACGCCATGGAAATCGTTCTGGTCTTGAGCATCGTCGCCGCCATCTTCATCGCCCGCACCTTCAAGATCGTCCCGCAGCAGCACGCGTGGGTGGTGGAGCGGCTGGGGCGGTACGACCGCACCCTCACGCCGGGTTTGAAGTTCGTGGTGCCTTTCTTCGAGCGGGTGGCCTACAAGCACTCGCTCAAGGAAGTGCCGCTGGACGTGCCCAGCCAGGTCTGCATCACGCGCGACAACACGCAGTTGCAGGTCGACGGCATCATCTACTTCCAGGTGACCGACCCGATGCGCGCGAGCTACGGGTCGAGCAACTACATCGTGGCCATTACCCAGCTGGCCCAGACCCTGTTGCGCTCGGTCATCGGCAAGATGGAGCTGGACAAGACCTTCGAGGAGCGCGACACCATCAACGCCTCGGTCGTGAGCGCGCTGGACGAAGCCGCCACCAACTGGGGCGTGAAGGTGCTGCGCTACGAGATCAAGGACCTGACGCCGCCCGCGGAGATCCTGCGCTCGATGCAGGCCCAGATCACCGCCGAGCGGGAAAAGCGCGCGCTGATCGCAGCCTCCGAAGGCCGCAAGCAGGAGCAGATCAACATCGCGACCGGTGAGCGCGAGGCCTTCATCGCGCGCTCCGAGGGCCAGCGCCAGGCGGAGATCAACAAGGCGCAGGGCGAAGCGGCGGCGATCGTCGCGGTGGCCGACGCCACCGCCGACGCGATCCGCAAGGTCGCGGAAGCCATCCGCTCTCCCGGCGGGGAACAGGCGGTGCAGTTGAAGGTGGCCGAGAAGGCCGTCGAGGCCTATGGCCAACTCGCCCAGAAGAACAACACCATGATCGTGCCGGGCAACATGTCCGAGGTGTCGGCGCTGATCGGCACCGCCATGGCGCTGGTCAAGCAAAAGCCGCCGGGCGCGCCTTGAACACGCTGCACCTGTTGTTTTCGACGCAGATGACGAATTCGGCGCAACGGACCAAAGCGTGGGTTAGAATCGTGGGCTTCGGAGAGATGGATGAGTGGTTTAAGTCGCACGCCTGGAAAGCGTGTGTGGGTTAA
>CBJNAE010000428.1:0-2652 GCA_966433995.1 uncultured Ideonella sp. | reverse complement strand
TTTGGTGTTGACCTTGACCAGGCCCAGCCACCGCGATGCCCGGTTGATGATGGCCCCTGCGGCGCGCGCCGCCTTGATGGCGACGTTGAGCATGGGATGGAGTGCTTGCTGCTGCGACATGGGGCAACCTTGTGGGAACGACTGGACGGCGGGGGGAAAGAACGGGCGGGCAGCGCGCTGGCCGGGCCGGTGGCCGGGTGCGCTGGGGATGCTGCTGCGGATAATCGCGATTTTACCCGCCGCCGGGCCCGCGATCGCGGCCCGGGCCGCCGCCTTCCGTGAACTCCGCCATCACCCGCTTCATCCTCGTGCAACCCAGCCACCCGGGCAATGTCGGCGCGGTGGCGCGCGCGATGAAAGTCATGGGTTTCGACGACCTGGCGCTGGTGGCGCCGCGCTACCCGGACGTCCTGGGGCACGACGAGGCGGTCTCGCTGGCCAGCGGCGCCACCGACGTGCTGGAACGGGCGCGGGTGGTCGACCGCGTCGAGGACGCGCTGGATGGCGTCAGCTACACCTGCGCCACCGCGATGACGCCGCGCGACTTCGGCCCGCCGACCCACGCCCCGCGCGACCTGCTGCCCGGCCTGGCGGCCGGCGGCCACGGCGTGGCCTTCCTCTTCGGTTCCGAGCGCTTCGGCATGCGCAACGAGGACGTCTACCGCTGCCACGCCTGCATCAGCATCCCCACCTCGCCCGGCTACGGTTCGCTGAACCTCGCCCAGGCGGTGCAACTGGTGGCCTACGAGTGGCGCCAGGCCCTCGGCGGCTTCGGCGTGGCGCCGCGCACGCCGCCGGTGGACTACGCCGACGCGGCCGCCGTGCAGCGGCTGCTGGACCACTGGCGCGAGGCGCTGGTGGCGGTCGACTTCCTCGACCAGGCCGCGCCGCGCAAGCTGATGCCGCGCCTGAACCAACTGGCCAACAGGACCCAGCTGACGCGCGAGGAAGTGCACATCCTGCACGGCGTGGCGCGGGCGGTGCTGCTCGCGCCGCGCGGGGGCAAGGGCGGAGGTTGAAGACGCGCAGCGGCCCGACTGGCTACACTGAATCGCCCCCCATCCCGGCACACACCCATGTTCGACAGACTCCGAGAAGACATCGCCTGCATCCTCGAACGCGACCCGGCCGCCCGATCGCGTTGGGAAGTGCTGACCTGCTACCCCGGCCTGCACGCGCTGGTGATGCACCGCTGGGCGAACGCCTGCTGGCGCGCGGAATTCCACTGGCTGGGCCGCGCCATCTCCAACCTGGCGCGCTTCCTGACCGGGATCGAGATCCATCCCGGCGCCACCATCGGCCGCCGCGTTTTCATCGACCACGGCATGGGCGTGGTGATCGGCGAGATGGCCGAGATCCACGACGAATGCACCATCTACCAGGGCGTGACGCTGGGCGGCACCTCGTTGGTCAAGGGCGCCAAGCGCCACCCGACGCTGGAGCGCGGCGTGATCGTCGGCGCCAACGCCTGCGTGCTCGGCGGCTTCACGGTGGGCGAGGGCGCGCGCGTGGGGTCGGGCGCCGTCGTCACCAAGCCGGTGCCGGCCGGCGCGACCGCCGTCGGCAACCCGGCCCGCATCATCGAAGCCTCGAAGGACATGCAGCGCGAAGAGGCGGCGGCCAAGATGGGCTTCTCGGCCTACGGCGTCACCCAGGGCGACGACCCGGTGGCCCAGGCGATGAAGGGCTTGATCGACAACGCCGCCGGCCACGAACACCAGATCGCCATGCTCTGGCAGGCGTTGGAAAAGCTCTCGCAGCGCACCCGCGAGCTGCCCGGCGACGATTGCGTGCCGGGCGATGCCCAGACCACCGAGCAATTCGACGCCGAGCGCTTGAATCGCCTGGTCAAGTAATCGGCCGGGGTGCCCGCGGCGTCAGGGCTTGCCCTGGCCGGCGGCCTGGCTCACGTACCAGGCCAGCGCCGCGATCTGCTCGTCGGTGAGGGTGGCGCGGAACGAAGGCATCGCGCCGATGCCGTTGCGCAAGGCCGTGGCCACCTGGCGCGCGTCGGGCCGGATCTCATCCAGCACCGGGCCCACCGCGCCCTGGCTGCCGGCTTGCCTGAGCGTGTGGCAGACCCCGCACGGCGGGGTGGTCCCCCGCAGGAAAAGCTCGCGGCCTTTCTCGTAGAGGGCCGGCCCCGCGGGGTCGTCGGCGGCCGGGCACGGCGCCGCGGCGGCCAGCAGGCCGCACGCCAGCGCGCAGGCGGCCGCGGCTTTCATCCGACCGTCACCTTGACCGCGTGGTCGGCCCAGCTGTTGTTGTTGTAGCCTCCGGCGTTCTCTTCGCGCTGCTCCGGCTGCACGGCGCCGCGCGCGTCGGTGGCGCGGCTGGCCAGGACATGCTCGCCGGCGGGCAGCCGCAAATCGGCAACGAATTGCCGCCAGGCGTAGCGGCCGAGGTCGGGCCCTGTCAGCCGCGCTTCCTGCCAGGTGCGGCCCCCGTCGGCCGACACCTCGACCCGCTGGACGGCGGCCGCCCCGCTGAAGGCGACGCCGTGCACCCTGACCACACCCGGCGCCAGCGGGCCGCCTTCCGGCAGCGGGCCGTTGATCCACGACTTCACGTTCATCTGCAGCACCGACGGCTGGCTGGGGTCGGCCTTGCCGCCGGGCGGGGTCATGCGGTAGCCGTGGCTCATGATGCGCG
>CBJNAE010000427.1:0-2654 GCA_966433995.1 uncultured Ideonella sp. | reverse complement strand
GTCGACCTGGACGGCCGCAAGATCGACTTCCGCCTGGTGCGCGACGGCGAGCCGGGTGCGATGCTGGCGCGTGCCAAGAAAGACAAGCTGGGCGAGCCGCCGACCGAGCGCGCCGCGCCGCGCACGGCGGTCACCGAGCTGGATGAAGTGCTCGAAGCGGACCGCCAGGTCAAGTCGCGTGCCAAGAAGGCCGGCCAGTCCAAGGCGCGCGCTGCGACTGGCGGCGGCAAGGCCCATCCGGTGAAGGCGGCCAAGACGGCCGCGCGTGGCGGGGCCGCCAAGGCGCCGGCCGCCGGCGGCAAATCGGCGGCGGCCAAGTCGGCGGGCAAGGCACGCGGGGGCAAGCGGTGATCGCCTCGGGGCGGCCCGGCGCCGGCCGGGAAAGGCCGGGCCCGTGAGCCGCCTCGATTTCCACGGGCGCGTGGCTTTGGTGACCGGCGCCGGATCCGGACTGGGGCGCGTCCATGCGCTGGCCCTGGCCGGGCGGGGCGCGAAAGTGCTGGTCAACGACATGCCCGACCTGTCCGGTGCGCCAGGCGCCAGCGCCGCCGCCGAAGCGGTCGCCCAGGAAATCCGTGCTGGCGGTGGCGAGGCCACCTCCTTCGGCGCGAGCGTCGCCGACTACGCCGCCGTGCAGGTCATGGTCGACCACGCGATGCGGGCCTGGGGTCGCGTCGACGTACTGGTGAACAACGCCGGCGTGCTGCGCGACAAGTCCTTCGCCAAGATGTCCCTGGAAGATTTTTCGCTGGTCATGGATGTGCATCTCATGGGCGCCGTGCATTGCTGCAAGGCCGTCTGGGACATCATGCGCGCCCAGAACCGCGGCCGCATCGTGATGACGACCTCGTCGTCCGGGCTGTGGGGCAACTTCGGCCAGTCGAATTACGGCGCGGCCAAGATGGCCCTCGTCGGGCTCATGAACACGCTGGCGCTGGAAGGCGCCAAGAACGACATCCGGGTCAACGCCTTGTCGCCCACGGCGGCCACGCGCATGACCGAAGCGCTGCTGCCCGAGGAGATGCTCGATCTGCTCAAGCCCGAGGCGGTGACGCCGGCGATGCTGTTCCTGGCGTCCGACGAGGCGCCGACGCGCAGCATCGTCTGCGCGGGCGCGGGGGGCTTCGAGGTGGCGCACGTGGCGCTGACCGCGGGCCTGTACCTCGGGTCCGGCGACGATGCGGCGGAGCAACTGGCGGCGAGGTTCGCCGAAGTGGCCGACCGCCGCGGCGACGCGGTGCTGGTCCAGGGCATGGAGCAGGGGCAGCGCGAAGTGGCCCGCGCGATGGCCCAGGGCAGGCCGGGCTCTCAGGCGGCCGACTGAGCGCGCAGCAGCATCCGTTCGACGAGGTCGGCCGCCCGCAGCGGGTCCACGCCGGCCTGGTCGGCGGCGGCGCCGTGGAGGAAAGCGCTGCACAGCGCCGCTTCGAGCGCGTGCCCGTCTTGGTTGCCGCCAGCGGCGCCCGGTAGCGCGGACCACAGCCCGCCTATCCACCCTGCCAAGACGTCCCCGGTGCCGGCGGTGGCCAGGGCCGCGTTCCCCGTGGGGTTGATCCAGGGCCGGCTGTCCGAAGGAGCGGCCACCACAGTGCCCGAGCCCTTCAGCACGACGATCGCGGAGGTCCGATCGGCCAACCGGCGCGCCGCATTCAAGCGGTCGGCCTGTATGTCGGCGGTGGAGTTGCCGAGCAGGCGGGCCGCTTCCAACGGGTGCGGCGTCAGCACGGTCCGCAGCCCTTGCGCTGCTCGGGCATGGAGCAAGCGGGCCAGGGTGTCGTCGTTCGCCACGGCGTTCAGGCCGTCGGCGTCCAGCACCAGCCGGGTCGCCGCGCGCAGCACGCGGGGCAGGGCCGCCGCGATGGCCGAGCCGCCGCCGCAGCCGGCCACCACGGTCAGCCGGGCCAGGTCTTCGTCGGACGGCGGCCAGTCGGCGGGCCGGGTCATCAATTCCGGGCGGTTGGGGTCGGGTCCCAGTGGGCCGGGAGCCAGCAGGCTGAGGAACACCCGCCCACTGCCCGCCGCGTGGGCGGCGCGGGCGGCCAGCCAGACCGCGCCCGCCATGCCGGTGCCGCCGCCGACGATCCAGGTGTCGCCGCGGCTGCCTTTGTGGGCGCCGTGGCCCCTGGCGGGCGCGCGCAGGGAGTCGGCGCCGCTCAGGTGGGCGTCTGGCGGTTCTTCCAGGCCGATGTCCAGCCGCGACCACCAGACCTCGCCCGCATAGTCCCGGCCTTGCGCCGTGAACAGGCCCGGCTTGAGTGTCAGCAACGCCAAGGTGTGCCGGGCAGCCACCGCCTCGTCGCCCAGCAGACGGCCGGTGTCGGCGCACAGGCCGCTGGGCAGGTCGACCGCCAGCACCGGGCAGGGTAGGGCGTTGAGTTGCCGAATCCTTTGCGCGATGGCGGCCTCGGGCGCGCGGCTGGCGCCCAGGCCCAGCAGGGCGTCGATCGCCAGGTCGGCAGGGCGCAGCCGGGGCGGCGAATCAACGAACCGGATGCCGGCGGCCAGCGCCCGTGCGAGCGCGTCGGCGGCATCCTGGGGCGGTGGGCGCGAGCCCTCACATCGAGTCACCAAAACCTGTTTTCCGGCCGCCTGGAGGTGCAGGGCGGCTTCCAGCCCGTCCCCGCCGTTGTTCCCGGGGCCGGCGGCGACCCACA
>CBJNAE010000426.1:0-2708 GCA_966433995.1 uncultured Ideonella sp. | reverse complement strand
CGGGTCGGTCAGCATCTGGCTGTGGTCCAGCTTGCCTTCGGCGCCGATGCCGTCTTCTTCGCCGGCATCGCCGGTTTCGAGGTTGCCCAGGCAGCCCAGTTCGCCTTCGACGGTCACGCCGACCTTGTGGGCCATCTGCACCACCTGGCGGGTGACGTCGACGTTGTAGGCGAAGTCGGCGGGCGTCTTGCCGTCCTCGCGCAGCGAGCCGTCCATCATCACCGAGCCGAAGCCCAGGTCGATCGCGCCTTGGCAGATGGCGGGCGTCTGGCCATGGTCCTGGTGCATCACCAGGGGGATCTGCGGATAGGCCTCCACCGCCGCCTGGATGAGGTGCTTGATGAAAGCCTCGCCGGCGTACTTGCGGGCCCCTGCGCTGGCCTGCAGGATCACCGGTGCACCGGTCTCCTTCGCGGCTTCCATCACCGCCTGGACCTGCTCCAGGTTGTTCACGTTGAAAGCCGGAATGCCGTAGCCGTTTTCGGCGGCGTGGTCGAGCAGTTGGCGCATTGAAACGAGTGGCATGGTTTCCCCAGGGAGTTGATGAATCTGTGCGCGGCCCGGCGGGGCCGTCGGCGGGTGGTCGCGTAACCGGGCCGAAACTCCCTCAATTTTACGGGACCGGGGGCGGCGACACTCCGCTCAGGCGTTGCCAAATGAAAGCGCGGGCGCCCATTCCCCCGCATTCCGGTGCCTGGCCGGGCCCGATTCCGGACCGGCGGCGCTTATGATCCCGCGGCGTTCCGCGGGCGGCCCACCTCCCCCGCGGGCGCACCGGAAGGCACGACGCCGCCAGCGCAAGGGAGCGCACCCCGGCGTCGCCCCCCAGAAACCTTCCCTTGTGAACAAAAACACCCCTGTTGGAGGAAAAATATGGACCCCCTCGTTTATCCGCGCGAGCGCACGCTCGGCCGCATCGCCCTGGTGCTGGGCCTGTTGTTCTGGCTGCTGCTCATCGTGGGCACCTTCGGCGGCGCACTGATCTACCTGCTGTTCGGCTTCATCATCTACCTGTTCGCGCAGTCGGCACTCGTCTCCTACGTGAAGGGCAACGGCGTGGAACTGAGCGCCGAGCAGTTTCCCGACCTGCGCCAGCGCTTCGATGCCTGCTGCGACAAGCTCGGCCTGGCCGAACGCCCCGAAGCCTATGTGCTGATGGGCGACGGCATGCTCAACGCTTTCGCCGTGCGCTTCCTCGGCCGCCACTACGTGCTGCTGCTGTCCAGCGTGGTCGACGCGCTGGAAGACCACCCGGACGGCGTGAACTTCTACATCGGCCATGAGCTGGGCCACATCCGCATGAAGCATTTCACCGGCCACTTCTGGCGCTGGCCGGCCCTGTGGATCCCGCTGCTGGGCGCCGCCTACGCGCGGGCCCAGGAATACACCTGCGACCGCCACGGCGCGGCATGCAGCACCTCGCCGCAGCACGCCGCGCACGCGCTGTCGGTGATCGCCGCTGGCGAACGCCGCTGGCGCACGATCAACCTGGCCGCCTTCAGCCGCCAGGCGCAAAGCAGCAGCGGCTTCTGGATGTCCTACCACGAGCTGACAGGCGGCTACCCCTGGACGACCAAGCGGGTGCTGCGCGTGCTGAACCCCGACGCCACCATGCCGTCGAGGAACACGCTGGCCTACGTCCTGGCGGCCTTCGTGCCCTATGCCGGCCGCCTCGGCGGCGCGGTGGGCCCGCTGATCCTGATCATGGTCATCGTCTTCGGCATCATCGCGGCGGTGGCGCTCCCGGCTTACAAGGGCTTCACCCAGCGGTCGGCCGGCATGATGACCCTACCGGAAACGGCCGAACAGGAACAAGAGACCGAGGAAGCGGACCCCAACGACCCCGCGCGCGGCGAAGTCGCCGCGGCCTACGCCAACTCCGCGATCGCGCGCGTCACCCTGGCGGCGCACTACGCCAAGACCAAGACCGTGCCGGACACGCTGCAGGAAGTCGGGCTCAAGCCGAGCCTGGCCGACGGCTCCGCCCTGTCGATGAACCCAAGCAACATGGAGCTGACGCTGGCCACCAGCCACGGCAGCCTCAAGCTCACGCCCAGCGTCGACGAGCAAGGCCGGATCTCCTGGACCTGCACCCACGGCAAGGACATGTCGCCCCGGGCCGCGCCGGACGACTGCAGCGCGGAGCAATGAGCCCGCGGCAGCCGCCAATTGACCTTGGCGGCAAATAGGCCTAAAACACCCCTCTATTCCGGTTTCAGTCCAGCGCGGGAGCGCTGGACACTGGAGCCCTGGATTTTTCCTCGGAGGGGCTGTCGCCATGGCGCGTATCGACTTCAATTCGTTGACCCTGTGGATCGCGACCGCCGCGACCCAGCATCCGAATGACCTGCCGCAAGCCCTCGAGGGACGCTTCGGCGTCTCGCGGGCCACGGCCAACAAGACGCTCAAGCGCCTGGTCGAGACCCAATGGCTGGTCCGCGAAGGAACGATCCGCAACGCCACCTACAAGCCCGGCCTGCTGCGCCAGGTGGTTCAGCGGTATTCGCTGGCGGGGCTGTCGGAAGACGTTCCCTGGTCGCGCGACTTCGCCCCGTATTTCAATCTGCCCGATAACTGCCGGCGCATCGCCCAGCACGCCTTCGGAGAGCTGGTGAACAACGCCATTGACCACAGCGGCGGCACCCAGGTGACCGTGTCGATGCGCCAGACCCCGTCCCACCTGCAATTGCTGGTGTCGGACGACGGGC
>CBJNAE010000425.1:0-2718 GCA_966433995.1 uncultured Ideonella sp. | reverse complement strand
AGGGATTGGTCGCTGTGGCAGGCCAGCACCACGTCGTCGAAGTGTTCGGTGCCGGCGTCGGTGGCCACCACCGCGCCATCGGTCCCCGGCGCCCGGCGCCAGACCCGCCTCACCGGCGTGTTCAGCCGGGCGTCGCCGATGAGGGCCAGCATTTTGTCGACGTACTGCCGGGCGCCGCCCGCCACCGTGAACCAGCGCGGCCGCCCGGCCACTTGCAGCAGGCCGTGGTTGTGGCAAAAGCTGATCATCGTGGCCACCGGGAAGCGCAGCATCTGGTCGGTGGGGCAGGACCAGATGCTGCCGATCATCGGCAGGAAGTACCAATCGCGGAAAGACGCCGCGAAGCGGTGCTCGTCCAGGAATTCGCCGATCGACCGGCCCAGCGACGCCGCGTCGTCGCCCTGCCCGGCAATGCGGGTGCACAGGCGGTTGAACCGCAGCACCTCGGCCAACATCCGCAGGAAGGCGGGCCGCGCGAGGTTGCGCGGCTGGGCGAAAACGCTGCGCAGCGACGAGCCGCTCCATTCCAGGCCGTCCGTGCCGGCGCCCGGCAGGTTGACGGAGAACGACATGTCGCAGGCGGCGGTGGCCACCCGCAGCTCGCCGAACAGGCGGATCAACCGGGGATAGGTGCGCTCATTGAAGACGAGGAAGCCGGTGTCCACGCCATGCCGCATGCGGCCCCGGGGCGTGTCGACCTCCACGTCGACCGTGTGGGTGTGGCCGCCGAAATAGTCGCCGGCCTCAAAAAGCGACACCTTGGCCCGGCCCGCCAGCGCATGCGCGACCGACAAGCCGGAAATGCCCGAGCCGATGACGGCGACGCGGCGCATGGCGGCTCAGTGCGCCGGGAAGCCGAACGCGGCTGCCTGGCGGGAGGGGTGAACGGTGGAGGTTGGGCGGGACGTCCCCGGACCCATCGGAGGGGAGACCCGGGGCGGGCCGGCGCTTTCGCCGGTGCCGCCCGAATTAAAGATTGCTGCACAGCGCCCCGCAGCGAAGTAGGGAGGGAGGAGGGAGGAAGAAAACCGCTCCGGGATTTCTGTCGAACGGATCGACAGGCTGTGCAGCAAGAAAACGATGGGGCTCCGAAGGCCGGCTGTTCCGGCCGGCGGTGCCGGCCGCGAACAGCGCCCGCACCCTGAACCACCCACGCTTAGTGGGCCCACCGCCCCACAAGTTCCACCCTGGCAGCGATTTTTTTCAATGTTTCTTTTTGAGACCGTCCGACCGGCATCCAGTGGGGCCCAGCAGTTTGTTGCCAGCGGCAGTGAAGATTTGCCGGATTGGGGTCGCGTGCTCTTCGTGCGCCGCCTCGGTGCGGGGGGGCTGTCAACGAAGCGCAAGGTCAGCGCGGTACGGTGGGCGCAACGAAAGGAAAGCGCATGGGCATCCGTTTCGGTCAATGATTGGGCTGTTTGCATAATTTATACATATCAACTATTTATGGACAGTCCACTCATGGCGAATCCGCGACCCTTGCCGCAGCTGACCCTGTCCATCTCCGCCGTGGAGCGGGAAACCGGGCTGAGCAAAGACACCCTGCGGATCTGGGAACGGCGTTACGGCTTCCCTTCGCCCCACCGCGATTCCGCCGGCGAGCGGGCCTATCCCATCGACCAAGTGCGCAAACTGCGGCTGGTCAGGCGGCTGCTGGACGGTGGGCACCGGCCGGGCCGGGTGGTTCCGCTGCCGGAAGAGGCCCTGGCGAAGCTTTGCGAGAACATCCGCCCCAATGGCCCGGCCCAGGACGCCGCGCCCTCGCAGGAGCTGCCCGATGTGCGGGCCTGGGTCGGTTTGCTTCGTCGCCATGATGTCGAGGCCTTGCGGCAGAAGTTGACGCAAGCCCACATGCACCTGGGCTTGAGCCGTTTCGTGACGGAGGTGGTCACCCCCTTGAATACGCAGGTCGGAGACAGTTGGATGCGTGGCCAGCTCGAAATATTCGAAGAGCACCTTTACGCCGAGATCCTGCAGGGCGTGCTGCGCGCCGCGCTGTCCCAACTGCCCCGGCCGGCTGCCGACGCCAGTCCGCGGGTCTTGCTGACGACGCTGCCGGGCGATCCCCATGGCTTGGGACTGCTGATGGCCGAAGTGTTGTTCGCCCTGGAAGGCGGGGCCTGCGTCTCGCTGGGCGTGCAGACGCCGGTATGGAACATCGTGCTGGCCGCCCAGGCCTTGCGCAGCGACATCGTGGCCCTGGCTTTCAGCGGCAGCATGAACCCCAATCAGGTGGTCGAAGACCTGGGCGAGCTGCGCGCCAAATGCCCGCCGCCTGTCGCCGTGTGGGCGGGAGGCGCCGCACCGGTGCTGCACAGGCGGCCGCTGTCCGGCGTGACCGCCATCGCCTCGCTGCGCGACATCCCTGCGCAAGTGCGGGCCTGGCGCGCCCGGGAAGGGGCTGGCGCATAGCTGGCCGCCCCCCGTCGAATAACCAGCGCGCCAACCCGCCTATCGACTTCGATTCGTTTGCCCTGACTAGAATCGGCCGGCCCATCCCGGCCACCCTCCACCCAGGCGACCCATGCTGTATCCCGAACTTTTCAAGCAACTCGAAGCCGTGCGCTGGAGCATGGACACCGACATTCCCTGGGAACGCTTCGACGCCGGGCTGCTCACCGACGAGCAGGCCCAGACCGTCAAGATGAACGCGATCACCGAGTGGGCCGCGCTGCCGGCCACCGAGATGTTCCTGCGCGACAACCGCGACGACAGCGA
>CBJNAE010000424.1:0-2747 GCA_966433995.1 uncultured Ideonella sp. | reverse complement strand
GCCACTCGCAGATGATCCGCCCCTTCCGCGCCGAGACGCTGCGCTACGGCCACTATTCGATGGCCGGCGAGTTCGTCTATGACCGCCCCTTCCAGTGGGGCAGCAAGCGCACCGGTCCGGACCTGCACCGCGTCGGCGGCAAGTACAGCGACGACTGGCACCGCATCCACCTGAACAACCCGCGGGACCTCGTGCCCGAGTCCAACATGCCCGCCTACCCATGGCTGGAGAAGGGCGTGGTCGACGGCCCGCTCGTGGCGACCAAGATGAAAGCGCTGCGCCAGCTCGGCGCGCCCTACACCGACGAAGAGATCGCCCAGGCGGCCGCCGACGTCAAGGGCAAGACCGAGATGGACGCGGTGATCTCGTACCTGCAGGTGCTGGGCACCGCAGTGAAGTGAGCCGACCGAAGGAACAGGACATGGACATCCACCACATCGACATCAATTTCATCCGGGCGGCGGTGACGCTGCTGTCCTTCGCCACCTTCGGCGGCATCGTCGCCTGGGCGCTGGCCCGGCGCAACCAGCCCGCGTTCAAGGAGGCGGCGCTGCTGCCCTTCATCGGCGACGCGGCGGCCGAAGAAGGCGGGGAGCGCTGACATGGCCGATTTCATCCAGGCCCACTGGTCGTGGTTCATCGCCGGGGCGACCCTGGCCGGGCTGGTGCTGTGCCTCGTGCTGCTGGCGATCGCCTCGCGGCGCACCGTGATGGCCGACGACAACTCCACCGGCCACGTCTGGGACGGCGACCTGCGCGAGATGAACAACCCTCTGCCGCTGTGGTGGATGGGCCTGTTCGTGCTGACGGTGGCTTTCGCGGTGGGCTACCTGCTGCTGTACCCCGGCCTGGGCGCCGCCAAGGGTAGCCTGCAATGGACCAGCGCCGGCGAATACCAGGCCGAGCAGAAGGCCGCGGCCGAGGCGATGTCGGCGGTATACGCGGGATTCGCGGGCCAGCCGGCCGAGCACCTGGCCCGCGACCCGAAGGCCATGGGCATCGGCGAGCGGCTCTACATCAATAACTGCGCCGCTTGCCATGGTTCGGACGCGCGCGGCAGCAAGGGCTTCCCCAACCTGACCGACCGCGACTGGCTGCACGGCGGCACGCCCGAAAAAATCGAAGAGACCATCACCCTGGGCCGCCGAGGCGCCATGCCGCCGATGGCCGCGGCGGTGGGCTCGGAGCAGGACGTGCGCCAGCTGGCCCAGTACGTGCTGAGCCTGTCGGACAGCCCGCACGACGCGATCGCCGCGAAATACGGCGCCGCCAAGTTCGCGGTTTGCGCGGCGTGCCACGGGGTCGGCGGCAAGGGCAACCAGGCGCTCGGCGCGCCCAACCTGTCCGACAAGGTGTGGCTGCACGGTTGGGGCGAGGACGCGATCGCCGCCATCGTCACCGCCGGCAAAGTCAACGTGATGCCGGGGCAGAAGGACAGGCTGACGCCCGAGCAGATCCACGTGCTGGCAGCCTATGTGTGGAGCCTGTCGCAGGGCACGCGGCTGGCCGAAGGCATGGCGGCCGGTGCGGGGACGGGCAAGTGAACGACCGCGTAGAAACCGGCGGTCCGCCATGACACCGGTGCCCGAAACGGTCGAGGTCGCGCGCCGCGCGGACCCTGCGAAGGGCGACGTGCCAGTGGCCGTGGTGTCGCTGTTCCGTCGCGAGGAGAAGATCCAGCCGCGCAGCGTCACCGGCCGCTTCGCCCGCTGGCGCTGGGCGATGGTGTGGGCCACGCAGCTGGTGTTCTACGGCCTGCCGTGGATGACCTGGAACGGTCGGCCCGCCGTGCTTTTCGACCTCGCCGCGCGGCGCTTCTTCATCGGCCCGCTCGTGCTTTACCCGCAGGACTTCATCTACCTCACCGCGCTGCTCGTGCTCAGCGCGCTGTCGCTCTTCCTCTTCACTGCGGTGGCGGGCCGGCTGTGGTGCGGCTTCGCCTGTCCGCAGACGGTCTACACCGAAATCTTCATGTGGGTGGAGCGCCGCTTCGAAGGCGACCGCCTCGCGCGGCTGCGGCTGGACGCCGCGCCCTGGTCCACGCGCAAGCTGCTGCGCAAGGGCGGCAAGCAGGTGGCCTGGCTGGCGATCGGCCTGTGGACGGGGTTCACTTTCGTCGGCTATTTCACGCCGGTCCACCTGCTCGGCCGCGAAGTGCTGGCCGGCCTGGGCCTGTTGGCGGGGCCTGGCCTGGGGCCGTGGGAAGCTTTCTGGGTGCTGTTCTACGGCTTCGCCACTTATGGCAATGCGGGCTACATGCGGGAGCAGGTGTGCAAATACATGTGCCCCTATGCCCGCTTCCAGAGCGCGATGTTCGACAAGGACACGCTGATCGTCAGCTACGACGCGGCCCGCGGCGACCCGCGCGGCTCCCGGCCGCGCAGCGCCGACCCGCGGCTGCTCGGCAAGGGCGATTGCGTCGACTGCACGCTGTGCGTGCAAGTCTGCCCCACCGGCATCGACATCCGCGAAGGCCTGCAGTACGAATGCATCGGCTGCGCCGCCTGCGTCGACGTCTGCGACGGCGTGATGGGCAAGATGGGCTACGCGCCCGGGCTCATCCGCTTCGACACCCAGAACGCGATGGCGGGCAAGCTCAGCCGAGCCCAGACGCTGCGCCGCGTCCTGCGCCCCCGGGTGCTGGCCTATGGCGCGGTGCTGCTTGCGCTGTCCACCGCCTTTCTCGCCAGCCTGGCGACGCGGGCGCCGTTCCGGGTGGACGTGGTGCGCGACCGCGGCGCGATGGC
>CBJNAE010000423.1:0-2779 GCA_966433995.1 uncultured Ideonella sp. | reverse complement strand
GGCTTTCCAGCAGGTAGACCGTCAGCACCAGCCACACGGTGACCGACAGCGCCGGCGCGAAGCCGAAACGCGCGCCGCGCGACACCACGCCCGCCGCCGGGTCGCCGATCAGGCCGCCGATGTCGAAGAGGATCGCCAGCCCGTGGGCCACCCAGGCCGCCAGCAGCAACCCTTGCAGCCGCTGCCGCGGCGACTCCGTCATCCAGCCCGCCAGCACGTAGGCCAGCAGCGCGACCACGCTGGAAAGCGTCCACCACATCGGAAGCCCGGCGCCGGGCGAAAAGGTGGGCGATAGAATCATCCGCCCAGTGTACTTTCGTACTTCCGCAGCCACGAGGCCAGGCCTTCCCGGCGCGACGCCTCCCCTCCCTCCCCCCCATGGCATCCACACTCACCGACCGGCTGAGCCGCCTCGTGAAAACGATGCGCGGCCAGGCCCGCATCACCGAAGACAATGTGCAGGAAATGATGCGCGAGGTGCGCATGGCCCTGCTCGAGGCCGACGTCGCCTTGCCCGTGGTGCGCGACTTCATCGCGCGCGTCAAGGAAAAGGCGCTCGGCGCCGAGGTGGTGGGCTCGCTGTCGCCGGGGCAAGCGCTGGTCGGCATCGTCAACCGCGAGTTGGCCGCCACCATGGGCGAGGGCGTGGCCGACATCAACCTCGCCGCCCAGCCGCCGGCGGTGATCCTGATGGCCGGCCTGCAGGGCGCCGGCAAGACGACCACCACCGCCAAGCTGGCCAAGCACCTGATCGAGCGGCGCAAGAAGAAGGTGCTGACGGTTTCCGCCGACGTCTACCGTCCGGCGGCGATCGACCAGCTGAAGCTGGTGACCAAGCAGGCCGGCGCCGAGTGGTTCCCGTCCGCCGCCACCGACAAGCCACTGGACATCGCCCGCGCCGCGATCGACTACGCCCGCAAGCACTACTTCGACGTGCTGCTGGTCGACACCGCGGGGCGCTTGGCGATCGACGAAGCGCTGATGAAGGAGATTTCCGCGCTGCACGCCGAACTCAAGCCGGTCGAGACGCTCTTCGTCGTCGACGCGATGCAGGGCCAGGACGCGGTCAACACCGCCAAGGCATTCAAAGAGGCGCTGCCGCTCACCGGCATCGTGCTCACCAAGATGGATGGCGACTCGCGCGGCGGCGCGGCGCTGTCGGTGCGGCAGGTGACCGGCGCGCCGATCAAGTTCGCCGGCGTCAGCGAGAAGATCGACGGCCTGGAGGTGTTCGACGCCGAGCGCCACGCCCAGCGCGTACTTGGCATGGGCGACATCGTCGCGCTGGTCGAGCAGGTGAGCCAGGGCGTCGACATGGCCGCCGCCCAGAAGCTGGCCGACAAGGTCAAATCGGGCGACAGCTTCGACCTCAACGATTTTCTCTCGCAGATCTCGCAGATGAAGAAGATGGGCGGGCTGTCCAACCTGATGGACAAGCTGCCCACGCAGCTCACCGCCAAGGCCGGGCAGATCGGCCAGGCCGACATGGACCGCGCCGAGCGCGACGTCCGGCGCATGGAAGGCATCATCTGCTCGATGACCCCGCAGGAGCGCAGGAAGCCCGAACTGCTCAAGGCCACGCGTAAGCGCCGCGTGGCGGCTGGCGCGGGCGTGCAGGTGCAGGACGTCAACCGCCTGCTCAACCAGTTCGAGCAAATGCGCGACATGATGAAGAAGATGAAGGGCGGCGGCCTCATGAAGATGATGAAGCGCATGGGCGGCATGGGCGGCCCCAAGGGCCCCGGCGGTTTCTTCCGCTGAAAGGACGCCCTTTCCCAGCGGGTCCCGCAGCCCCTTCCGCGGCGTAACACCTTGTGACCGCGCGGTGCGCGAGGCAGAGAAGGTCGGTATTGACCCGCCTCGAGGCCGCGGCTATGGTCAAAGCCCCGATCCAACCTCGTCGAGCCGCCACCGTGTCCTACTTCCTGATCCCCTTGCTGCTCGTGTTCGCAGGCCTGGTCGTCTGGTATTTCCGGATGCGTTCCAACCACTCGCCTCACGCCGCGAAAGGGGAGCCCATCGACACCGTGATCGGCTGGCAGCCCCGCGTCACCCGACTCATGACCGCAGCGGAGCAGCAGGCCTACGACACGTTGCGCGAAGCCCTGCCGGAATACATGGTGCTGTCGCAAGTGCCCTTGTCGCGGTTCATCAAGGTCAGCACACGCAACTCTTACGTGGAATGGCTGCGCCGCGTCGGGCACCAGTGCTCCGACCTGATCATCTGCGACCGGGCCAGCAAGGTGTTCGCCGTGGTGGAAGTGCGCGGCAGCGGCGAGCAAGCGGGCTCGCGCGCCGCCAAGCGCAACGCCCGCAAGGCCAGGACACTGAAGGCCGCTGGCGTGGCGCTGCACATCTGGCCCGAAAACGGCTTGCCGTCCGCGGCCCAGGTCCGGCAACTGCTGTGGAGTTCGTCGCCGGCGACCACTGGCCTGTCCGGCCTGGCGCCCGCGGTCGAATTGAACCCTGCAGAGCCGATCAAGGCCGCCACCGCCGTACCGCCGGCGGCCAATGACGAGGCCCTGGTGGTGGACACCGGCGAGTTCAACGATGCGCCGCCTTCCACCTGGTTCGATGATCTCGACTCCGCGCCGGTGCCTCTGGAGCCGCTCGAACAGCAGCAGCAACAACACGGCGGCACGACGCGCCGCTGAGGCGGTTTGGCGTCAAGCCCCGCCGGCCCGCAACAGGCCACTTAGGGATTCTGGCCGGTTTCAGGCCAATAGCGCCTGGGAAAACTCTTGCGCGTCGAAGGTCTGCAGGTCTTCGAGCTGTTCGC
>CBJNAE010000422.1:0-2800 GCA_966433995.1 uncultured Ideonella sp. | reverse complement strand
CGGTGGGGTTCGCCGACGATCCAGCGCGCCAGTTCGTCCAGCCGTCCGGCGTGCACTTCGGTGGCGGGCCAGGTGGCCCAGACCGTGTCGAAGTCTTCGATGTTGCTCAACTTGAAAGTGACCAGGCCTTCTTCATGGCGCGGCAGCAACCGCACGCTGGCCAGGAAGAGCACAGGCAGCCGGTAGCGCATGCACAGCAGCTTGCCGCCGGTGGGGTCGCGCTGGGCTTCGGCGTCGACCTTGGCGCCGCTTTGGCGCAGCCGGGGTTCCAGCTTCTGGATGTCGGGCGGGAAATCCTTGTTGATCTCGAGCAGGCCGTCTTCGCCGCCGAGTTCCCAATGGATCACCACATGGTCGAAGGCGGGGTTCTTCCGGCCGCTCTTGGCGTCTTCTTCCTTCAAGCGGGAGTCGACCCGGAAATTCGATTGTTTCAGGCCGGCGAAGGCATTCTGCCGGTCGAGGGTGTGCCGCCCCCGGGAGGCGGGCTGCAGCACATTGAGCTGCTGCGCCAGGGTGTGCAGGTAATCCACCGCCTCTTTGCATGCCGCTTCCACGGCCAAGGTATTGCGCTCGATCAGGCCGGCCTGGCCTTGCTGCTGGGCCGTGGCGGCCTGCGCCTGGTTTTTGAGGGTGTTCAGGAAGCTCATGGGAAGGATCGGTGTGGGCTTGCCCGGGACTCGCGACGGGCACTGCGGAGCGCGCCGCAAATTTTATGCGGCGACCCGCCATCCGAGGCGCCGGGCCAGGGGGCGGACCGTGGCGGATTCCATGCGCCCGGGCGGCCGATTCAGGCCCAGCCGGCGCCCAGGTCGTCCCACAGCGGGACCACCGCCAGCACCATCAGCAACAAGGCCAACGGCACCGTCGCCGAAAAGCCGATGTGCTGGAAAGCCAGGGCACCGGTCAACCCACCCGCGAAAAACAAGCCCAGGATGACCACCAGCAGACGCAGGCGACCGGGATCGGCGTGCACCGGTTGCTGTGTCCGCGAAGCGGCGTCGCGGCCGGCGCGGTTCCAGTAGACCAGCCGGCCCAGTTCGATCCCCAGGTCGGTGACGACGCCGGTCATGTGCGTGGTGCGGATCTCGGCGCGCGAGATCTTGGTGACGATGGCGTTCTGCAGGCCCATGATGAAACACAGCAGAAGGACCGTGCCAGGCAGCAGCAGTTCGGTCCAGCGGTGCAGGTTCGCGCCGGCCAGGCCGAAGGCCAACAGCAGCAGCGCCTCCAGCATCAGCGGCAGCGCGTATTCGCTTTGCATCGCGCGGCGGCGCGCCCAATTGACGAGGATGGCGGTGACCATCGCGCCGGCGATGAAGGCCGCCAGCGACACCAGCCCCGCGGCGGCGGCCAACGGCAGGCCGACGACCAGCTCGTCGGCCACCGAGGAAATGATGCCGGTCATGTGCGAGGTGTAGCGCTGCACCGCCAGGAAGCCGCCGGCGTTCACCGCGCCGGCCACGAAGGCCAGGATGGCGCCGAGCTGGCGGTTGGCGCGGGCCGTGCGTTCCCGCCCGGTGAGCCGTCGCAGCATCTGGGTAGGCATGGGCGGCAGCGGGTGGATGGGTTGGTCGCCCGGGCTTCAGCGCACCCGCATGCCAGGCGTGGCGCCGGGCCAGGGTTCCATGATGTAAAGGCCGGGCTGCGCCTTTTCGTCGGCGTGGCTGGCGGCCAGCACCATGCCTTCGCTCAGGCCGAACTTCATCTTGCGCGGCGCCAGGTTGGCCACCAGCAGCGTGAGCTTGCCGACGAGCTGCTCGGGCCGGTAGGCGCTCTTGATGCCGCTGAAGACGTTGCGGGTGCGGCCTTCGCCCACGTCGAGCGTGAGGCGCAGCAGCTTGTCGGAGCCTTCGACGTGCTCGCAGTTCACGATCTTGGCGACGCGCAGGTCGACCTTGGCGAAATCGTCGATCTTGATCTCGTCGGCCAGCGGCTCGCCGCCCGGCGGCGACGCCTGCACCGCCGGCGGGGTGAAGAGGTCTTCGAGCATCTTGGGGTCGACGCGTTGCATCAGGTGCTTGTATTCGCCGATCTGCGCGGCGCCCAGGCGCGACTGGGCGTCTTCCCACCGCAGTGGTTGAACTTTCAGGAACGACTCGACCTCGGCAGCCAGCGCGGGCAGCACCGGCTTCAGGTAGATGGTGAGCAGGCGGAAAGCCTCGATGCAGGTCGAGCAGGCCTGGTGCAGTTCCTCGCCTTTCGCCGGGTCTTTGGCCAGGTCCCAGGGCTTGTGCTGGTCGACGTATTCATTCACGCGGTCGGCCAGCAGCATGATTTCGCGCAGCGCCTTGGCGAACTCCCGGTTGTCGTAGAGCCCGGCCAACTCGCCGGCCTGGTTTTTCAGATCTTCGACCAGGCCCGCGCCGGATCCCAAGGCGTCGGACAGCCGCCCCCCGAAGCGCTTGGCCAGGAACCCTGCCGCCCGGCTGGCGATGTTGATGTATTTGCCCACCAGGTCGCTGTTGACGCGGGCGACGAAGTCGTCGGGGGTGAACTCCACGTCGTCGACCTTGCTGCTGAGCTTGGCCGCGATGTAGTACCGCAGCCACTGCGGGTTCATGCCCAGTTCCAGGTACTTCAGCGGCGAGATGCCGGTGCCGCGGCTCTTGCTCATCTTGTCTCCGCCCACGGTGATGAAACCGTGCACGTTGACCTGGCTCGGCGTCTTGCGGCCGCTGAAGTGCAGCATCGCGGGCCAGAACAGGGTGTGGAAATAGGTGATGTCCTTGCCGATGAAGTGCACCTGCTCGGTCTTCTCGTCGGCCATGAAGGCGTCGAAGTCCAGGCCCTTCTTGCCGAA
>CBJNAE010000421.1:0-2833 GCA_966433995.1 uncultured Ideonella sp. | reverse complement strand
CGGTAGCGGTGGTCTTGCCAGGTCAGGAGGTGGTTGGGTTTGTGTTCGCCCCAGCTGGTGGGGTCCTGGGCGTCCCAGCCGGCGGGCAGGCCCTGCATCACGTTGAAGTTCGGGTCGCTCAGTTGGGCACGCACTTGGTCGGCCCAAGGGGTGTCGTTTGCGGAAGTGGCGGGGGCTTCATTGGCCGCCGGGCCGCGCTGCGCGGCGTCGGGCAGGGCGGCGGTGCCCGCCGGCTGGACCAGGTTGTGCGCCGGGTCGAAGGCGAAGGTTTCCTGCAAGGCGCCCAGCGGGCCCGCGCCGCCAGCGTGGTCGGCCGTCAGCAGGCGGCCGATGGCGTCGTAGCCGTAGCGGGTGCTGCGGCCGGTGCGCTGGTCCGTCACGGCTTGCAACTGGCCCGCGCGGTCGTATTGGTAGCGGCGGGCGAGTTGCAGGCTGGGGAAAGAGGGCTCGGCGCCAGCGACCGGGCTGGCCGCGGTGGTCCGGCTCCCCAACAGCCGGCCGAGGCTGTCGCGCTGGTAGTGGCTGGTCAGGGCGCCCTGGCTGCGGTTGACCTCGCGGTGCAGCGCATCGCGTTCGATGTCGCACACCACTTGGCCGTCCAGGTTGATCTGGTGCACATGGCCGCTGCCGTACATCAGGTGGTTGAGCACCCGGCCGTCTGGCAGCGTGGTGGACTCCCGGTTGCCCAGCGGGTCGTAGCGGTGCTCGACCGTGCTTTGTAGCGTTTGCCCGGCCACTTGGCCGCGGCTGATCTCGCGCACGATGTGGCCCATGTCGTCGTAGTAAAGCTCGACGTCGCTTTGGGCGTTGCGGGCGTGCAGCAGTTGGCCGGCGGCGTCGTAGCGGTAGCGGTTGCGGCTGGTCCGTGGGCCGCTGTCCGTGCCGCCCGGCTTGAGGCTGACCTTGGCCAGCAGCCTGCCCATCACGTCGCGCCGGTAGCGGGTCTGCACCACGCCCGGGCCCTTGGCCATCAGGCCGAGCCCGGCCGGCACGCCCTCGTGGGCCCGCACCAGGTGACCGGCGCGGTCGTAGGCGTAGTCGCTGCGCTTGCCATCGAAGGCCTGCTCGGCCACGAGCTGGTCGAGTTCGTTCCAGGCGAAGCGCCAAGTGGCGCCGGCTTCATTTGTCAGCGCGACCAGGCGGCCCGCCAGGTCGTACTGGTAGCCCAGGTGCTGGCCCAGGGCGTTGACGCGTTGCAGCGGGCGGCCGTGGGCGTCCAGGTGGTAGGCGGTCTTGTGGCCCAGCGGATCCTGGTGGCCGATGAGCCGGCCCAGGGGGTCGTAGCTGAAGCGCTCTTCGCCGCCGTCGGGCAGGTGCACCGAGACCAGCCGGCTCTGGCGGTTGATGCGCTCATAGCCGTAGTTCGTGCGCTGGCCCATCGCGTCGGTCGCTTCGACAAGCTGGCCCTCCCGGTTGTAGGCGAAGCGGGTGGTCCGCCCCGAGCAGTCGGTGCGGGCCAGGACGCGGCCGGCGTTGTCGTATTCCAGCTGGACGCGGCCGCCGCGGGGGTCCACGACCGCCTGCGGCCAGCCTTGCGCGTTGCGTTCGAACTGGATCGTCCCGCCGTCCGGCTGGCGCACCTGGACCAGGTTGCCGCGCCCGTCGTAGCTGAAACGGGTCTCGCGGCCCAGGGCGTCGGTGACTTGGACGGGCTGGTTGAGAAGCGGCTCGTGCGAAACGGAGAATCGGCCGCCGTCGGGCTCTTCGACGCCAACCAGGTTGCTGCGTTCGTCGTAGCGGTAGCGGGTGGTGCGGCCGGCCGGGTCGGTCAGGGCGAGCAGGTTGCCGTAGGTGTCGAGTTCATGGCGGGTGACGCCGCCCCGGGCGTCCACCTGGCCGATGAGGCGGTGCTCGGCGTCGTAGCGGTATTCGGTGACGCGGCCGAGCGCATCGGTCACGCGGGTGGACCGCGCCGTCGTGTCGTATTCGAAACGCCAGGATTCCCCGGTGGACAGGCGGTTGACCAGCACCCTGCCGGTGGGCGAGAGGTCGTCCCATTCATAGCTGGAGACGAGGCCTCCCGGCTCGCTGTGCCGCACCATCATGTGCCGTTCGTAGGCAAATTCGCGCACGGTCCGACCCTGGGCATCGAGCACGGCCACAAGGTCGCCTTCGGCGCTGTAGCGGTAGCTGACCAGCGGGCTCAGGTCGGCGGCGGCCCAGCGGCCGGTCGCCGGGTTCGGCGACACCAGGGCTTCGGCCACATGGAGCAGGCGGGGCGACCGCGCGCGGCTGGGCTGGCTCCGGGTGTCGAACTCGAAGACGATGCAGCGGCCCGTGCTGTCGGTCAGGTGGGAGGGCAGGGCGCTGCCCGGTCCGTAGTGCAGCTTGACAATTTGGTGATTGCGGTCGACGAAACCGCGCAGGGGAAGCTCGGACCAGGCCGGTAGGTGGTGCTTGCGGCTGCGGGGATGGGCGGCCTCGTCCTTGGGCTGCCCGGCGCGGGCCCGGGATGCTGCATCCGCCAGGCCGGCGAATGGATCTTCGGCAGGTTGTTCAATTGACGCGAAAACCAGGTGCAGCCCTTGTGGCGTGGTGAGGTAGAGCTGGTTTTCCGATGGCCGGTGCAGGGTGCTGCGCTCGAAGCGCGAGTAGAAGGCTTCGCCGACGGCCAGCAACGGGAATTCGGTGCGTCGCCCTTGCTGGTCGATAAAGGTGAAGCCGAGGTTGTCCTTCTCGCGGTCGACCACCAGGCGGAAAGTGATCGGCACATTCCAGCCTTGCCCGAGCCAACCTTCATGCGTCTGGTGCGAGGCGTAGGTGCGCTGCCAGTCCAAGGCCAGCGGGCCGTCCAGCTTGAAATCGAGGTCTTCCTCGCCGAACAGCACCTTGG
>CBJNAE010000420.1:0-2922 GCA_966433995.1 uncultured Ideonella sp. | reverse complement strand
CTGGCCCCAAGGTCTATTTCACCAAGGTGCATGCGCGGGCGGACCCTGAATTCCTAAAGGAATATGCCGAGCACCTCACCGCCACCGCCTGCAAGATCGCCCAGAAGCGGCCGGTCTACCTGGTGCGCCCAACGCCCGAGATGGGCGTGAACGTGCCGAATTCGGCGCGAGCCATGGTGTGGGGCGGCGACCGGCCGGTTTCCGTCCCGATGCAGGCCTACCGCCAGCGCAACGGTTTCATCTGGGCGGCGCAAGACGCGGCCCGGGAACAGTGCGGGGTGAAAATCCTGGATCCGCTTCCCGCGCTGTGCCAGAGGGACGCCTGCCCCGGCAGCCTGGACGGCCGGCCGCTGTACTACGACGACGACCACCTCAGCGAGTCAGGCAACAAGCGCCTGGTCGGCATGTTCAGGCAAGTCTTCCTGGAGCATCCGCCGCGCCCCGCGCACCCATGAACAACCCAACCACTTTCGATTCTTAGACCCAAAAAAGGAAGCAGTCATCATGAAAATCACCGTCATCGGCACCGGCTACGTGGGCCTGGTCAGCGGGGCCTGCCTGGCCGAAGTGGGCAACGACGTCCTGTGCCTGGACGTGGACCCGGCCAAGATCCAGCTGCTGGAGGACGGCGGCATCCCCATCTACGAGCCCGGGCTGAAGGAGATGGTGCATCGCAACGTGGCGGCCGGACGGCTGCACTTCACCACCGACGCCGAGCGCGCCGCGCACTTCGGCACGGTGCAGTTCATCGCCGTCGGCACCCCGCCCGACGAGGACGGCTCGGCCGACATGAAGTACGTGACGGCCGCCGCCCGCAGCATCGGCAAGTACATGACCGACTACAAAGTGGTGGTCGACAAGAGCACGGTGCCCGTGGGCACCGCCGACACCGTGCGCGCCGCGGTGGCCGAGGAACTGGCCCGGCGCGGGGTGGACATCCCCTACAGCGTCGTCTCCAACCCCGAGTTCCTGAAGGAAGGGGCGGCGATCGAGGACTTCATGAAGCCCGACCGCATCATCATCGGCTGCGACGACGAGCAGGCCGCGCTGAACATGCGCGCCTTGTACGCGCCTTTCCAGCGCAACCACGACCGCCTGATCCAGATGGACGTGCGCAGCGCCGAGCTGACCAAGTACGCCGCCAATGCGATGCTGGCCACCCGCATCAGCTTCATGAACGAGCTGGCCAATGTGGCGGAGAAACTGGGCGCCGACATCGAGCACGTGCGCCGCGGCATCGGCAGCGACCCGCGCATCGGCTACGACTTCCTGTACGCCGGCGCCGGCTACGGCGGCTCGTGCTTCCCGAAGGACGTCAAGGCCCTGATCAAGACGGCCGCCGACAACGCCGGCATCGAACTGCGCGTGCTCAAGGCGGTGGAAGAGGCCAACGACGCCCAGAAGCACGTGCTCGGCCGCAAGGTCAAGGCGCGTTTCGGCGAGGATTTGTCGGGCAAGCACTTCGCCCTGTGGGGCCTGGCCTTCAAGGCCAACACCGACGACCTGCGCGAAGCCACCAGCCGCGAAGTGATCAAGGACCTGCTCGCCGCCGGCGCCACCGTGACGGCCTACGACCCGGTGGCGATGCACGAGGCCCAGCGCTGCTTCGCCGGCGAGGGCCGCCTGAGCTACGCGGACAGCCAGACCGCCGCGCTGGAAGGCGCGCACGCCCTGGTCATCGTGACGGAATGGAAGGAATTCCGCAGCCCCGACTTCGCCACGCTCAAGGCCAAGCTCAAGCACCCGGTGGTGTTCGACGGCCGCAACCTGTACGACCCGGCCCTGGTGCGCGCCATGGGCCTGGAATACTTCGCCATCGGCCGATAAATAGAAGGAGAGACGCGACATGGCAAAAGGAATGATCCTGGCGGCGGGACAGGGCACGCGCGTGCGTCCGCTGACCAAAGACCTGCCCAAACCGATGGTGCCCATCCTGGGCAAGCCGGTGATGGAATACCTGATCGAGCACCTGGCCAACTACGGCATCACCGAGATCATGGTGAACGTGGCCTACCACCACCACAAGATCGAGCAGTATTTCGGCGACGGCCACCGCTGGGGCGTGCAGATCGGCTACGCCTACGAGGGCGTGCGCGAGCACGGCGACATCATCCCCAAACCCTTCGGCTCGGCCGGCGGCATGCGCCGCATCCAGGACTTCAGCGGCTTCTTCGACGAGACCACCCTGGTGCTGTGCGGCGACGCGCTGATCGACCTGGACATCGGCGCCGCGCTGCACGAGCACAAGACCAAGGGCGCCATGGCCAGCGTGGTGACGCTGGACGTGCCGCTGAACGAGGTGTCGAACTACGGCATCGTGGTGGCGAACAAGGAGGGCCAGATCGAGTCCTTCCAGGAAAAGCCCAAGCCCGAGGAAGCCAAGTCGACCCTGGCCAGCACCGGCATCTACATCTTCGAGCCCGAGGTGCTGAACCTGGTGCCGTCGGGCAAGGTGTACGACATCGGCTCGCAGCTGTTCCCGCAGCTGGTGGCCGAGAAGCACCCGTTCTTCGCTCAGAACCGCTTCTTCAACTGGATCGACATCGGCCGGGTCAGCGACTACTGGTCGGTGCTTCAGCGCGTGATGCGCGGCGAGGTGGCGCAGATGAACATGCCGGGCCGCGAGGTCAAGCCCGGCATCTGGGTCGGCATCAACACCAGCGTGCCCTGGGACCAGGTCAACATCCAGGGCCCGGTCTACATCGGCTCCAGCGTGAAGGTCGAGCCGGGCGCCACCATCATCGGCCCGAGCTGGATCGGCCACGGCAGCGTGGTGCGCTCGGGCGCCAAGATCACCCGCAGCGTGCTGTTCGAGTACACCCGCATCGCGGCCGACATGCATTTCAACGAGATGATCGTCTCGCCGAGCTACTGCGTCGACCGCACCGGGGAAACCCTGTACCGCGGCGACGACATGGCGCA
>CBJNAE010000419.1:0-2937 GCA_966433995.1 uncultured Ideonella sp. | reverse complement strand
TCTACGTGATCCTGCGCAAGCTGACCGCCAAGCGCCGCCTGGCGGCCCAGGCGCGACGCTCCACATGAGGAAAGGCGCTCCGACCATGAACCGAACGAACCTCCCCGGCGCAGGCGCCTTCTTGCTCGCAGCAGCCTGCCTGGGCGCCTTCTGGGGCCGCGCGGCCAGCGCAGACGGCCTCGGGGCCGACTTTTCTCGGCCATCCACGCGGGAAGTGGCCTCAACCGCCGTGCTGCGCGCCTACCTGCGCACCAAGGAAGAAGTCCGGGCGGCGAGGTACACCGATAAACCGAACAGCTTTTGTTTCGTCAAGCAGGCGCCCGAAGCAGGCGTGCCAGGCAGCGGGGCCAGCGTCTGGATGTTGTGGTCAGAGGGGCGGGAAATCGTCAACCGGGGCGATGGCCGCGGAGGCGACTTGCCGCCCGGCGAGGAGGCCGATTTCGCGGGCCGCAGGGAGGCCTTCGCGAAATCCGTCAACCTGGACACCGACGTGGTGGCCACACCGCAGGACATCGCGGGCAGCACCTACCTCGTCGACCGCGCGTGGGTGGACCGCCTGACCAGCGCTTGCCGCAAGATCGGCCGCACCGTCGCCGTGCCGCCCGCGCGCGCAGGCGGCAAGCGCTGAAGCGCCCCACCCATCCCACCGCCCCGTTACCCGGGGCTCAACCCAACCGGACCGAAGACAACATGCCAGGCGCCCTGCTCAAATACACGAACAACACCCCCGTCCCCAGCGTGCTGACGCTGGTCGAAGGCAACACCCTGCGGGTCAAGCTGGAAGGCGTCAGCAAGTCGCATCCCCTGCAGGCCAAGGTGGACCAGGCCAACGTCGTGGCGGTGGGCAAGGTGGTGCACAACGCCCGCGCCGACAGCTGGCAGTTCGAGTTCGAGGCCAAGCAAGCGGGCCTGGCCAGGATCAGCATCGCGTCGTCGTCGGCCGGCTTCTCGGTCTCCCCCGCCGTCGTCACCGTCAAGGTGGAAGCGGCCCTGGCACTACCCGAAACCGGCACCGAGGCGGGCATGCTGGTGCGCCTGCTGCTGGCGGAAAGCCGCTCGCCTGCCTACTGGGGCAGCAGCACGATCGACGACGTGAAGAAGGGCATGCAGTGGATGCGCCGGGTCATCGCGAACCGGCTGAACAGCGACAAACCCGAGGAGTTCATGGCCAAGGGCGCCAGGACCATGGGGGACATCATCACCGCGGACGACCGCGGCTCGGTGCAGTTCCATGGCTTCAACCGCTACCCGGAGCTGCCCAGCGGCATCGCCGGCAACATCAGCGACGTGCTGGCCGTGGCGAACAATGGCACGCATCCCCAGCGGACGGCTTACTTCCAGTTCGTGCAAGCGGCGATCGAAGTGGCCGCGCAGCCGCTGCCCGCCGACCCTTCGCCCACCGGGCTGTTCGCCTGGCGCACCGAGAGGTCCAACTCGCCGGGCGACGAATTCCGGCAGTTCGGGACCTCCGCCGGCAACACCTTCTACACCCACACGCGCTTGAAGAAGAAAGACTGACCCGATGCAACGCCGCCCGCAGACCCCCTCATCGATGGGAACACACCGTGAATAAGCGCCTGAAAACCTTGGCCGGCTGCCTGGCGGCCGCCTGGCTGGCCGCGGGCTGCGCGGGCAACCAGGCCACGCGGCCGCCCGCCCTGTCCTTCCCGCTGGACACCCAGTTTTCGCAAGCCGGCGCCCAGTCCGAGCCCACCGACATCGCCAGCTTCTGGCGCGCCTTCAACGACGCGCCTCTGACAGCCCTGGTCGAGCAGGCCCTGAAGGCCAACACCGACGTCAAGATCGCCCAGGCGCGCCTGCAGGAGGCGCGCGCCAACGCCGGCGAGGCCGACGCCGGCCTGTTGCCCACCGTGGGCGTCAACGCCGGCGTCGCCGAAGTGAAGCAAATCGGCCCCGGCGACGCGGCCCGCCAAGTCACCGTCGGGGCCAGTTTCAACTGGGAACTCGACTTCTTCGGCCGCAACCGCTCGGCCCGCGAATCGGCCGCGGCCCTGGTGCGGGCCGGCGAAGCGGGCGTGGACGCGGCGCAGCGCCTGGTGACCGCCGAGGTGGCCACGCAGTACATCAACCTGCGCGGCCTGCAGCAGCGCTTGCGCGTCGCGCAGGAAGCGCTGATGAACCAGCGCGAGTCGCTGCGCATCACCGGCGCGCGCGAGCAATACGGCCGAGGCACGCCGCTGGACGTGGCCCGTGCCCGGGCGCTGGTCGAAAGCACCGAGGCCAGCCTGCCCGCGCTGCAGGCGGCGATCGAACGCGCCATCTACCGCCTGGCCACGCTCACCGGCCAGACGCCGCGCGCCGTGTCGGCGGCCGTCGCCGTGGGCGCGACCGAACCGGCGGTGCTGCTGCCAACCCTGCCGCTGACCGACCTGTCCAGGCTGCCCGCCGGCACGCCGCAGACTTTGCTGCAACGCCGGCCGGACATCCGCGCCGCCCAGGCCCAGCTGCTGGCGGCCGAAGCCGGCGTCGGCGTCGCCCGCGCCGACCTGTTCCCTCGCATCAGCCTGACCGGCCTGCTGGGCTTCACCAACAACCGCGTCGCCGACCTGTTCCAGCACGATTCGCGCAGCAGCAGCGCCGGGGCCGGCATCACCTGGACGGTGCTGGACTTCGGCCGAATCCGCTCGCGCATCCGCGCCAGCGAGGCGCGCAGCCTGCAGGCGCTGCACACCTACGAGCAGACGGTGCAGCTGGCGCTGGAAGAAACCGAGGGCGCGCTGTCGTCCTTCAGCCGCGGCGCCGAGCAGGCCGCGCGGCTGGAGAACGCCGCCATCGCCTCGGAGGAAGCGGCCCGCCTGGCGCGCATCCGCTTCGACGCCGGCGCCACCGACTTCCTCACCGTGCTCGACGCCGAGCGCGGCGTATTGCAGTCGCGCGACGCGCTGGTGCAGGCCCAGTCCGGCACGCTGGCCTCGC
>CBJNAE010000418.1:0-2939 GCA_966433995.1 uncultured Ideonella sp. | reverse complement strand
TCGGAGGACGGCGCCTCGATGCTGAAGTACTTCGGCTTGACCGCCGGCATGCCGAAGCGGTCCCAGTAGGAGGCGCGCTCGTCGGCGGCGTAGACGTCGGGCATCTGCCAGTGGTTCCACATGACGATGCGGTCCAGCGCGCGGGCGCCGTCGCGCAGTTCCTGCAGCGTCGTGGCGCGGCCCATCTCGGCCAGCACGTGGTCGACGGCGCGGCTCTTGACGCCGCGGTAGTTGTTGTTGCCTTCTTCGTCGGCCGACGCGCTGCCGTACTCCTGCACCAGGTCGGTGACGACAGGCAGCGTGAAGTCGCCCGTGCGGATGGTGACCATGTCGAAGTCGTACTTCTGCAGGCGGTTGCGGTAGAGCGCGAAGTCCACCGTGCGCACGCGGATCTCGACGCCGAGCTTGCGCAGGTTGACGTTCCACAGGTCGATGCTGGGGTTGTCCTCGCGGCTGGAGAGGTATTCGATCTCGAAGGCCGCGCCTTTCTCATCGCGCATCACGCCGTCGGCGGCGAGCTTCCAGCCAGCCTGGGCGAAGAGCTCGCGCGCCTTGAGCAGGTTGGCGCGCAGCCGCTTGGGGTCCTGCCCCGTCTCCGGCGCGGCATAGGGTGGGCCGAAGACTTCCGGCGGCAGCTCGGCGCGGAAGGGCTCCAGCAACTTCAGCTCGCCCGGCGAGGGCGTGCCCGCGGCGGCGAAGTCGGAGTTGTTGAACAGGCTGTTGGAGCGCTTGAGCAGCTTGAGCTTGTTCAGCGCGTCGAAGTCGAAGGTGTAGGCCAGGGCCTGGCGCACCCGGGCATCTTTGAACACCGGCCGCCGCAGGTTGAACAGGTAGGACTGCATGCCCTGCCCGACCTGGGTCTCGAACATGTCTTTCAGGATCTTGCCGGAGCGCCACTTGGCGCCCTGGTGCTGCCGCACCCAGGCGCGGGAGCTGTATTCGCGCAGGATGTCGAACTCGCCGGTCTTGAAGGCCTCGGTGCTGACGGTGGCGTCGAGGTAGTAGCGGTAGACGATGCGGTCGAAGTTGAAGAAGCCGCGCCGCACGCCGAGGTCGCGCGCCCAGTAGGCGGGGTTGCGGACGAACTCGATGCGGCGGCCCGAGACGACCTTGTCGATGGTGTAAGGCCCGGTGCCGATCGGGTATTCGGTGACGATCTCGTCGAATTTCTTGGCCGGCTTGCCAGGGCCTTGGGCGCCCCAGTCGCGCGAGAAGACGGGCAGGCCGCCGGCGATGAAGAGCGCGTCGTTGCTCTTGTCGGCCAGGTTGACGCGCACGGTGCGCTCGTCCAGCGCATCGACGCCCTTGATCACCGACAGCTGCATGCGCACCCCCGGTGCCGCCTGCGGGCCGGACAGCTGCCTGTAGCTGTGCAGCACGTCGGCCGCCTGCACCGGCTTGCCGTTGTGGAAGCGTGCCAGCGGGTTCAGCCGGAAGGTGATGGAGGACTTGTCGGGCGCGACCAGCATCTCCTGGGCCAGCAGGCCGTACATGGTCTGGGGTTCGTCGCTGGAGGTCGCCGCCAGCGATTCGACCAGGAACGCCACACCGGCCGGCGAGTTGCCTTTGAGGGTGTAGGGGTTGAACTTGTCGAAACTGGTACGGCGGTCGGGCTGGCGAAGGTAGAGCGTGCCGCGCTTGGGCGCGTCGGGGTTGACGTAGTCGAAGTGGTCGAAACCCTTGGGGTATTTGGGCTGGCCGTAGGCGGCATAGGCGTGCACCCAGGCGCCGGTGGTGGGCGCCGCCGCGTCTGGAGAAGAAGCGACGGGGGGCGTGGCCGCCGCCGTGGCCCCGGGCGCGGCCGACGCGGAGCCGGCGCCTAGCCAGGCGGCCGCAAGGGCAAGGGCGGCGCCCCGGGCCGCCGCGAGGAATCGGGGGGTGGTCCTTGTCATCCGCGGATGCTAACCAACCGCGCAAAACCGCCCGGCCCTGCGGGCACCGCTCAGCGCCCGCCCGCGCCGAGCATCCAGGCAAGCCAACTGAAGCTGCCGAAGGCCAGCACCGTGCTGGCCATGATGATGCGGGCCACGCGCCCGTTGTCGGCGCCGTAGCGCTCGGCCAGCAGCGACACGTTGCTGGCGCTGGGCAGCGCCGCGGCCAGCACCAGCACCGTCAGGCCGAAGGCCGACACCTGCAGCCCCATGGCCCGCGCCATCCAGCCCAGCAGCAGCACCAGCAGCGGGTGCAGCAGCAGCTTGATCAGCGCCACCGGCAGAAAGTGGCGCACCGGCGTGCGGGTGTGGGCGTGCTGGCCGGCGCGCCACAGCACCGCGCCGATGGTGAACAGCGCCACCGGCGAGGCGGAATCGGCCAGCATCTTGACGACCTGGTCGACAGGGCCGGGCAGCTTCAGGCCCAGCGCCGCCGCCATGGCGCCCAGCGCGATCGCCCAGGGCAGCGGGTTGGTCAGCGCGCCGCGCAGCGAGCGCGCCACGGTGCGCCAGGCGCCGCCGGTGCGCACGGAGCCGGGCGCCGGCTGCACCTGCGCCAGCGCGATGCACAGCGTGCTGGTGAGGATCAGGTCGACCAGCACCGTGCCGATCACCGGGCCGGCCGCCGCTTGGCCGAGCAGGGCCACCAGCAGCGGCACGCCCATGAAGCCGGTGTTGGGGAAGGCGGCCACCAGGGCGCCGAAGGCGGCGTTCTTCAGGTCCACGCCCCATTCCTGCTCGCGCAGCCGCCAGGTCACCATCACCGTGAAGAACACGACCAGCAGGGCCGCCCCGGCGTAGATGCCCAGCAGCGCCGGGTCGATCAGCTGGGCGAAAGGCATGCTGGCGCCGAAGCGGAACAGCAGGCAGGGCAGCGCGAAGAAGAGCACGTAGATGTTCAAGCCCGGCACCGCGGCCTCGGGCAGCACCTTGCGCTGCGCCGCCAGGTAGCCGCACAGCACCAGGGCGAAGAAGGGGACGGTGACGGCGAAGATGGCTTGCATGGGG
>CBJNAE010000417.1:0-2975 GCA_966433995.1 uncultured Ideonella sp. | reverse complement strand
ACCAACCCCAGGATTGCGCCCGGGTGGTGTCGGAGATGTTGCGGGACCCCGAAGGAGCCAAAGCCTGTGCGGAACGCTTCGGGCGGATCATCCGCGGCGAGTTGACCTGGTCGAACTGCGTGGCTCGCTACCGCCTGCTTTACGGCGTTTGAGGCGCGTCAGGGCGGCAGCAGCTCGATGCGCACCCGCCGCGTCAGGCTGCAGGCCAGTCGGCTTGGCCCGCCTGCGCGCGCGTGGGTCAGCTGCAGCGGCCCGAAGAACAGCACGGTGACGCGGCCGATGCTGACGGCCCCCAGCCGGGCGTGCGCGTTTAATGAGTCGGCATTGAAGCGCGAGATGCGGCTGAACGTCCATTCAACGCCTTCGGCGGCCAGTCCCGAATCGACGGCTTTCCACAGCCGCCCCATCGTGCGGCCCAGGCGGTAGCGCGGCGCCACGTACACATCGAAATCCCAGACCGTGCGGGCATCGGGCATGACGAAATCGCAGCGCACTTCGTCTTCGCGGTAGAGGCCGCGCTGGATCCACAAGGTGCCGGCGAATTCGCCCTTGACGGTCGCTACATGGCAGGTGGCGCCTTGTTCCCAGCGCCATTGGTTGACGGCTGCCGGCCGCGGGAATTCTGCGGCGATCGCGTCGCCGGGACTTGCCAGCCGGACCTGGGTGCCGGGGTCGTCGCGCACCGCGCCGAGCTTGCCGGCGCCTATGGGCTGTGCCACCAGTTCGTATGGCACGACGCCTGCGCGGCCGGCGGTGGTCGCGCCGAGCGCGCGGTGGAGCGCATAGAGGCCAGCCAGGCCCCAGCCGCGTTGCCTGGCCATCTCCCGCCAGGAAGCCCATGCGCTCGCCTTCACGGCGCGGGGCGGGGGCGTGCTGGCGCCGCCGTGGTCTCGGCCCGGGCTTGGCACGTCACTGCGCCGCCGATGAGGAGGCGGCCTGCGGCGCTGCGGACGACGCCGCCGCGGAGGCCGCGGCGTCGGCCGCTGCCGGGGTCGGCGCGGGCGGGTCCTGCCATTTGCCCACCTTGCGCAGCGAATCCGCCAGTTCCTGCTTGGGCAGGCCCAGCGCCATCGCCTTGTGCGCCTGCGCCAGGGCCTTGTCGTAGTTCTTCAGCTCGAAATAGAAGAGGCCGACGTTGTAGATGCTGAAGGGGTTGTCGCCGGCGCTCGCTTCGGCGCGTTCGAGCTGGGCCGCCGCCTCGCTGCCGCGGCCGCGCTTGGCGAGGTAGGACACGTAGATCAAGCGGCTGACGGTGTCGTCCGGCGCGAAGCGGGTGGCGCGTTCGAGCCAGCACTCCACCGGGTAGCGGGCGCCGCGCGGCTGCGGGTTGTTCAGCTTCTCGCCCAGCCGCACCATGGAGATCAACGCGCGGTGGTGGTTGGGGAAGTAGCGCAGGGTGAAGTCCAGGTCGCCGCCGATGTCGCCCGAGGTGCCGCGGATCAGGGCCTCGGTCTCGGGTTTGAAGTGGTACTGCTCGACGCGGTTGACGAAGTCGGAGTGGCGTTGCGTGTCGCCCGAGCCCTGCTTGAACTTCTCGGGCCTGTAGTCCAGCGCGGTGGGTTCGATCGGGCCGCAGGAGGCGGCGCTGACCTGGGCCGATGCGCTGCCAGCCGCCAGCATGGCGGCCAGCATCGCTGCCAGGGCGCGCGGCGGCAGATGCAAGCGTCTTGCGTAGGGGTTTGGCTGTCGCGGAGGGCGGATGTTCATGGGAAGTCGCCTGGGGATGGGGGTGGGGGGCCGAGGCTGTCGACTAGTCCAGTGAAACAGAGAAATCGCACATCCGATTTCTCTGTTTCACTGGACTAGGTTCTTGAGCAGGGCAGCCGCGCATTGTGCCGGCAAGCGCCTGGCTCAGCGTGGCTGCCCGGCGCCGGCCAGCCAGGCCGAAGTCAGCTGCTCGACCCGGCGGCTCGCCGAAGGCTCGGAGAAGGTGTGGTCCGCGGCGGGCAGTTCGTGGTTTTCGAGGCGGGGGTGCTTCAGCGCGTCTTTCCACCGCGGGTCGGAGTTCAACGCTTCCTGGAACTCCTTGGCGGTGTAGTCGCCGCCGCTGAGCAGCAGCAGCAAGCGGCCCGGGTAGCCATGCCAAGCCTCGGCCATGCGTGCCTGGAAAGGCGCGTCGGGGCCGCGCGCCGCGGGCCGCCGCTGCCCTGAAGGGGAGGTCGCCGCGGCCGGCTTCAGCATGGTGCGCACGCTGCGCAGCAACTCCGACACAGCGCCGGCGGCCACCCGGCCGGTCAGCAGCTTGCGCCAGAACGCCGGCTGGCGCAGCCGCTGCAGGTAGTAGTGCTTGACCTGCGTCGCGGCGTGGCTTTCGGCCGAGCGCACCCAGGGGTTCAGCAGGCACAGGCCCTGCACCCTCTCATCGCGCGTCTCGTGCCAGTAGAGCAATGCGGCCGATGCGCCGTCGCACAGGCCCCATAGCGCGATCCGCCGCACGCCGGGCAGGCGCCGGCCGATGAACTGGACCGCCTCGCCGATGTCCCGGTTGGCCGACAGGAAGGTCGCCAGCTCGCCGGGGCTGTCGCCCATGCCGGTGTAGTCGAAACGGAAGGCGGCATGCCCCTGCCGGGCCAGCGCCCGGCCCAGCAGGACGAATTGGCGGTGGCTGCCCGCGCGGTATTGCGGGCCGCCGACGACCACGATGACCGCGGTGTCGGGCGCAGGCCCCTCGGGCAGGCTCAGGATGCCGAGCAACGGGGAGTCCGCCGGGCCGAAGACGTGCGCTTCTTCGCTGAAGCCGTGGGTTGTGGCGAGGGCCATGGCGCGGTTGGGGTGCGGAAGTTCCGCTCAGGCCGGCAGGGTCGCCGCAGGGACCGCGGTTTCCGCATGGGCCACCGCTGCCAGCGTGGCGGCGATGAGGGCCGGCGCGTCTTCGATCTCGGTGGTCTGCCAGAAGGCCGGCCCATTGACCACTTGGCTTCGGGCAGCGCAGCCGGCGCCGGACCATTTCTGCAGCGCGATTTGGGACGCGGGCA
>CBJNAE010000416.1:0-3017 GCA_966433995.1 uncultured Ideonella sp. | reverse complement strand
CGCCACGCCCAACGTGATCGCGGTGCACCCGTCCTTCCCCGCCAAGGACTACAAGACCTTCGTCGACGTGCTCCACAAAAACCCGGACAAGTACAGCTACGGCAGCTCCGGCACCGGCGGCATCGGCCACATGCAGATGGAGCTGTACAAGAGCATGGCCAAGGCGCAGGTCACCCACATCCCCTACCGCGGCGCGGGTCCGGCCCTGAACGACGCGGTCTCCGGCCAGATCCCGATGATCTTCGACAACCTGCCGTCGGCCCTGCCCTTCATCAAGGACGGCCGCCTGGTGCCCATCGTCGTGGCCTCGCCGCAGCGGCTGGCCGCCCTGCCGAACGTCCCGACCTTCCAGGAAGTGGGCCTGGACCCGGTGAACCGCATGGCCTTCTACGGCATCGTCGCGCCCAGGGGCACGCCCAAGGATGTGGTGGACAAGGTGCACGCCGCCGTCAAGGCGGCGCTGGCCGACGCCAACGTCAAGAAGCGCATCGAGGAGACCGGTTCCCAGATCGTCGGCAACACGCCGGCCGAGTTCGAGAAGCAGGTCAAGGACGAACTGACGACCTACAAGAAGGTGGTCTACCTGCAGAAACTCACGATGGACTGACGCGTGGCCGGACGGTCGGCTCGTTCGGACCGCTCAAAGAAAAAGGGCGAGGCCTGCGGGTCTCGCCCTTTTTTTGAACCCGGCAGCTTGGCATGCCGGGAGATCATCCATCCGCTAGCTGGCGCCCGCCCCGAACTCCTCGCCCAGGGTCCTGGCCCGTTGCTGCGCCCGGCGCAGGGCTTCGATGAACAAGGCTTTGACGCCAGCTTCTTCCATGTGGCTGATCGCGGCGTGGGTGGTGCCGCCCTTGGAGGTGACGCGCTCGCGCAAGACCTGCGGCGGCTCGTCGGATTTGCGCGCCAGGGCGGTCGCGCCCGCGAAGGTGCCCAGCGCCAATTGCCTGCTTTGCTCGGCGCTCAGGCCCATGTCCTGGCCCGCCTGCACCATGGCTTCGACGAAATAGAAGACATAGGCGGGGCCGGAGCCCGACAGCGCGGTCACCGCGTCCAGGTCGGCCTCGCGTTCGACCCAGAGCAATTCGCCGGTGGGTTCCAGCAGGGCCCGCACCTGTTCGCGCTGCCCGGCGGTGACGGCCTGGCCCGCGAACACACCGGTGACGCCCTGGCCGATCAGCGAGGGCGTGTTGGGCATGGTGCGCACCACCCGGGTGGCGCCGGTGCGGCCCAGGATGGCCTGGCTCGGGATGCCGGCCATCACGCTGACCTGCAGCGCCTCTTTCACGAAGGTGCCGCAACCGGCCGCCGCCTCGGCGAACAACTGGGGTTTGACGGCCCACACCACCACCGACGCGGAGCCAAGGCTGGCGTCGGCTTGCGCGAAAGTGCGCACTCCCCACGCCTTCTCCAGCTGGGCACGCTGGGCTTCGTTGGGGTCGATCACGCCGATCGATTCCGGCGCCCGTCCGGCCCGGATCTGCCCGCCCACCAAGGCCTGCGCCATGTTGCCGCCGCCGATGAAGAAAAGTGTGGAATTGTTCATGGAACGAGTGTAAGCGGCGCATGCCGCGCGACCCGGGCCGGGGTGCCTTCCGGCCGATCCCTTGAACAATGGATAGCCGGCGCGCGGCCGCAGCGGTTAAATTAGCGCCCTCTGCGCACCGCCGCAGAAGCGCCCGCAGGAGGGAGCCTGCACAGCGCGCCGTTCGACAACACCATTCGCAAGCACCAACAGGGGGTTGGGCAGCCCGGCTGCCTCCAAGCCCCCGACATCCATATCAGGGAGTGACCGTGAAACATCTTTCGACCCTCCTCGCGGCGGCCGCCATGGCCCTGCTCGCGGGTTGCGCCAACATGCAAAGCCACGACGCCCGCGTCAGCGGGGCGCAGGCGGCGGCGGAATCCGGCAGCGTTGCCGCGGCGCTGCAGCAGCTCGAGGCTTCGGCCACCACCGAGTCGGCGAAGAAGGAACTGCTCTACAACCTGGAACGCGGCGAGCTGCTGCGCCTGGCCAAGCGCTACCCCGACAGCACCGCGGCCTACATGCTGGCCGACGAGCAGGTCAAGGCCTGGGAAGAAACCGCCAAGACCTCGCCCGACAAGCTGCTCGGCATGGCCGGCGCCGCGCTGGTCAGCGAGCGGCTCAAGACCTACGAGGGCCAGGACTACGAGAAGGTGATGCTCACCACCCGCCTGGCGCTGAACCGCATCGCCGTCGGCGACTGGGACAACGCGCGGGTGGACGTCAAGCGCACCCACGAGCGCGAGGCCGTGATCGCCGAGCTGCGCGCCAAGGAACTGGCCGCCGCCGAGGAAGAGGCCAAGAAGAACGGCGCCAAGTCCGGCGGCCGCGAACTCAACGGCTACCCGGTGGAGACGCTGGACGACCCCGCGGTGCTGGCCCTGAAGAACGGCTACCAGAACGCGCTGAGCCACTACCTGTCGGGCTTCCTGTACGAAGTGCTCAACGAACCCGGCCTGGCGGCGCCCGGCTACCGCAAGGCGATCGAACTCAATGCCAACGCCCCGGTGCTCGACGAAGGCCTGCGCGGCCTCGACCAGCGCACCAGCTTCACCCACCGCCGCCGCCAGAAGATGACCGACGTGCTGTTCCTGATCGAGGCCGGCTCCGCGCCCGCCCGCAAGCCGGTCAGCTTCACCGTGCCGGTGCCCACCGGCCGCGGCGTGGTCGGCGTGTCGATCTCCTATCCGGTGATCCAGGCGTCCAACTCCCCCTACATCAACACCGTCACCGTGGGCAACACGCCGATCAAGACCCAGCCCGTGGTCGATTTCAACGTGATGGCCCGGCGCGCCCTGAGGGACGAGATGCCCGGCATGGTCGTGCGCACCATCTCCCGCGCCATCGCCAAGGGCGTGGTGCAGGACCAGGCGCAGAAGCACCTGGGCCTGCTCGGCGGCCTGGTGGCCGTGGTGGCCACCGCCGCCACCGAACAGGCCGACGACCGCATGTGGCGCATGCTGCCCGAGCGCGTCTACGTGGCCCGCGCCTA
>CBJNAE010000415.1:0-3018 GCA_966433995.1 uncultured Ideonella sp. | reverse complement strand
GCTTGAAGCGCGAGATCAGCTGCTTGCCCAGGTGGCCGCGCGAGCCCTCGGCGAACAGCGTGTATTTCGCGTGCAGCTCCATGCCGAGCTGGAAGTTGGCGGTGGGTTGGCCGTCTTTGCCCAGGCCCTGGTGGCCGGTGGCCACGCCCTTGACCGAGCCGTCGTCGTTGTAGAGCACCTCGGCCGCGGTGAAGCCGGGGTAGATCTCCACGCCCAGGCCCTCGGCCTGCGCGCCGAGCCAGCGCACCACGTTGCCCAGGCTGATCACGTAGTTGCCGTGGTTGTGGAAGCAGTCAGGGATCAGGGCCTGCGGCGTGCGGATCGCGCCCTTTTCCGTCAGGAAGAGCACCTGGTCGGCGGTGACGGGCTGGTTCAGCGGTGCGCCCAGCGCTTTCCAGTCCGGCAGCAACTCCTGAAGCGCGCGGGGGTCCATCACCGCGCCGCTCAGGATGTGGGCGCCCGGCTCCGAGCCTTTTTCCAGCACGGTGACCGACAGCTCTTTGCCTTGCCCGGCGGCGAGCTGCTTCAGCCGGATGGCGGCCGCCAGGCCCGCCGGGCCGGCGCCGACAATGAGCACGTCGACTTCCATGGCGTCGCGCGGGCCGTATTGCTCGATCAGGTTCTGGGGTGTCATGCGGTGGTTTCCTCGGGGCCGGTCCTCGGCCGTTTTCAAAGGTGGCACGCGCCCCTCGTGAGGGCGCGCGGCTGCGGCGGATTGTATCGACGCGGTGTCAGAATCGAACGATCGTGCGGCCCGATTTACCATCGGCCCAGCCCGTCGCCCGATCGGCGACGACGACCGACATTGAGGAGTTGAACCATGAGCTACAACATCGATCTTTCCGGCCGCGTGGCCCTGGTCACCGGCGCGTCCAGCGGGCTGGGCGAACAATTCGCCAAGACGCTCTCCGGCGCCGGCGCCGCCGTGGTCCTGGCCGGCCGGCGCGTCGAGCGCCTCAAGACCCTGCGCGCGGAGATCGAAGCCGGCGGCGGCGACGCGCACGTCGTCAAGCTCGACGTCACCGACCTGGACAGCATCAAGGCCGCCGTGGCGCACGCCGAGACCGAGATGGGCACGATCGACATCCTGGTCAACAACTCCGGCGTGGGGCTGACCCAGAAGATCGTCGACGTCACCGAGGACGACTTCGACTTCGTCTTCGACACCAATACGAAGGGCGCCTTCTTCATGGCGCAGGAGGTCGGCAAGCGCATGCTGGCGCGCGCGCAGGGTGCCGCGCCAGGCACCTTCACCGGCGGGCGCATCGTCAACATCTCGTCGATGGCCGGCCAGCGCGCGCTTGGCCAGTTGAGCGTCTATTCGATGAGCAAAGCCGCGGTCATCCACATGACGCGCGCCATGGCGCTGGAATGGGGCCGGTACGGCATCAACGTCAACGCGCTTTGCCCCGGCTACATCGACACCGAGATCAACCACCACCAGTGGGGCACCGAGCACGGCAAGCGCCTGATCGACAGCCTGCCGCGCAAGCGCATCGGCAAGCCGCAGGACCTGGACGCGGTGCTGATGATGCTGGTGGCCAACGAGAGCCATTTCGTCAACGGCGCGGTCATCACCGCCGACGACGGCTTCGCGGTTTGAGGGGAACGAGCGCATGCTGCGTCCCCTGTCATTGATCGAGGCCCGGGTGCTGGGCGTGCTGGTCGAGAAGGCCCTGACCGTGTCCGACAGCTACCCGCTGTCGCTCAACGCCCTGTTGATGGGCTGCAACCAGAAGACGGCGCGCGAGCCGGTGCTCAGCGCGACCGAGGCGCAGGTCCAGGCCGCCGTCGACGAGCTGCGGCCGCTGAGCCTGGTGCTGGAGAGCAGCGGCTCGCGCGTCAGCCGCTACGAGCACAACCTGGGCCGGGTGCTGGGCGTGCCGTCGCAATCGGTGGCCCTGCTGGCCACGCTCATGTTGCGCGGCCCCCAGACCTCGGCCGAGCTGCGCGCCAACAGCGAACGGCTGCACCGCTTCGCCGACCTGTCCGCGGTCGAAGGCTTCCTCCAGGAGCTGGCGGAACGCCCGGCCGACAAGGGCGGGCCGCTGGTGGCCAGGCTGCCGCGCGCGCCCGGCGCCCGCGAGCAGCGCTGGGCCCACCTCCTGAGCGGCGAGGTCGACGCGGCCTCGTTGCCGCAGGGGGCGTCCGCGGCCGGCGAAGACTTCGTCGCGGCTTCCGAAATCGCCGCGCTCAAGGCGCGCCAGGCCGAGATGCAGTCCGAGATGGACAGCCTGCGCGCCCTGGTGGATCGCCTCTACGCCGAGCTCGGCGTGGGCAAGCCCTCCTGACCGGGGGAGCGGCACGATGCGCATCGACATCCCCGAATCCAGGACCCTCGTCTACGAGACCGGTTTTCCCGTCCGCTGGGGCGACATGGACGCCTTCGGCCATGTCAACAACGTCCAGTATTTCCGCTACCTCGAGGACGTGCGCGTCGACTGGCTGCGCGACCTCGGCTTCCTCGGCGACCGCGACGGCGGCGGCGTGGTGGTGGCCAATGTGTTCTGCAACTTCCACGCGCAGCTGACCTACCCGAGCGAATTGCGGGCCCGGCTCTACCTCACCCACATGGGCCGCAGCAGCTTCGACCATGTCGTGCTCTTCGAGCGCGCCGACGCGACCGGAGCCACCGTGGCCGCGGGTGGCGCGACCATCGTCTGGGTCAGCCGCTCGTCGGGCAAGCCGTTGGCGATGCCGGAGGAGCTGCGGAGGCTGCTCACCTCGCAACGGAACGCCGCCGCGGCGTCGGCCGACGGGCGCGGCTGAGCCGCCTTGTGGCGGGTCGGCCGATTTCCGTTTGGCCCGCGGCACGGCCGCGAACCTCCGCTACGGAACCCAATGCCCGTCCGCGGCTCTACCATCCCGCCCGCTTCAGTTCCCCGCCTTTATTTCAAAAAAGGTTCCGCCCCCATGCCTTCAGCCTCGCGCCGCTTTATTCCCGCTGTCGCTTCCATCGTGCTCGGATGCGCCGTCGCCTTCCCGCCGGTTCACGCCAAGCCGCAGAAGCACAAAGCG
>CBJNAE010000414.1:0-3040 GCA_966433995.1 uncultured Ideonella sp. | reverse complement strand
AGTAAGTCGAAAAGCGCCGCGGCGGCCTGCGTGCGCAGGCCCGCCGGCGCCGGGCAGGTGCCCGGCGCGCGACCGCGGCGCTCAAGCGTATTGATGTGGGGACGTGGCCGGCGGGAACAAGCCCCGGCAGGCCACACAAACGCGCGAGTTTACCCTGGGCCGCGGAGGCAAACGGCCGCCCCACGGCGGTCGCCGCGGGGGCCTCAGGGCTTGTCGGCCGGAGTGCGGCGCCTGGCCGCCGACGAGGACGCGGTGCGGATCGGCTCGGCGCCGCCGGCCAGGAATTTAGCGGGATCCTGGGGCACGCCGTCGACCATCACTTCGAAGTGCAGATGCGCCCCGGTGGAGCGGCCGGTCGTGCCGACCTGGGCGATCAATTGGCCTCGCTTGACGATGTCGCCCGCCTTCACGAAGACCTTCGAGGCGTGCGCGTAGCGGGTGACGAGGCCGTTGCTGTGGTCGAGTTCGACCATCTGACCATAGGCCGGGTGGTAGTCGGCGGCGATCACCACCCCACCCGCGGCGGAATAGATCGGCGTGCCTTCGGGCGACGGGAAGTCCAGGCCGGTGTGCAGCGCGGCGCGGCCGGAGAACGGGTCGGCACGGAAACCGAAGCCCGAACCCACCGGACCGTTGACCGGCCGGCTGTTGGGCACCATCAGCGCCTGGAGTCGCTTCTCGAACAGCCGCGACTCGATCATGACGAACAAGTCGGTGCTCTGGTCCGCGCGCTCGTCCACGGAGTCGGCCCAGACGTGGAGCTGTTCGATGGCCGAAGACGGCAGCCCCGCCGACGCGTGCGCCGGGACGAAGGGGCCGCCCTGCCCGCCGGCCGCCGGTTTGGCGGGAGCGGATTCCATCAGAGGCGCGGCCGCGGCGGTCGGCTTGGGCAGCGCGGAAGGCAGGTCTTGGGGCTTGAAACCCGCCAACTCGGACACGCGCTCGCTCATGGCTTCGAGCTTGACGACCTTGGCCTGCATCTCGCCGACCTTCTGCGCCATGGCGTCCAGGTTCTCGCGCATGAAGCGGTCGCGCTGCGCGAATTCGTCCTTCACCACCAGGCGCACCAGCGGGCTCACCAGGGGCCAGCCCTCGCGCGCCGCCTTGAGAAAGACCATGTGGTAGACCGTGCCCGACAACAGGACCAGCAGCAGCACCAGGGCGAAGAAGGCACCCACCATCTGCCATCGGTTGAGGTGCAACACGCGCGCCCGGGCCAAGGTGCCGTGGGTGATGAGGATCTGCATCGCTAAACTCCAGGAGGTGAAGCCCGTCAAGCCCACCCCGGTTGTTCCAGACTCCCTGGCACTGTCCCGTGCCTTGGAGCGCAGTGCCCCCTTGTCGCTGCTGCGCGAGCGCATCCGCGATTCGAACGCCCGGCTGGCCGCCATCCAGGGCGCGCTGCCGAGTCTGCTTTCGGCCCACGTCAAAGCGGGGCCGGTGGATGAAGAAGGCTGGACGCTGCTCGTCGCCAATGCCGCGGTGGCGGCCAAGCTCAGGCAACTGCAACCCAGGCTCGAATCCACCCTGCGCCAGCAGGGTTGGGAGACTAGCGCAATCCGCATCAAGGTTCAATCGATGCGATGACCGGCGGAAAAGGAAACGCCGAGCAGGCAGTGGGCCTGGCTCGGCGTTTGATGTGGCTGGTGCCCCCGACAGGAGTCGAACCCGTGACCTTCGGTTTACAAAACCGCTGCTCTACCAACTGAGCTACAAGGGCTGCGTCGCGCTTTCGCCGCAGCCCGCCATTCTATAGCGGGCCGACCGGGGAAAGGCGGACCAAACGGCCCCTCACTTCACGCGCTTGAGCGCCGGGCGCCCGCCAGGCGCTGGGCCTTCGGGCGGGGAGCCGTCCGGTTCAGGCTTGGCCGGGACCGGGGGCTCCGCGGTTTCTTGCGCGGCGGCGTCCTCGGCGCTCGCCAGCCGCAACCCGCCGCCGGCGCGCGCCGCCGCGGCGCCCTCTTCCTTGCCCTGGCCCGCCTGGGCCGGCGCGCCTTGCTGCCCGGCCTCGGTCGGCACCGGGAAGGCCATGCCCTGCCCGTTCTCGCGCGCATAGATCGCGATCACGTGGTCGACGGGAACCAGGATGTCGCGCGAAGTGCCGCCGAAACGGGCCTTGAACTCGATGAAGTCGTTGCCCAGCTTCAAGGCGGTGGTGGCCTCGAAACCGATATTCAGGACAATCTCGTTGTTCTTGACGTATTCCAGCGGCACCTGGACCCTGTCGTCGACGAACACCGCGACATAAGGCGTGAAGCCGTTGTCGGTGCACCAATCGTGCAGGGCACGGATCAGGTAGGGCCGGGTGGAGGTGCCGTTGGCGGGGAGCGAAGGGGATGTCATGGGCCGTGGATCGCGCGACTTGCGGGTCGAAAGCAGCCGGCCTGCAGGCCGGCCCGCTTTGGGGTTTACTTGCGCATCACCTTTTCGGACGGCGTCAGCGCCTCGATGTAAGCCGGACGCGAGAAGATGCGCTCGGCGTACTTGAGCAGCGGCACGGCGTTCTTCGACATGTCGATGCCGTAGTAGTCGAGGCGCCACAGCAGCGGCGCGATGGCCACGTCGAGCATCGAGAAGTCGTCGCCCAGCATGAACTTGTTCTTCAGGAAGATGGGCGCGAGCTGGGTCAGGCGGTCGCGGATCTGCGAGCGGGCCTTCTCCAGCTGCTTGTCGTTCGGCTTGACACCGCGTGCTTCCAGCACGTTGACGTGGGCGAACAGCTCCTTCTCGAAGTTCAGCAGGAACAAGCGCACGCGCGCGCGGGCGACCGGGTCGCCGGGCATCAGCTGCGGATGGGGGAAGCGCTCGTCGATGTACTCGTTGATGATGTGCGACTCGTAGAGGATGAGGTCGCGCTCCACGAGGATGGGCACTTCGTTGTAGGGGTTCATCAAGGCGATGTCTTCGGGCTTGGCGAAGAGGTCGACGTCGCGGATCTCGAAATCCATGCCCTTTTCGAACAGGACGAACCGGCAACGGTGCGAATAGGGGCAGGTGGTTCCAGAGTAAAGCACCATCATGGCGGCGAGCTCCCAAAAAC
>CBJNAE010000413.1:0-3088 GCA_966433995.1 uncultured Ideonella sp. | reverse complement strand
GCCGATTCCGCCGCGCGCACGGCGTTCATCACCGGCAACCGGCCGGCGTCGTCGAAATAGATGCCGATCGACAGGTTGATCTTGTGGGCGCGCGGGTCCTTGCCGAAGCTCTCGTTCAGCGTAAGGATGGGGTCGCCCGCATAGGGTTCGATGTGTTGGAACATGGTGGTGGTGCCAATGTAGGAGGTGGAACGCGGATTATCTGCGGCGCCACCCCCGCGGGGCAGTACAGATCGCACGCCGGACGACGCCGGGCTGTCGATCGGCGGGGTGCTCCTGGCCACACCCCAGGATTTCTCACTGCGGCGCCGGCGCGCCCAAGGCCCGTTCGATGTCGGCCTCGAGGGACTCCGGCTTGTCGGTGGGCGCGTAGCGGCGGATCACTTCGCCGTCCCGCCCCACCAGGAATTTGGTGAAGTTCCATTTCACCGACTTGCTGCCCAGCAGGCCGGGCGCCTCCATCGTCAACCATTGCCAGAGCGGGTGGGCCTCTTTGCCGTTGACCTGCACCTTGGACATCATCGGGAAGCTCACGCCGTAGTTCGTCTGGCAAAACGACGCGATCTCGTCGTTGCTGCCAGGGTCCTGAGCGCCGAATTCATTGCTCGGGAAGCCCAGCACGACCAGCCCTTTCGCCTGGTGCGACTGCCAGAGCTTCTCAAGCCCGGCGAACTGCGGCGTGAAGCCGCAGGCGCTGGCGGTGTTGACGATGAGCATCACCTTGCCTTTGAAACGCGACAAGGGGACCCGCTCGCCGCGGATGTCGATGGCTTCGAACTGGTCGATCGTCTTGGCGGTCATGGGGGCTCCGAACGGTTCGTGGTGGAGCCGGCCATGCTACGCCGATGCATGGGAGGGCGCAGCGCCCGGCAGCGCCGCCAGCAGGGCGGCCAGCAGGATCAAGCCGCCCCCCAGCCAGGCGGCCGGCGCCAGCTCGCCGGCGCCCAGGGCCGCGGCGGACGCCGAGGCGAACACCACCTCGCTCAGCATGACCACGGAAGTGACATGGGCCGGCAGCCGCGCCGCGCCGAACTGCAGGGCCATGTTGCTGCACAGGATCACCATCGCCAAGCCGAGCACCCACAACGGCCAGCCGGCCCCGGGCCCGGACGGCGCGGGCGCGTCGCCCCGCAGCGTCATGGCGACGGCCAGGGCCCCGGCCACCACGACGCCGCCGGCGAACATGGCCCAACCCCGGCCGGCCTCGCTGCGGTGGGCCTCGCGCCGCAGCATCACGTTGTTCAGCGCGAAGGTCAGCCCGCCCAGCACACCCAGCCATTCCGCCAGGTCGCGCGGCAGCGGCAGGCGCTGCCAGAACGTGGACGGGGCGGCGTCCCGGGCGGTTTCAGGCCACAGCACGATGGCCGCGCCGGCCAGCGCCAAGGCCACGCGCACCGCGGCCAGGGCGTTCAGTTTCTCGCCGAGCAGCCAGCGCGCCAGCAGCACCGACCACAGCGGCATCAAATAAAAAAGCAGCACCACCCGCACCACGTCGCCGATCGACACCGCCCAGTTGAAGGCGGCGTTGGTCGTGCCGGCGGCCACCATCAGCACCCACAGGGCCGGCGTGACGGCGACTTCCCTCACCGCCCGGGGGCGCCAGCAGGCGATGGCGACGGTGCACACCGTGAAGACCAGCACCGTCGCCCACAGCGGGTGCAGGCCCTGCGCCTGCATCTGCCGCAGCGGCCACCACGACAGCCCCCAGACCAGGGCATTGAAAGCCAGCGCCAGCACGGGCAGGAGCGGGGAAGGGGGATGCACGGCGGTGGACGGGCGGGGAAAAAGGGAAAGGAAGACAGGAGGCACCTCGGCCGCCCGGCGTCGCGTCAATGGGTGTCGCTGCGGGCGAGCACCAGAAGCCGCTCGACCTCTTCCTTGTGCTTGACGCAATTGTCCTGGTGCCAGCGCCGGATCAACCACATCGTGCCGGCCACGACCACGCCGAACACCGAGATCGCCGCGAACGCCGACAAACCCATGCGCGACATCCCGGTGTAGGCCGCGCCCAGGCCGAGGATGCACGCCTGTTCGTTGAAGTTCTGGACGGCGATCGAGCGGCCGGCGCCCATCAGGTTGTGGCCGCGGTGCTGCAGCAACGCGTTCATCGGCACCACCAGGTAGCCGCCGATCGCGCCGAGCAACACCAGGAAGGGCGCCGCGACACCCACGTGGGTGATGAAGTTCATGCCGATCACCAGCAGGCCCATCGCGATGCCCAGCGGGATCACGCCGGTGGCCTGGTGCAGCCGCGTGCGCATCGAGGCCACGACAGCGCCCGCCGCGGTGCCCACCGCCACCACGCCGACCAGCGACGACGCCTGGGTAGTGCCGTAGCCGAGCGCCGCCGCCGCCCAGGCCAGCACGATGTAGCGCAGGTTGCCGGAGACGCCCCAGAACAAAGTGGTGGTGGCCAGGGAGATCTGGCCGAGCTTGTCGTTCCACAGCCGGCTGTTGCAGTGGGCGAAGTCGCGCACCAGGCCCATCAGGCTGTGGGCGATGGGCTGAAGCGGCGCATCGGTGCGCGGGATGCGCAGGTTGAACGCGGCGGCCAGGGCGTAAAGGAAGATGATGGAGGCGATCGCCGCTTCGGAAGGTGTCTCGATGCCGGTCGTGACGCCGGGCATGTCGATGGACAGCAGCAGGGTCGAGATGTTGTGGCCCACCAGCTGGCCGCCCAGCAGCACGCCCAGGATGATGGAGGAGATGGTCAGCCCCTCGATCCAGCCGTTGGCCTTGACGAGCTGCGACGGCGGAAGCAGCTCCGTGAGGATGCCGTATTTGGCCGGCGAATAAGCGGCCGCGCCCAGCCCGACGATGGCGTAGGAAAGCAGGGGATGGGAGCCGAAGAGCATCATCAGGCAGCCGACGACCTTGATCAGGTTCGAATAGAACATGACCTTGCCCTTGGGGATGGCGTCGGCGAAGGCGCCCACGAATGGCGCCAGCACCACGTAGAAGAGGGCGAACATCGGCACCAGGGCGGCGCCTTGCCAGGCGGGCTGGCCCGAGGTTTTCAACAGTTCCACCGCGGCGACGAACAACGCGTTGTCGGCCAGCGAGCTGAAGAACTGCGCCGACATGATGG
>CBJNAE010000412.1:0-3107 GCA_966433995.1 uncultured Ideonella sp. | reverse complement strand
CCGGCATCGGCACCAGCTCGCCGGCGGCGTGCACCGAGATCTCGAACTTGCCGCCAGTCATTTCCTTCACTTTCCGGGCGAAGCTTTCCGCCGCGCCGTAGATCGTGTCGAGCGACTTCGGGAAGCCCGAAGTCAGCCTCCAGCGCAATTGCGCCTGGGCGTGCACGATCGCCGGCGCTGCGCCGGCGGCGAGCACACCGGCCAGGCCGGTGTGGCGAATGAATGAACGACGGCGATGTTCCATGGGATCCTCCCGGTTGTGTTGTCGATGGCCGAACCACCGCCCGCTGGCGCTGAGCCCCCTCGGGGCGGCTTTCGGTTTCCGCGATTCTTCTCGTAACACCCCCCATCGCGCAAAGCGGGTTTACCCCGGCGCGGTGCAGGGGACGATGAGGACGCGCCCCCGCAGGCTTTTGCGCAAGGCATAAAAAAACCCCGCCGGTCGGGCGGGGTCGTCGGCATGGGCGGATGCCCGCCGCTTGCTTGTGCGCCGCTTACAGGTTGGCGCCTTGCATGTAGCTGTCGAAGCGCGCCTCGGTGAAGCGGAACCACAGGTTGGCTTCCTTGCGGAATTTCGAGTAGTCCTCGTAGATCTTCTTCCAGGCCGGGTTGGACGCACTCAACTCGGAATACAGCGCCATCGCTTCCTTGAAGGCCGCGTCCATCACGGCCTTCGGGAAAGGCACGAGCTTGGTCTTGCTGGCCACCAGCTGGCGCAGCGCCAGCGGGTTGCGCGCGTCGTACTTGGCCTGCATCTCGGTGTGCGCGTAGGCGGCGGCGGCTTCGACGACGGCCTTGTACTCGGCGCTCAGCGCGTCATAGGCTTTCTGGTTGATGAAGAGGTCGATCTGCGGACCGCCTTCCCACCAGCCCGGGTAGTGGTACACGGGCGCCACCTTGTTGAAGCCGAGCTTCTGGTCGTCGTACGGGCCCACCCACTCGGCCGCGTCGATCGTGCCCTTCTCCAGCGCCTGGTAGATCTCGCCGCCGGGGATGTTCTGCGACACCGCGCCCAGCCGGCCCGTCACCTTGCCGGCGAAGCCGCCGACGCGGAACTTCAGGCCGTTCATGTCGGCCAGGTTTTTGATCTCCTTGCGGTACCAGCCGCCCATCTGCGCGCCGGTGTTGCCCATCGGGAAGCTGGTGAAGCCGTAGTTCGAATAGAACTCGCGCATCAGCTTCAGGCCGTTGCCGTCGTAGCTCCAGGCCGTCATCTGGCGGCTGTTCAGGCCGAAGGGGATGGCGCAGCCCAAGGCGAACGCATCGTTCTTGCCGAAGTAGTAGTAGGGGCAGGTGTGGCCGGCCTCGACGGTGCCGTTCTGCACCGCGTCGACCAGACCCGGCATCGGCACCAGCTCGCCGGCGGCGTGCACCGAGATCTCGAACTTGCCGCCGGTCATCTCCTTGACCTTGCGCGCGAAGGTTTCGCCGGCGCCGTAGATCGTGTCGAGCGACTTCGGGAAACCCGAACTCAAACGCCAGCGCAGCTGCGACTGGGCCTGGACGATCGCCGGGGCGACGCCAGCGGCCAGCACGCCCGCCAGGCCGGTGTTACGGATGAATAAACGACGCTCCATCTGTCTGTCTCCTGTTTGGGTGAGTCAAAAAACTAACCATTTGATTCTAGGAACCGCTCTTTTTTCACCGAGAGGATTTACCCCTGCGCAATTTACGCAGGGGTTGCCCCCATGCTCGCTATCACCTACGTAAAAGCCGAAGCCAATCGCAACGGCGCGCACCGGGTGCGGGGCATTCTCGCCATCAGCTGCCGGCGATCTTCATCTTGTCGATCAGCACCGAGCCGATGGTCTTGCCGCCGCTGGTGTAGGCGTCGGCCCCGACGGCGGCGATGCCCTTGAACATGTCGCGCAGGTTGCCGGCGATCGTGATCTCGTGGACCGGGTAGGCGATGCGCCCGCCTTCCACCCAGAAGCCGGCCGCGCCGCGGGAGTAGTCGCCGGTCACGTAGTTGACGCCCTGGCCCATCAACTCGATGACGAACAGGCCGCGGCCGAGCTTGCGCAGCATGGCCGGCAGGTCGTCGCCCGGCTGGGTGAGGCGGCTGGTGAGCTGCAGGTTGTGCGAGCCGCCGGCGTGGCCGGTGGTGCGCATGCCCAGCTTGCGGGCCGAATAACTCGACAGGAAATAGGTCTGCACCACGCCGCCCTGGACGATGTCGCGCTCGACGGTGAGCACGCCCTCGTCGTCGAAAGGGGCGCTGCCCTTGCCGCGCGGCAGGTGCGGCGCCTCGTGGATGTCCACGTGGGCCGGAAGGACCTGCCGGCCAAGGGAGTCCAGCAGGAAGCTCGACTTGCGGTAGAGCGAGCCCCCGCTCGTGGCCTGCACGTAGGCGCCGAGCAACCCCGCCGCCACGCTGCTTTCGAACAGCACCGGCACCTCGCAAGTCTTGATCTTGCGGGCGTTCAACCGCGACAGCGCGCGTTCGGCGGCGTAGCGGCCCACCGCCTCGGGCGAGGCGAGGTCTTCGCTGCTGCGCATCGAGCTGTACCAGGCGTCGCGCTGCATGTCGTCGCCGCCCTTGCCCGGCACCGACGCGATCGGCGCGACCGAGAGCGAATGGCGCGAGCTGGCATAGCCGCCGCGGAAGCCGCGGGTGTTGCCGGCGAAAAAGTGCGACTGCTGCACCGACACGCCGGCGCCTTCGGAGTTGGTGATGCGCCTGTCGACCGCCAGCGCGGCGCGTTCGCAGGCCTGGGCCAGCACCACCGCCTGCTCTGCGCCGATGCCCCAGGGGTGGAAAAGGTCGAGGTCGCGCGCGGCCTGCTCGGGGGTCACCAGATCCTGCGCGTCGGGCAGGCCTGCGGCGGGGTCTTCGGCGGTGAAGCGGGCGATGTCGTACGCGGCCTTGACGGTCTGCTCCATCGCGGCTCGCGAGAAATCGGAGGTGCTGGCGTTGCCGCGCCGCTGGCCGATGTAGACCGACACGCCGAGCGACTTGTCGCGGTTGCGCTCGACGTTCTCGACCTCGCCTTTTCGCACCGAGACCGTCAGCCCCGCGCCTTCGGAGACTTCGGCGCCGGCGTCGGTGGCACCCAGGCCCTTGGCGAAGGCCAGGGCCTCTTCGATCAATTCCTGGAAGTGCTCGC
>CBJNAE010000411.1:0-3113 GCA_966433995.1 uncultured Ideonella sp. | reverse complement strand
GCAACTCAGCCAGGCTTTTTGGAGGTCGTTGCTTTCTTTACAGCTTTGGCTTCCTTGACATACCGAGCCAAGGTACGCTCCAGCAGTTCCGGCAGCTCGGCACCCAGACCATCCGCGATCTTGAGCAGCACGCTGAGCGACGGTTGGTTCTGCGCCAGCTCCAGCTTGGCGATGAAGGTGCGATTGACTTGGCAGCGGAAGGCGAGTTCTTCCTGCGAGATTTCCAGATCGCTTCGCCTGGCCTTCAGTTCGGCGGCGAAAGCTTTCATCAGGTCGGGGTTTTGGCTTGAGCGCATCGGGTTCAATGTGCGATTTATGAACCATTTACACACCCGCTTATGTGGTACAAAATCGCTTTCGCAAAACGCGTTCGATCAAGCAGTAGAGCTGCGGATGAAACAAAAGAAAATTACTGAGACAAAACCGTTGAAGCGCCTGTGGCACTGGCTCACCGGCTCGTTCATCGTGGACATGGCCGCGACGAAGACGCCCGAGGCGGGCGGCAAGCCCGCCGCACCGCGCAACAAACTGCGCCGCCCGCACAGCCGCCGCTTCCCTGTCCCCGTCATCCAGCTGGCGGCGTTGACGCAGGCGTTGAACAGCGAGAACGCGCGGCCGCACCTGCCCAACCTGCTGGTGGTGGAGCAGACGCTGCTGTGCGTGTCGGGCGGCAACGACCTGGCGGCGGTGCCCGATTTCGTGCTGGAGCGGGCGCGGCTGGAGTTGCAGTGCCTGGCCGCGTTCAAGCGTTCGAAGGCCTTGCAGGCCTTCGATGAAGCAATGGGCCAGCAGGTGCGGCGCAATGAGCAGGCGCACCAGGCCTTGTCGTCGTCGCAGTTCGAGGTGGAGGAAGACGACGATCCGCGTCGGTCCGGGGCGCGGGCTTCCGACCGCGGCCGCGTCTTGGTGGGTTCTTCCTCCGCCGCGGCTTCCTCTTGCGGCGAGGGCGACTTCGAGGACACCTTGCCGTCGCAATTGGACGACGACGAAGGCGACGCGGTGGTGGTGGACGACGATGACGACACCGCCCGGGGTGGCGAAGCGGCCGGCATTCCGCCGCCATTGCCGCCTTCGCCGAGGCACCATCAACATCACCCACAACCGTTGCAGCCTCCGCCATCGCGCGCCAGGGCCTTTTGACAAGAAAAAGGACGCCCACGTGATTTCCCCGAAGTCCGCCATCGAGGTGCATAGTGCAGCTTCGGCACTTGCCACAGTGAGCGCCCGCAACGCGCCGGGCGGGCTTTCGTGGAGCCCCCTGGAAGGGCCGGTGCCTGGCTGGCCCGGGGGCGTCGCTGCGAACGCGCAGTGGGCCACGGGTCGCAGGCGGCTTCAGCCGATGCCATGAACCGCCGCCGGCCCCACCGCGCTGCGGGTTTCGCGGGCGCCGCCGCCGTCTCGGCCGGTGGCATGGCGGGGCCGGGGGTGATAGGCCCGGGCGGCTGCCGGCCTGGGGTGAGCGCGGATTCGACCGCCCAGCCTGTCTGCCGTTTGATCGTGGGGCCGCCTGAAGGCCGGCGCGGCGAGGGTTTCCCGGGTGAAGGAGAAGGTTGCGGCCACAGCCGACCGGGTCCATCTTCGCCGCCAATCCCGGCCCTGACCTTTCGCCGCCTCACCGGCACCGAAGAGATCAGCCGGCTGCATGCCTGGGAAGTGGACGTGGTGTCGCCCGCCCCGGCCTTGGACCCGCCGCGTTGGCTGGGGCGGCATGGCACGGTGGTGATGCGGCTGGATGATGGTGGAGCGGGCTTCGAAGGCCCCGGTGGCCTGACGCGCCGCGGGGTCGATGGCGGCGAACCGCCAGCCTCCGCCCGCCTGCGTTACCTCGACGGCTTGATCACCCGCATCGGCATGCGCGAAGGGCCGGTTGAGCTGTCTTCCCCGCCCGTTGCGGCGTCGACCTCGCCGCCCATCGCCCTCTTTCCCCACCGGTTGCTGCTGCGCCCCTGGCTGTGGCTGGCCACGCGGCGCAGCCACGTGCGCGTCTTCGAAGGGCTCGCGGCCCCGGCGATCCTGGCGCAGGTGTTGGCGCCGTACGGCCACCCGCTGTCGCTCGACAGGCTGACCCGCCGCCACTCGGCCCGGCCGCGCACGTTGCAGTGCGGCGAGACGGATTTCGACTTCATCGCGCGGTTGTGCGAAGACGAAGGGATCTACTGGTTCTTCGAGCACCAGGCGGGCGGGCATGGTCTGGTGTTCGCGGACGGCGAGGCCGGGGCGTCTCGTTCTTCGGCTGGCGTTGACTGGGTGATCCCTTTCCTGGGGCCCAGGCCGCCGCAACCTGGGTCACAGGCGCAGGCGGGTTCAGTCCGCTTCGGTCGGAGCCCGGTCGAACCGCATGTGGACTACTGGGCCATGGGTCGCGAAGCCGCGGTTGCCGACACCCTGCCCGGCGGGTTGCGCGCCGCGCGATTCAACGCCCACTTGAACCACCGCGGCGTCGCGCCGGGGCGCACCATGGCGCTTCGGGGGCATCCGCAAGCCGACCCGAACGAGGCTCACCTCGTGGTGGCTGTGGACTATCACCTGGAAGAGGCGCCGGGTTGGGATGGGGCTCAGCTGGCGAGCGGCAAGCCGGCCGACACGCCGGGCCACGCGGCCGGGGCGGCCGATGCGTCATCGGTGCAGCGGTTCGCGATGGAGGTGCATCCGTTGTGCGTGCCGTTCCAGCCGGAGCCGCAGGCGGTGCGCCCGGTGGTGCGGGGGCCGCAGGTAGGGTCGGTGGTGGCGGTTGAAGCCGGTGCCGCTAGCCGGGTGAAGGTGCGCTGGCGGCTCGCGGAGTGGGAACCCGAAACAGACGGGCTGGTGACGGATTGGATACCGGTCGGGCCGGCGATGGGTTGCGGGTGCGTGGGTGGGGAGGGTTGCCGCTGCCGGTCTTGTGCGCCGTTGGGTGTTGGAGAAGCGGTGCTGCTGGATTTCATGGATGGGGATCCGGAGCGGCCGGTTTGCCAGGGGCGGTGGGGCGGGGTGCCGCCCATCGGGGCTTTGGCGGTCCGCCAACAGGGCTTCGACAGGCTCAGCCCGAACGGGGGGAGGGGGCTCAGTTCGGTGGAAGAGGCATTCGGCCTGAGATAGGAAATTCCATCTCCATCTCCGTCTCCGTCTCCGTC
>CBJNAE010000410.1:0-3143 GCA_966433995.1 uncultured Ideonella sp. | reverse complement strand
GCTTCCCCCTGGGGCGGCGCGAAGCCGCTGGGCACTTGCTGCCAGGCGCCGTCCAGGCTGCGGCGGCAATGGCCCAGCTCGTGCGCGGCCATCAGCTCCAGCGTGGCGTCCAGCAAGTCCGGTTCGATGCGCCGGAGCAGGTCCTCGGCCTGCGGGTTGCCGCGCATCGACAGCACGAGCTTGCAGCGGCCGCCGACGAAGGCCATCGCCAGCGGCGAGGCACCCGGCGTGGGCTGGGGCTGCACGACGATGTCCAGCGGCAGTTTCTCCTGCCGCGCGTGGGTGATCACGGGCCAGGCGCCCTGCAGCCAGCGCTCCTCGGTCGGCGTCAGGTCGGCGGCCCAGCCGGCGGGCACCCACGACATCCACAACAACCCGACAACCCAAGCGATCGATTTGCGCACGCGACAACTCCTGTGTTGACCGATCTTCGTCGGATGGAGCGCCGGACTTGACCGCTGGTGCCGCGGCCGGCGGGGGTTGCAGTGATGAATGCACGCTTTGCAGCGGTTTGGCGCGGATGCGCCGGCGGCCGTGTTGGCCCGTCACAACCGCCCAGGCCGCGGGAAGGCGACAATCGCGTCCCTTCCCGGACACCCAGACATGCACGCAGCCGCCTGGCCTCCTTCGACGACGATGCGCTGAACCGCGCTTCGCGTCGGCCATCCCACGCCGCCATCCCACGCCGCGACGCTTGACCGCGCCCGGCGCGTGGCGGCGCGGCCACCGCCGGCGTCGTCCCGGGGCCATGCCCCTGGGGCCTCCTTTCCGCTCAGCCACCTGCCGATTCCCGATGGCGGCGCACGACCCGCGCGGCGGGTGGTTTCGCGGCATTGCCCGGCCTTCGCCGGGCGGCTCCGTCTTTGGAAGTCCTTTCCATGCAAAAGAAACCTGTTTCTTCATCCTTCTCCGACCGCCTCTCTCACTTGGCTGCCCTCGCCATCCCCTGGATCCCACGCCCGCTGGTGCGCAGGATCTCGCGTCGCTACATCGCCGGCGACGACCTGCAAGACGCGGTTCGCCGCGTCCGAGACCTCAACGCCGCGGGCTTCAGCGCCACCGTCGACGTGCTCGGCGAGTCGGTGTCCGACTGGCCGCGGGCCGAACGCACGGCCGACGAGTACCGGCAAGCCCTGCGCGCCATCGACGCGCACGGCCTGCGCGCCGAGCTGTCGGTCAAACCGTCGGCCCTCGGCCTTTGGCTCGACCCGGCGCGTTGCGAGCGCCTGCTCGACGGCCTGCTCGACGAGGCCGCGCGCCACGGCACCGGCGTGTGCATCGACATGGAGGACGCGCGCTGCACCCAGTTGGAGATCGACTTGTTCGACCGGCTGCGGGCGCGCCACGCCAACGCGGCGCTGGCGCTGCAGTCCTACCTGCGGCGCACCGACCGCGACCTGGCGCCGCTGGCGGCCGCGCGCTGCCGCTTGAGGCTGTGCAAAGGCATCTACCGGGAAGACCCCTCGCTGCTGGTGGACGGCGCGGCCACCGACAGGGCGGCGGTCAACCCGCATCTGCTGCGGCACGCGGCCGCCTGCTTCGACGCCGGCGCTTTCGCCGCGGTCGCCACGCACGACGAAGCGCTGGTCGAAGCCGTCGTCGCGCTGGCCCGCGCGCGCGGCTTGGGCGCCGCGGACTTCGAGTTCCAGGTGCTGCTCGGCGTCTGCGAGCCTTTGCGCGACCGGTTGCGGGACGAAGGGTTCGCGGTGCGCGTCTACGTGCCCTACGGCCGCGACTGGTACGGCTACAGCGTGCGGCGGATGAAAGAGAACCCGCGCATCGCCGGCCACGTGCTCAAAGCCTTGCTGCTGGGCCGCTGACGGAAAGCCGGGGCGCCACCGGGCGGACCGCAAGACCGCCAGGCCTGAAAATCGCGGGATGGCTTCTTCCCCGCTCCCGTCGGCCGCACCCGCCGTCCCTGGCCGCTTCCGCCCGCGCATCACCCTGCAGACGCTGACCCGCGGCGACGGCCTGCTCGGCCTGCGGGCGGTGCCGGGCTTCGGGCCGCGCAGCCTGCAGGCCACCGTGGCGCGGGTCGACTGGACCTACGAACTCGACGCCGACCACGGCGGCCTGCGCTGGGACACGCCCGCGCCGCACAGCCTGCTCAACAGCCGCCCCAAGGCGACCGAGCTGCTGCGCGGCGCCTGGGACCGGCGCGTGCTGTTGCAGCGCGACCTCGGCGCCGAGGCCGACGCCCGGGACCAGCTCTGGGCCGCCGGCCTGCGGCCGCTGCCGACCGAGGCGCTGCAGTGGCGCAGCCCGCAGGCGGCCGAGGGCCACGAGAAGCTGTGGTCGTTGCCCGAGGAGGGCTGGTTCGGCGACTTCTGGGCCGAGCAAATCCCCAAGCTGCAGGCCCAGGGCTGGGCGGTGGTCATCCAGCCCGGCTTCGCCCACCAGAGCGTGGCGGTGGACCGCTGGCGCCTGGTGGTCGACCCGGCCACCGGCGAGGAGACCGGCCGCGAACTCGCCGCGCCGCTCGGCCCGCGCCAGCCCGGCGTGACGGCGCTGTCGCAGCCCAAGCGCGAAGGCTCCTGGCTGCTGAGCCTGGGCATCGAAGTGGAAGGCCAGACGCTGGACCTGGCGCCCTTGCTGGCCGACCTGCTCAAGCGCGATGCGCGCTGGCTCAAGGCGGCCGAGATCGACGCCATCCACGACGACGCGCTCATCCTGCTGCGCGGGCCCGGCGGCCGCCGCATCGAAGCCCCGGCCGCGCCGCTCAAGGCCATCGTCGGCGCGATGGTGGACCTGCTCACAGTGGACCTGCGCGAGGGCAAACCCGGTGTGGAAGGCGGGCCGTTGGAATTCTCCAGCTGGGACCTGCACCGCATCGAAGCGATGCGCCTGGCGCTGCTGAGTTCGCAGGAAAGCCAGGCCAGGCGCGCCGGCGCCCACGGCGCCTGGCAGCTGCAGGGCGAGGCCGGCCTGGCGTCGCTGGCCAAGCGCTTGCGCGAGGTGGGCAGCCCGCGGCCGGTGGAAGCGCAAGACTTGTCCGCCGCCGGCCTCGGCCTGCGGCTTCGCCCCTACCAGCTGCAAGGCGTGGCCTGGCTGCAATACCTCAGGGCGCAGAACCTCGCCGGCATCCTGGCCGACGACATGGGCCTGGGCAAGACCGCCCAGGTGCTGGCCCACCTGCTGCTGGA
>CBJNAE010000409.1:0-3149 GCA_966433995.1 uncultured Ideonella sp. | reverse complement strand
GACAACCTCTGCCTGCTGGCCGACCAGGTCGTCACCGTCAACGGCGAGCGCTCCAGGTATTTCGGGCCGGACGCCACCACCGTCGTCGCGTTCAAACAGGTCAAGAACCTGAACAGCGATTTTTTCTTCAAGTCTTACCTGGACGACGCCGCGCTCAAGGCCGGCCACGACCAAGCGCCCGCCGAGGTGCGCGACCTGCTGCGCGGCTATGTGGCCGGCTACAACCGCTACCTGCGCGACACCGGACTGAACAGCCTGCCCGAAAGCTGCCGCGGCCAACCCTGGGTGCGCGCCATCACCGAAGCCGACATGCACCGCATGCTGGCCGAGAAGGCCATCCAGGCCTCGGGCGGCAATTTCCTCGACGCCATCGTCGCGGCCCAGCCGCCGCAAGCGTCGCCGAACGCCGCGCCCGCCGGCCAGAAGCTGGCGCAGCGCCATGCCGACAAGCTGCTGCGCAAGCAACTGGCCGGCCTGGACGGCGAGCGCCTGCGCCGCGAAATGCTGGTGTCCGACAAACCCTTCGGCTCCAACGCCTACGCGCTGGGCGCGCAGGCCACCGGCACGGGCACCGGCATGCTGCTGGGCAACCCGCATTTCCCGTGGTTCACCACCAACCGCTTCTACCAGCTGCACCTCACGGTGCCGGGCCAGTACGACACGGCCGGCGTGTCGATCGGCGGCATGCCGATGGTGGTGATCGGTTTCAACAAGGACGTGGCCTGGAGCCACACCGTCTCCACCTCGCTGCGCTTCACCCCCTACGAGCTGACCCTGGTGCCGGGCGACCCGACCAGCTACGTCTACGAAGGCCAGCCGGTCAAGATGACGAGCAAGACCGTCAGCGTGGACGCGCGCCAGGCTGACGGTTCGGTCAAGCCGGTGACCCGCACGCTGTATTCCACCCGCTTCGGCCCGGTGCTGCTCGCGCCCACGCTCGGCTTCAACTGGAACGCGCAGCAGGCCTTCGCGCTGCGCGACGCCAACCTCGCCAACACCCGGCTGATGGAGCAATGGTTGCGCTTGGGCCAGGCGAAGAACGTGGCCGACGTGAAAGCCGCGCTCGAAAACGTCACCGGGCTGCCCTGGGTGAACACCCTGGCGGCCGACCGCGCGGGCAAGGCCTTCTACGCCGACATCGGTGCCACGCCCAACGTGCCGTTGGCCAAGCTGGGCGCCTGCACCCAGTCGCCCACCGCCCAGGCGGTGCTGAAGGCCACCGGCATCCCGGTGCTCGACGGCTCCAAGGCCGCCTGCGAATGGACGGTCGACCCGGCCGCGCGCCAGGCCGGCAACTTCGCGGGCGGCAGCATGCCCTCGCTGACGCGCGACGACTACACCGCCAACTCCAACGACAGCTACTGGCTGTCCAACCCGGCGCAGCCGCTCACCGGGTTTTCGCCCGTCATCGGGCCGGTGGGCACCGCCCGCACCCTGCGCACCCGGTTGGGGATCCAGCAAGTCCAGCAACGCCTGAACGGCACCGACGGCCTGGCCGGCACCGGTTTCCACAGCCTCGGCGTGCTGCAGCAGGTGCTCTTCCAAAACCGCGTGCTCGCCGCCGAGATGGCGGCGGGCCCGCTGGTGGCGAGCTGCGAAGCCGCGCCCCTGGTGGCGGTGTCCGGCGCCACGGTCGACACCGGCGCCGCCTGCGGCGTGCTCAAGCGCTGGGACCGCAAGGCCAACCTCGACTCCGTGGGCGCGGTGCTGTTCCGCGAGTTCTGGCGCACCGCCAAGGACATCCCCAACGTCTGGGCCACGCCGTTCAACCCGGCCGACCCGGTCAACACGCCGCGCGACCTGAACACCGCCTCGCCGGCGGTGAACGCCGCGCTGCTGCAAGCCCTGGCACAGACGGTGCGCGACCTGGCCCAGCTGGGCATCGACATCAACCAGCCCCTGGGCCGCTACCAGTTCGTGGTGCGCAAGGGCACGGTGATCCCGGTCCACGGCGGCGATGAATTCGAGGGTGCGTTCAACAAGCTGACGATGGCGCCGCTGTCGGCCGTCGGCTACCCCGAAGTACTCAGCGGCGCGAGCTATGTCCAGACCGTCACCTGGGACAGCGGCGGCCCGGTCGCCCAGGCGTTGCTGAGCTATGGCCAGTCGGCCGATCCCAACAGCCCCTACTACGCCGACCAGACGGCCGAGCTGTACGCGCAGAAGCGCTTCGCGAAGTACCCTTTCAGCGACGGCGACATCGCGGCAGACACGGCATTGAAGACGACGCGGGTCTCGGAATAACCCCGGCGGGACGGTGGAAAAAAAGGGGGGGTGCCGCGAAACCGGCACCCCCCTTTTGTTCAAGGCCTACCCTTCAGTTCACCGCATTGATCACGGCGCAAGCGATCCGCGCGCCGGAGTTGCCGGTGGGCTGGGTGGTGTAGTCGTCCGGGCCGGCGTGGACGATCAGGCCGCGGCCGACCAGGCTGGTGGGGCCGGCCGTCAAGGTCACGCCTGACAGGTGGAACTTGATGTCGACATTGCCGTTGGCGTCGGCCTTCAGCGCGGGCAGGTCGCCGGCGTGGTGGTCAGCGTGCTGCGGGCCGTGCGGCTTGCCGGTGGGGTTGAAGTGGCCGCCGGTGCTCATGCCGTCGCCGCTGGAGCAGTCGCCCTTCTCGTGGGCGTGGAAGCCGTGCTCCTGGTTGGGCTTCAGGCCGCTGACCTTGGCATGCACCATGACGTGGTCGCCATGCTGATGGAAGGTGACGACGCCGCTGACGGCGTTGCCCTTGGTCGCTTCCAGGTTGGCCTTGGCCATCGGACCGCTTTCGGTCTTGGGGCTGCCGCAGGCTGCTGTCAGGATGGCCAACGAGATCGCGGTCAGGCATTTGATGTTCTTCAAATCGAGCTCCTTTTCATGGGTGTTCCAGTTTCAGTATCTTTCGAATGAAGGCCCTTCCCGGGGCCTGTCACCACTTTTTACAAAAAGCATCGGCGGCCACCGCTGCGCGGCGATCAGTTGCGCCCCGCCTTGAGTTTGGCGAAGGCCATTTCCATGGCCGACGGCTGGACCACCGCGGGCGCCGGGCGTCCCATCCTCTCGCCGCGGCCGGCGGGCCGGTAGCTGTTGTCGCGGTCGCCCCCGGCCGCAGGCGCCTTGGCGTCCAGCTTCATGGTCAGCGAGATGCGCTTGCGCGCCACGTCGA
>CBJNAE010000408.1:0-3150 GCA_966433995.1 uncultured Ideonella sp. | reverse complement strand
GGGTCCATGCCCAGCAGCTTGGCGAACTTCTTGGCCACTTCCTCGTAGGCCTGGAAATGGTGGGTCTTGCGGCGCACCGCCCAGCCGGCGTGCAGCGGCGGCAACAGGTACTGCTCATGCAGGCCTTCCAGGACCTTGGGAATGCCGGCGGAGAGGTCGTTGTTCAGCAGGATGGTGCAGGGGTCGAAATTCTTGAGCCCGAGCCGGCCGCGGGTGCGCAGCAGCGGCTCGACCGTCAGGGCGCCGCCATCGGGCAGCGGCACCTGGGTGGGTTCGGTGATCGATTCGTCCAGGCTGCCCAGGCGCACGTTCAGGCCGGCTTGGTGGAAGATCTGCTGCAGCCGCGCCACGTTCATCAAATAGAAGCTGTTGCGGGTGTGCTTCTCGGGGATCAGCAGCAGGTTCTTCGCCTCGGGGCAGATCTTCTCGACCGCGGCCATCGCCGCCTGCACCGCCAGCGGCAGCATCTCGGTGGTGAGGTTGTTGAAACCGCCGGGGAAGAGGTTGGTGTCGACCGGGGCCAGCTTGAAGCCGGCGTTGCGCAGGTCGACCGAGGTGTAGAAGGGCGGCGTGTGTTCCATCCATTCGAGCCGGAACCAGCGCTCGATCGCGGGCAGCGACTCCAGCATGCGCTGCTCCAGTTCGTTGATGGGGCCGGTCAGCGCGGTGATGAGGTGGGGAACCATGGGGGCCTGCCTTGAGTTTCTGGGATTTTAGGTTTGCCGGCCCCCGCAGATGGGGCCGCGGCGGCGGAACGCAAGGGCGGGCAGCCGGCGTGCCCGCGAGTCACACCAGGGCCACCATGCGCTCGAGGTTGACGCGCACTTTGACCTCGTGCGGCGGCACGCTGCCGGTCACGTTGTGCGGCGGCAGCCGGGTGTCGCGCACCGCCGGGGCGCCCAGCGCCAGGCCTTCGCGGCCGACGATGCTCACCACCTTGGGCTCATTGGCGCGCCGGCCGCGGCGCAGCACCAGGGCGATTTCGCCGCTGCCCAGGCGCACGTAGGTGCCGGGCGGGTACAGGCCGGTGGCTTTGATGATGGCGGCGCCGGCCTCGTCGGCCTGTTCGTTCTCGTCCAGGTAGGCGGCCTGGGCCGCGGCCGTGGCCGACAGGGCCTTGCGCCCTTCCCGGGGGCTCAGCCGCGCGGTGAAGATGTCGGCGCGCTGCAGCAGCCGGGCGAGCTGGGTGCCCGGGCCCATGCTCGCCAGCGGCCCGGAGGGGGTGTCGTGGTGCAGGGCGACGGCTTCGAGCCAGAGCTTGTCGGTCACGCCGGCCTCGCCGAGCATCGCGACGCCGCGCGCCGCATGGGTGTCGATCTGCTCGCGCTGCTTGGGGTTGGGCGCGCCGCGCTGGGTGGTGAGCTGGTCCTGCAGCGCCGTCATGGCCAGGTTCATCGTGATGGCGGCGTAGCGCAGCGAAGCGCGGCAGCTTTCCGGCCAGTGCGGGATGTGCCGGGCGGCCAGCTCGCAGACCAGCGCCACCAGCAGCGAATGCTTGGCGCTGTAGTCGCGTGGGTCGGTGATGGCGTGCTGCACCAGGATCAGCAGCGAGGCGTCGGCGTGGCGCTCGATCTGGTCGAGCACCTCCTGCTGCAGCTGGGCCAGCCGCGGCAGGAAGTCGGCGCGCGGCGTGTCCCGCAGCAGGGCGCTGGCCCGCAGCACCAGGTCGGGCCACATGGCCACCGGGTCGGTCGGCCGCTCGGGCGCGCTGTAGAGCACGTTGCCGTCGGGCGTGGCGCTGGCGATGCGGCCGATCAGGACGTTGTTGCGCACCAGGTTGTCGAGCTTGCCGGCCAGCGCGCGGGTGAAGGGCTCGGATTCGGCCTCGTCGACGTAGACGCCGCGGGAGATCAACTGCTGCCGGACGGCTTCGGACTCGACCACCGAGCCGCGCGCCAGCAGCAGGCGGCCCGCTTCGTCGCGCAGGGAAACCGGGATCGGCACTCCGACGCGGATGGCGTTGGCGGGCAGGGCGATGACGTTCATGGGCGGGTGGGTCGTGGGCGCTGTCAGTGGGTGCATACCGCGCCGGATTCCATTTGTAAGCGGCGGCCGCGCCCCGGTTCTCCGGGCATTCCAGATTGTCCGGCCAAATCGAGAATAGTTCACGTCGGGGGCCATGCGCCGTTGCGGGACAGCCTCGCCCCGGCGCCCTACAATTCGGCCCCATTCGAGGAGCGTTGCGACCCTGGGCCCCCGCACGGGCCCTCGGCCAGGCTCGAATGCCGCCGCGGCGACAGCCGCCGCCGGCCAGAAACCGCGCTCACCCGACCGCTTTCCTGTCGCATGGTGCGGGCCGCGGTGACGCCGGCCGCGCCGAAGGGTGGGCGGGCGGACCGTCCAACACGAGCCTCGACCCATGAGCCCAGTCCCCACCCCCGCCGCCTCCGCCGAGGCATCCCAGGCCGACGCCGTCCCGCCCCTGCGCCTGTCCGGCCTGGAGCCGGTCACCATCGGCGCCGACAGCCTCTTCGTGAACGTGGGCGAGCGCACCAACGTCACCGGGTCCAAGGCTTTCGCCCGGATGATCCTCGGTGGCGACTTCGAGCAGGCGCTGAGCGTGGCCCGCCAGCAGGTGGAGAACGGCGCCCAGGTGATCGACGTCAACATGGACGAGGCCATGCTGGACAGCCAGGCCGCGATGACGCGCTTCCTGAACCTGATCGCCTCCGAGCCCGAGATCTCGCGCGTGCCGATCATGGTCGACAGCTCGAAATGGAGCGTCATCGAGGCCGGCCTGAAGTGCATCCAGGGCAAGGGCATCGTCAACTCGATCTCGCTGAAGGAGGGCGTCGAGCCCTTCAAGCACCAGGCCAAGCTGATCAAGCGCTACGGCGCGGCCGCCGTCGTGATGGCTTTCGACGAGAAGGGCCAGGCCGACACTTACCGGCGAAAGGTCGAGATCTGCGAGCGGGCCTACCGCATCCTCGTGGACGAGGTCGACTTCCCGCCGGAAGACATCATCTTCGACCCCAACATCTTCGCCATCGCCACCGGCATCGAGGAGCACGACAACTACGCCGTCGACTTCATCGAGGCGACCCGTTGGATCAAGCAGAACCTGCCGGGCGCCCGCGTCAGCGGCGGTGTCAGCAACGTGAGCTTCAGCTTCCGCGGCAACGAGCCGGTGCGCGAGGCCATCCACACCGT
>CBJNAE010000407.1:0-3196 GCA_966433995.1 uncultured Ideonella sp. | reverse complement strand
GCCCGCCCGGCACCGCTGGCGGGACATCACTTCCGAAAGGTTCGCCATGGACAGCTCGACAGTCTCAACCAGCGCCACCCGGGTGGCGCGCCGGATCAAGGCGCCCCGCGCCAGCGTCTACCGGGCCTTGACCGACCGCCAGGCCGTGTTGCGGTGGATGGTGCCCGACGGCATGAGCGGCGCCGTGCACCTTTTCGACGTGCGGGAAGGCGGCGCTTTCCGGATCTCGCTCACCTATGAAACCGCCCGCGGCGTCGGCAAGACCAGCGCCCGCACCGACACCCACCATGGCCGTTTCGTCGAACTGGTGCCGGACGAGAGGATCGTGCAGGTGATGTCGTTCGAGACCGGCGACGAATCGATGCAGGGCGAGATGAGGGTGACCTTCGAGCTGGCCGACGCGCCGGGCGGCACCGAGGTCCGGGCCTTGCACGAGGACGTGCCACCCGGCGTGGCGCCGCGCGACAACGAAGCCGGCTGGCGGATGTCGCTCGACAAGCTGGCGGCGCTGGTCGAGCAGGGGCAGGCCGCGCGGGACGGCGAAACGGGTTGAGGCGACGCTGAACAAGTCCCTCGCGGCGCGCGGATCCTCGAATTCGGGCATGCGCATCTGCGGGGACTTGTTCAGCATCGCCTTGACGCGGCAGCGGTCCACTCGGCCTCGCGCCTGAGCTCCCCCCGGAGGCGGCCGCGGTCCGCCGAAAAAAACGCTGGATGGCGCGCACGAACGCGGTTGGGGCTGAGGTTGGGGCTGAGAATCCCGGCTTCCCCACCTGCGCCGCACCGCGATGATCAACAGCCTGCCCTTGCTCGTCTGCCTCGGCGCCGCCATCGTCGGCGGCGTTTTCTTCGCCTTCTCGGCCTTCGTGATGAAGGCCTTGGCCCAACTGCCGGCGGCCCACGGCGTGGCGGCGATGCAGCGCATCAACGTGGTGGTCCTCAACCCCTTGTTCCTCAGCCTCTTCGTCGGCACCGCGGTGATGGCCTGCATCTGCGTGCTGGCGGGCTTCTTCCCCTGGGGCACAGCCCGGTCCGCGCTGCTACTGGCTTCGGGGCTGGCCTACCTCGCCGGCACTTTCGCCGTCACCGCCGCCTGCAACGTGCCGCGCAACGACCGGCTGGCGCGGCTGGAAGCCGGTTCCGCCGAGGCCGAGGCCTACTGGCCGGCCTACGTGAAGGAATGGCTCTGGTGGAACCACCTGCGCACCGCCGCCTCCATCCTGTCGGCGGCCTGCGCCGCCGCGTCCTTGGCATACTGACCGGGCGCCACCCCGGCCCGCCGCCCACCGCCAACCGCCATGCCGAACCCGACACCGCCCATCGCCACACTCGCGGCCGAAGTCCCCACCCGCGCCAAGCCGTCGCTCTACCCTGAACCCTTCGCCTCCATGATGGCCGGCCGCGAGAAACGCCAGCTCGGCGACTGGTTCGGCCTCACCCGTTTCGGCGTCAACCTGACGCGGCTGGCGCCCGGCGCGGTGTCGGCGCTGCGGCACGCCCACAGCACGCAGGACGAATTCGTCTACATCCTCCAAGGCCACCCCACCCTGCACACCGACGCGGGGGCGACGCAGCTATCGGCCGGCATGTGCGCCGGCTTCAAGGCTGGCACGGGCGACGCCCACCGGCTGTCCAACGAAACCGCCGAAGAGGTGCTCTACCTCGAGGTCGGCGACCGCACGCCGGGCGACGAAGTGGCCTACCCCGACGACGACATCCAGGCGCGTTTCACCGGGGGCGCCTGGGTCTTCACCCACAAGGACGGCTCGCCCTACGCCTGAAGGCGCAGGGGTGCGGCCGGCCAGCCCACCACCCGGAGGACCCAGGCCATGTGCAGGAACATCAAGACCCTCTTCAATTTCGAGCCGCCGGCCACCGAGCTGGAGATCCGCGACGCCTCGCTGCAATTCGTGCGCAAGCTCAGCGGCTTCAGCGTGCCGTCCAAGGCGAACGAGGCCGCTTTCGATCGGGCGGTCGAGGAAGTCGCCGAATCGGCGCGCCGGCTCATCCGGTCGATGGTGACCTCCGCCCCGCCCAAGGACAGGGAAACCGAAGCCCAACGCGCCAGGGCCCGTTCCGAAGCGCGGTTCGGCCCAACCCGCTGAAGCCCCATCCCAGACGAAAGGCGTCATCCATGCACCATCTGCTGCTCTACACCGTCACCCCCGACTACCCCACCCGCCGCGCGCAGTTCCGCCAGGCCCACCTGGCCCTGGCCTGGCAGGCGGTGGAACGCGGCGAGCTGGTGCTCGGCGGCGCCTGCGGCGACCCTCCAGAAGGCGCGATGCTGCTGTTCTCCACCGACAGCGCCGACATCCCGGAAGCCTTCGCCAAGGCCGACCCCTACGTGCTGAACGGCCTGGTCACGGCCTGGCGGGTGATCCCATGGCACACCGTGGTGGGCCACGAGGCGTCCATCCCAGTGCGGCCGGACTGAAGGGTGGCGGCTTGTGACCCGGGCCGGAAGGAAAAAATGGAAGAGAAGACATGAGGAACGCCATGACCGTCGCTTTGCCCGCGGTGAGGGGCCGCGGGGGCAGGTTCATGTTGAAAACATGGGCACTGTGCGCCGACCCGGCCGGTGTCGACCGGCAAGCGGTGCACGACCAACTCAACCAGGACGCCGCCGCATTCTTCCGCGCCCGGTTGCCCGGGCCGACAGCCGGGCATTGAGCCGCGGTCCAGCGCCAACCGCCAGGCCATGGGAAGCACCCTCATCCACTCCGGCTACCTGCCCGGCTGCATCGGCCGCATCACGGCGCTGCATGCCGACTGCTACCACAAGCTGGCAGGATTCGGCCTGCCGTTCGAGGCCAAGGTGGCCCGCGAACTGGCGGCGTTCTGCGAACGATTCGAAGCCGGGCGCGATGGCCTCTGGCTGGCCCTCGGGCCGGACGGCACGGTGAACGGCTCGATCGCGATCGACGGCCTGCATGCCCGCGGCGCCGACGGCGCCCACTTGCGGTGGTTCATCGTTTCCGAAGCGATCCGCGGCACCGGCGCCGGCCATGCGTTGATGGCGGCCGCGATGGCTTTTTGCAGGGACCGCGGCTACGCCCGCGCGCACCTCTGGACATTCGACGGACTGCACGCCGCGCGGCATTTGTACGAGAAAGCCGGCTTCCACCTCGCGCTGCAGCGGCGCGGCGCGCAGTGGGGCAAGGAAGTCGACGAGCAGCGTTTCGAATGGCGGGCC
>CBJNAE010000406.1:0-3221 GCA_966433995.1 uncultured Ideonella sp. | reverse complement strand
ATGTCCCGGCATTTCGAGCGCGACAACCCCGGCATCAAGCTGCGCTGGGTGACGCTGAAGGAGGCCGAGCTGCGCGGCCGCGTCGCGTCCGGCGTGGCGAACCGGTCGCGCAGCTACGACGTGGTGACCATCGGCATGTACGAAGTCCCGATCTGGGCGCGCAAGGGTTGGCTCGAAGACATCGAGCCGGACGCGGCCTTCGAGGTGAACGACCTGCTGGCGGCGATCCGCAGCGGCCTGAGCCACCAGGGCAGGCTGTACGCGGCGCCGTTCTACGGCGAGAGTTCGATGACGATCTACCGCCGGGACCTGGTCGCCAAGGCCGGCCTGACCATGCCCAGCCAGCCCACCTGGACCGAAGTGCGGGAGATCGCCGCCAGGCTGCACCGCCCCGAGGCCGGCCAGTACGGCATCTGCCTGCGCGGAAAACCGGGCTGGGGCGAGAACATCGCGCTGCTGACCACCATGGTCAACGCCTTCGGCGGACAGTGGTTCGACATGGCCTGGCAGCCCCAGGTCGACACGCCGCCCTGGCGGGCCGCCACGTCGCTGTACCTGGAGCTGCTGCAGCGCCACGGCCCGCCCAACCCGCAGGCCAACGGTTTCAACGAGAACCTCAAGCTCTTCCAGGAAGGCCGCTGCGCCATCTGGGTGGACGCCACCATCGCGGCCTCTTTCGTCACCGACGCCAGGCAGAGCAAAGTCTCCGAGGCCGTGGGCTTCGCCCAGGCGCCGCACGGCGTGTCGACCAAGGGGGCGAACTGGCTGTGGGCCTGGTCGCTGGCCATTCCCGCGGGAACGCCGAAGGTCGATGAGGCGCGCCGCTTCGTGCGCTGGGCCACGTCCCGGCAATACATCGAGCTCGTCGGCCGCGAAGTTGGCTGGGGCAGCGTGCCCACGGGCACCCGCATCTCCACTTACAAGAACCCGGCGTTCATCCGCCAGGCCGGGCGCTGGGCGTTTTCCGAGGCCAGCGCGATCGCCCTGGCCAACCCCGCCGACAGCACGCTGGGGCCCCGCCCCTACCTCGGCGTGCAATTCGCCGCCATCCCGGAGTTCGCCGCCATCGGCGACGCCACCGGCGCCGAGGTGGCCAAGGCGCTGGCGGGCAAGCTGCCGGTGGCCGATGCCCTGGCCGCCGCGCAGGCCTCGGCCGTGGCCGAGATGCGCAAGGCGGGTTACTTCAAATGAGCGCGAAACCCCGCCCCACCCGGACCGCGAGGGCGCGCGCCGGCCCCAGGCCACGCACCCGGCCGCCGGACCCCCGCCGCTGGCGGCCCGGTTGACGCGGCCGGCCTGACACCGCCGCGGCACCCCTGCCTTCGCCGAAGGCCGGGCCGCGCCATTCCCTCCCCATCCATGCAGTGGTGCCCATGAGGCTCCAGGGGGCCGCTTTGTCCTGAAAGGAGGCCGGACCGCTTCGACCACGTCCATCCATCCACCCATCCACCGTGAGCCCCGCGAGGGGGCCGACCCGCGGCGCGAGCCGTGCACAGGGTGTTCGCGACAAGAACACCGCCCACAAGAAACACCATGAGAAACATCAACACGACCACCAGCACCCCGGCCGCGCGGCGGCTGCCCATCCTGGCCCTCGGCGGCCTGCTATGCGCCGCCTCCGCGCACGCCGCGGAGTTCAACGCGAACATCGAATTCGACAACACCTACCTGAACCAGGACCGCGGCTTCAGCCAGAGCGGCCGGGTCGAGCTGAACGCCATCGGCAAGTTCAGCAAGGACAGGTTCATCGCCGGCAAGGCTTCCTACCTGGCCCTGCGCAACGGCACCACGGCGGTCGACGACATGTGGGTGCAGCTCGGGTCGAGCGCCGCCGACGTCAAGCTCGGCCGTTTCGAAGCTGCCGACCTCTTCCCCATCCCGCGCGACGCGTTGGTGCTCTACGCCAACGGCGACGGGCAATCCTTCGTCTACCGCTCCAACGCGCTGCGCGGACGCTTCGGCAGCGCCAGCAACGGCCAGGGCTATTTCCACGCGGCGGCGACGCTGAACCTGGGCGGCGGCTTCTCCGGCGAGCTGGGCGTGGTGGAGACCAAGGCGGCCGACACCAAGGGCGTGCGGCCGGTGCTGACCTACGCCGCCGGGCCGATGACGCTGAAGGTCGGCGGCGAGGCCCTCAAGTGGGGCGTGACCGGCCGCAGCGAGACGGGCGTCGGTTTCTCCGGCGCCTACGACTTCTCCGGCGTCAAACCCATCCTCAGCCTGGCCGCCGCCAAGGACGCCAACGGCCGCAAGATGCAGACCTACGGCCTGATCGTCGACACCGCTTTCGGGCTGACGGCGGGCTACATGCACGGCACCACCGACCTGCCGGCCGGCGACTACAAGACCGAGACCTTCTACGCCGCCTACGCGATGCCGCTGTTCGACATCGCAGGCGCCTCGTTGACGCTGGCGGCGTCGACGTCCAGGGCCGGCGGCCTGAACACCTCGCGCGACGAAAGCGGCGTGAAGGTGCGCATCAATTACGCGTTCTGACGGCTTGCAGCGCCGATGCGGGGTCGGGACCGCGCGGCCGGCAGCCACGATCTGTCAGCCGTGTTTTTCCTACTCTCATGCGGGCGCCTAGGGGAAATCCGGAGCCTTTGAGGCAAGAAAGTACCTGAAATGCCAGAACAAGTACCAGTGCACACGACTGGGTATTGATATCTTTCTTTCCTCGCTTTTTGATGTTTTTTATTCCGTCAAAAGCAGAAAAACAGTTTGGAGACACCATGAAACTGAAATCGACCGTTTATTTCTGCGCGATCGCCTGCGCCAGCCTGTCCGCCTCCGCGGCCGACCTGGTGATCGCCACCGTCAACAACGGCCACATGATCGAGATGCAGAAGCACACCAAGCATTTCGAGAAAGCCAACCCCGACATCAAGGTCAAGTGGGTGACGCTGGAAGAGGGGGTGCTGCGCCAGCGCGTGACCACCGACATCGCCACCAAAGGTGGCCAGTTCGACGTGATGACGATCGGCATGTACGAGACCCCGATCTGGGGTCGCAAGGGCTGGCTCAAGGAGATCGCGCCCACCCCCGCCTACGACGTGGGCGACCTGCTGCCGGCCATGCGCAACGGCCTGTCGGTCAAAGGCAAGCTCTACGCCGCGCCGTTCTACGGCGAAAGCTCGATGCTGATGTACCGCTCCGACCTGATGGCCAAGGCCGGCGTGCAGATGCCCGAGCGCCCCACCTGGAAGCAGGTGTACGACGCG
>CBJNAE010000405.1:0-3231 GCA_966433995.1 uncultured Ideonella sp. | reverse complement strand
TCGAGACGCTGCTCACCGCCTACCCCGGCCACGGCATCCTGGCCGAGGAATCGGGCCGGGCCCACGGCGCCAAGGACAGCGAATACCTCTGGATCATCGACCCGCTGGACGGCACCACCAATTTCATCCACGGCTTCCCGGTGTACGCGGTGTCGATCGGCCTGGCCCACAAGGGCCAGGTGCAGCAGGCCGTCGTCTACGATCCCAGCCGCAACGACCTGTTCTACGCCTCCAAGGGCCGCGGCGCCTTCCTGAACGACAAGCGGCTGCGCGTGTCGCGGCGCAACCGCATGGCCGACGCGCTGATCGGCACCGGCTTCCCCTTCCGCCGCGGCGACAACCTCAAGCGCTACGTCGAGATGTTCGAGACGATCATGAGCCAATGCGCCGGCCTGCGCCGCCCGGGCGCCGCCGCGCTGGACCTGTGCTACGTGGCCGCCGGCTACTACGACGGCTTCTTCGAGACCGGCCTGAGCCCCTGGGACATCGCCGCCGGCTCGCTGATGATCACCGAGGCCGGCGGCCTGGTGGGCAACTTCACCGGCGAGGCCGACTTCCTCTACCAGCGCGAGGTCGTCGCCGGCAACCCCAAGATCTTCGCGCAGCTGGTGCCGCTGCTGGCGCCCTACAGCCGGGCGATCGCGAAGGACGAGGGCGGCGAGGGGAGGGAGAACAACACCCCGTCCGAAGGCGCCGCCCTCACGCCGGAGCAGGCCCTCGCCGGGGCAGCCGCGGCGGCGTCCGTGGAAACGGCCGCGCCCCCGGCCAAGAAGGCGGTGCGCATCCGCAAGGCCGACATCGCGCAGGACAAAGGTTCTTCTTCGCATTGAGCGTTCGATAGCCGCCGTCGATGGCACGCTCCATCGGCGCGATGCGCTTTTGTCAGCCTTCACCCGTCCATGACGCTCCACCACCCTCACCCCAACCCTCTCCCGCAAGCGGGAGAGGGAGTTCTTCGCTCCCTCTCCCCCGGACACGGGGGAGAGGGCTGGAGTGAGGGGGCTGCCTCCGGGGCGAGGCGGCGGTAGACCAGCGCCCACCCCTAGAAGCCCCCAACCGCGAGCCCACACCCTGAACCCATGGCCGCAGAACCCGACCTGTCCGCCCACACGCCGATGATGCAGCAGTACCTGCGCATCAAAGCCCAGCACTCCGACGCGCTGGTCTTCTACCGCATGGGCGACTTCTACGAGGTGTTCTTCGACGACGCCCGGCGCGCCAACCAACTGCTCGACATCACCCTCACCGCCCGCGGCCAGAGCGCCGGCGAGCCGGTGGTGATGGCCGGCGTGCCGGTGCAGGCGCTGGAGTCCTACCTGGCCAAGCTGATCAAGCTCGGCGAGTCCGTGGCGATCTGCGAGCAGGTGGGCGACGTCGCCACCTCCAAGGGGCCGGTGGAGCGCAAGGTGGTGCGCGTGGTCACGCCCGGCACGGTCACCGACACCGAATTGCTGTCCGACAAACGCGACGCGTTGCTCGTGGCCCTTGCCAGCCGCACGCACCGCGGCGTCACCACGCACGGGCTGGCCTGGCTCGGGCTGTCCAGCGGCGTGCTCGGCCTGTCGGAATGCCTGGACGGCCAGCTCGGCAGCAGCCTGTCGCGCCTGAGTGCCGCCGAGGTGCTGGTGCAGGGCGACGGCCCCGCCGCGCTGGCGTCGACCGGCGCGCTGATGACGCGCCGCCCGGCCTGGCAGTTCGACACCGAGCTCGGCCAGCGCAAGCTCTGCGAACAGTTCAAGGTGGCCAGCCTGGCCGGATTCAACGCCCACGAGCTGCCGGTGGCCCACGCCGCCGCGGCCGCGCTGCTCAGCTACGCCGAGCACACCCAGGGCCAGGCGCTGGCGCACGTCGCGCAATTGGTCGTCGAGAAGCCCGACGACCTGCTCGACCTGCCCGCCAGCACCCACCGCAACCTGGAACTCACGCAGACGCTGGGCGGCAAGGACGCACCGACGCTGTTCTCGCTGCTCGACACCTGCCGCACCGGCATGGGCAGCCGCGCGCTGCGGCACTGGCTGACCCACCCCCAGCGCGACCGCCGCACCGCCACCCAGCGGCTCGACGCCGTCGAGGCGTGGCTCGCGTCAGGTCCCAATGCCTTGCCCGACATGCGCGAAGCGCTGCGCGGCGTCTCCGACGTCGAGCGCATCACCGCCCGCATCGCGCTGCGCCAGGTGCGCCCGCGCGAGCTGTCCGGCCTGCGCCAAACGCTGGACACCCTGCCGGCGCTACGGGCGCTGGTGCCCGCCGGCCAGTGCGCGCTGCTCGACGAATGCGCGCAAGCCATGGCGCCGCCGCCCGAGCTGCCCGCCCTGCTGCGCGCCGCCGTCGCCGAAGAGCCGGCGGTGCTGCTGCGCGACGGCGGGGTCATCGCGCCGGGCTTCGACGCCCTGCTCGACGAACTGCGCGCCATCAGCCAGAACTGCGACGCCTTCCTGCTCGACCTGGAAACACGCGAGCGCGCCCGCACCGGCATCGGCAACCTGCGCGTGCAGTTCAACAAGGTGCACGGCTTCTACATCGAGGTGACGCAGGGCCAGGTCGACAAAGTGCCGCCCGACTACCAACGCCGCCAGACGCTGAAGAACGCCGAGCGCTACATCACGCCCGAGCTGAAGGCCTTCGAGGACAAGGCCCTCTCGGCCCAGGACCGCGCGCTGGCGCGCGAGAAGCAGCTGTTCGAGGCCCTGCTCGACGACCTGCGCGCGCATCTGGCCGCGCTCGGCGCGCTGGCCCGGGCGCTGGCCTCGCTCGACGCCTTGGCGACCCTGGCCGAGCGCGCCCAGACCCTCGGCTGGTGCCGCCCGCAGTTCACCCGCGAGCCCTGCATCGACATCCAGGCCGGCCGCCACCCGGTGGTCGAGGCGCGGCTGCAGGAGACCGGCGGCGGCGCCTTCATCGCCAACCACTGCCGGCTCGACGCGCGCACGCGCATGCTCATCATCACCGGCCCCAACATGGGCGGAAAGAGCACCTTCATGCGCCAGGTGGCGCTGATCGCGCTGCTGGCGGCGATGGGCTCCTTCGTCCCGGCGCAAAGCTGCAGGCTCGGGCCGATCGACGCCATCCACACCCGCATCGGCGCCGCCGACGACCTGGCCAACGCCCAGTCCACCTTCATGCTCGAGATGGTCGAGGGCGCGGCCATCCTGCACGGCGCGACCGAGCATTCACTCGTGCTGATGGACGAGATCGGCCGCGGCACCTCCACCTTCGACGGCCTGGCGCTGG
>CBJNAE010000404.1:0-3326 GCA_966433995.1 uncultured Ideonella sp. | reverse complement strand
GCGTTGAAGATCTTGTGGCGGCAGTGCTCGCTGTTGGCCTGGGCGAACATCATCAGCTCGACGTCGCTCGGGTTGCGGTTCAAATCCTTGAACGAGCGCTCGAGGTAGTCGATCTCGTCGTCGCTCAACGCCAGGCCGAAGTCGCGGTTGGCGGCTTCCAGCGCGGCGCGGCCCTGGGCCAGCACGTCGACGTGCTTGAGGGGCTGGGCGGGTTGCTCGTCGAACAGGCGGCGGGCGTCGTCGCGCGCCGGCAGCACGCTTTCGGTCATGCGGTCGTGCAGCAGGGCCGCCACGGCCTGCAACTCTTCGGGCGACAGCGGCTTGGCGCCCCCGAGCAGGCCGCCCTTCAGGCTGAGCCGGAATTCGGTGACGCGCTCGACGCGCTTGATGCCCAGGCCGCAGTTGTGGGCGATGTCGGTGGCCTTGGAGGCCCAGGGCGACACCGTGCCCAGGCGGGGCGCGACCACCACCAGGGCGCCGTCCCGCGGGCCTTCGTAGGCCGGGCCGTAGCGCAGCAGCGCCTCCAGGCTGTCGAGCGAGGCCCGGTCCAGGGCCTGTTCCGCCGCCACCCAGTGGACGAAACGCGCGTGCACCGCGGTGACCCGGGGCGCGGCCGCTTGCAGGCGGGGAAGCAGGGCCTGGGCGCGGAAGGCGGACAGCGCATTGCCGCCCTCGAAGTGCTGGAGGTGGAGGTTGGTGGGGGTCACTTGGGGGGCTCGGCGGCTGGGTGCGGTCGGGAGGAGGCGGGGCCCGGCGGCGCGGGGACGACGGGCATCCGGGACCGCCGCCCGCGCGCCGGACAACCTGCGCGGAACCCGGGATTTTAGCGGCCCGGTGAGATAATGAAGGCCATGACGATCATCATCAAAGACGCCGCCGCCATCGCCGGCATGCGCCTCGCGGGACGCCTGGGCTCGGAAGTGCTGGACATGCTCACGCCCCACGTCAAGCCCGGCATCACCACCGGCGAGCTCGACAAACTGGCCCATGACTACATGGTCGAGGTGCAGGGCGGCATCCCCGCCACACTCAACTACCAGCCACCCGGCTACCCGCCCTACCCCGCCTCGCTGTGCACCTCGGTGAACGACGAGGTCTGCCACGGCATCCCCGGCCCGCGCGTGCTGAAGAACGGCGACATCGTCAACATCGACGTGACCGTCATCAAAGACGGCTGGCACGGCGACAACAGCCGCATGTTCGTGGTCGGCGAAGGCTCGATCGCCGCCAAGCGGCTGTGCGCCGTCACCTTCGAGGCGATGTGGCGCGGCATCGTCAAGGTGCGCCCCGGCGGCCGGCTGGGCGACATCGGCCACGCCATCCAGACCTTCGCCGAGAACCAGGGCTATTCCGTGGTGCGCGAGTTCTGCGGCCACGGCGTGGGCTCCAAGTTCCACGAGGAGCCGCAGGTCCTCCACTACGGCAGGCCCGGCACGCTGGAAGAGATGGTGCCGGGCATGATCTTCACCGTCGAGCCGATGATCAACCTCGGCAAGCGCGAGATCAAGGAAGACCGCAAGGCCGGCAAATACGACGGCTGGACCATCGTCACCAAGGACCGCTCGCTGTCCGCCCAGTGGGAGCACACGGTGCTGGTCACCGAGACCGGCTACGAGGTGCTCACGCTGTCGGCCGGCAGCCCGCCGCCGCCGAGCTTCGTCACCGCCGCTTAAGAAGCCCTGTGACCGACGACGCCGCACGCACCCCGGACAACGCAGCGCGGCCGGTCACAAGCATCGCCGCGCTGAGGCAGCAGCTGCAGGGCGGCAAAGCCGAGCTGCTCAAGCGCTTCGGCCAGTCCCGGGCCTCCGCGCCCGCGGCCATCCGCCTGGTGCGCGCGCTGGCCAAGCACGTCGACGACGTCCTGCAGTCGCTCTGGCAGCGCCAGGCCATGCCCGAGGGCGCGGCGCTGCTGGCGGTGGGCGGCTACGGCCGGGGCGAACTCTTCCCTTATTCCGACGTCGACGTGCTGGTGCTGTTGCCGCCCCAGGGCGGCGAGGACGCCGCCACCAAGGCCGCGCTGGAAGGCTTCATCACCGCCTGCTGGGACATCGGCCTGGAGATCGGCTCCAGCGTGCGCACGCTGGCCGAGTGCATGGAAGAGAGCCAGCGCGACGTCACCGTCCAGACCGCGCTGCTCGAATCGCGCTTCCTCTGCGGCTCGCGCCGGCTGTTCAACGCCTTCCGCGTGGCCAACACCCACGCGATGGACGCCAAGGCCTTCCTGCGCGCCAAGCGGCTGGAGATGCAGCAGCGCCACGTGAAGTTCGAGGACACGCCCTATTCGCTGGAGCCCAACTGCAAGGAAAGCCCCGGCGGACTGCGCGACCTGCAGGTCGTGATGTGGCTGGCGCGCGCCGCCGGCTTCGGCAAGACCTGGGCCGAGCTGTCGGCCAAGGGGCTGATCACGCCGTTCGAGGTCAAGCAGCTGCAGCGCAACGAAGGCCTGCTCAAGCTGATCCGCGCGCGGCTGCACCTCGTGGCCGGGCGCCGCGAGGACCGCCTGGTCTTCGACCTGCAAACCGCGGTGGCCGAGAGCTTCGGCTACGTCGCGCCCAAGGGCCAGCGCGTCTCCGAGGTGCTGATGCGCCGCTATTACTGGGCGGCCAAGGCGGTCACGCAGCTCAACCAGATCCTGCTGCTGAACATCGAGGAGCGCGTCACCGGCCAGCAGGACGCGCCGATGCGGCCGATCAACCAGCATTTCCTGGAGCGCGGCGGCATGCTCGAAGTGGTGAGCGACGACGTCTACCAGCGCGACCCGCACGCCATCCTGGAGACCTTCCTCGTCTTCCAGACCGCCGGCGCGCCCGGCGGCCTGTCGGCACGCACGCTGCGCGCGCTGTACAACGCGCGCGACCTGATGGACGCGAAGTTCCGGCGCGACCCGGTCAACCGCGCCACCTTCATGAAGATCCTTCAGGCGCCGCAGGGCCAGACGCACGCCTTCCGGCTGATGAACCAGACCTCGGTGCTGGGCCGCACGCTGTGGGTGTTCCGGCGCATCGTCGGCCAGATGCAGCACGACCTGTTCCACGTCTACACCGTGGACCAGCACATCCTCATGGTGCTGCGCAACGTGCGCCGCTTCTTCCTGCCCGAGCACGCGCACGAATACCCCTTCTGCAGCCAACTGGCCGCCACCTGGGACAAGCCCTATGTGCTGCTGGTGGCCGCGCTCTTCCACGACGTGGCCAAGGGCCGTGGGGGCGACCACTCCGACCTCGGCGCCCGCGAGGCCCGGCGCTTCTGCCGCGAGCACCTGATGCCGAAGGAGGACACGGCGCTGGTCGAGTTCCTGGTGCAGAACCATCTCACGATGTCGC
>CBJNAE010000403.1:0-3356 GCA_966433995.1 uncultured Ideonella sp. | reverse complement strand
GACCGCGTTCACCCCAGCGTCGCGGCCACCGTGTCCTTGAGAGCTTGGGGATCAACGGCGTAGAGAGTCATGAGTCAAGTGCCTTTCAGGCCCGGGCGATGGTTTGTGTGCGCCGGATCTTCTGCTGCAGCTGGATGATTCCGTACAGCAGCGCCTCGGCGGTGGGCGGGCAGCCGGGCACGTAGACGTCGACCGGCACGATGCGGTCACACCCGCGCACCACCGAGTAGCTGTAGTGGTAGTAGCCGCCGCCGTTGGCGCAGGTGCCCATCGAGATGACCCAGCGCGGCTCGGCCATCTGGTCGTAGACGCGGCGCAGCGCGGGCGCCATCTTGTTGCACAGCGTGCCGGCCACGATCATCAGGTCCGACTGGCGCGGACTGGGCCGGAACAGCATGCCGAAGCGGTCGATGTCGTAGCGGGCCGCGCCCGCGTGCATCATTTCGACCGCGCAGCAGGCCAGGCCGAAAGTCATCGGCCACAGGGAGCCCGTCTTCGACCAGTTGACCAGCGCATCCACGCTGGTGGTGACGAAACCTTCTTTGAGAACGCCTTCAATGCCCATGGCAAGAACCTTCAATGCAATGCTGCCTGCGGGCCGAGCGCCGGGCCGCACCACGCCTGTCCTGGCCCCCATCGAAGGGCCGGGCCGCATCCCACCGGGGGACGGACCGACGCGCCCGTTGGACGAGGGGCGCCATCATTCCCAATCCAGGGCGCCTTTTTTCCATTCGTAGGCGAAGCCCACGACGAGGATGCCCAGGAAAATCATCATGGCCCAGAAGCCGGTCGGGCCGATTTCCCTCAGCGACACGGCCCAAGGGAAGAGGAAAGCGATTTCGAGGTCGAAAAGGATGAAGAGGATGGCGACGAGGTAGTAGCGCACGTCGAACTTCATCCGGGCGTCTTCGAAGGCTTCGAAGCCGCACTCGTAAGGGGAATTCTTGGCCGCGTCGGGACGGCGGGGGCCGAACACGAAACCGATGGCCTGGGGCAGCACGCCCACCGCGATACCCACCAGGATGAACAGAATGACTGGCAGGTACTCGCTCAAGTTCATGATGGTGGCGGCTGGCTGGGTGGTCCGTCCGACCCGGCCCGACGGAACGCTCCACCGCGAACTGTGAGGACCACACCCGGTGAAGCCCGGCCGACGCCAAGCGGAGAACTTTTCATACAACTGGTGCCGACGGCGAGACTCGAACTCGCACAGCTTTCGCCACTACCCCCTCAAGATAGCGTGTCTACCAATTTCACCACGTCGGCGCGTAAAAAACGCTTGTTTCGCCACAGCGGACAGAGGGAAGACCGCTCTGCCCGCTGGGCCTCGGATGGCATGAGGATGGCTCTCCGAGTCAGCCTCGCATTCTAACCCGAAAGGGGGAAACCCTGTGAGGTTCAGTCAGCGCAAAAGCACTTGGGCGGGCCCGTCGGCTGCCGCATCGCGATCGCGGCACCACTGCCGGAGGAAACAAGGCGTTATTGCTTCGGGATCGCGTCGACACCCGAGGCGGCGGGCGCGGCGGGCGCAGCGCTGGAGCCCGGCACCGCTTCCGGCGAAGCCGTGCCAGGGATCTGGGCCGCGCCGGAGGCGGGCGTCGAGACGCTCGGCGCATCCAGCACACTGCCGGTAGCAGCAGCGGGGGCTTCACGGGTGTTGCCCAGGTAGGCCAGGCCCAGCGTGCAGCAGAAAAAGACCGCGGCGCAGGCCGACGTGGAACGCGAGAGGAAATTCGCGCTGCCCGATGCGCCGAACAGACTGCCCGATGCGCCGCTACCGAAGGAAGCGCCCATGTCGGCGCCTTTGCCGTGCTGAATCAGCACCAGGCCCACCATCGCAACGGCGGACAGGACTTGCACCACCAGCACCAGATTCATCAACCAGTTCATTGCTCTATCGCTCCAAAAAATCTTTGTGACTGCTTGCCGCGGGGAAACCGGGCTTCAAGCGGTTGCGGTCGCGGTCGCGGTCGCCGCGCTGGCGGCGCGGGCAATCGCCAGGAAATCCGCGGCTTTCAGGGACGCCCCGCCGATCAGGCCGCCATCGATGTCGGGTTGCGAAAACAGGCTTTGCGCGTTGTCGGCCTTGACGCTGCCGCCGTAGAGCAGCTGCATCTCACCGGCTTTCTGGGTCGCGGCGGCCAATTGCTGGCGCAGCAGCGCATGGACGGCCTGAGCTTGCTCCGGCGTCGCCGTCCTGCCGGTGCCGATGGCCCAGACGGGCTCGTAGGCGACCACCACCCGCGAGATGCAATGCCCCAGCGTGTGGATGACCGCCGACAGCTGGCGCTTGACCACGGCCTCGGTGCTGCCGGATTCGCGCTCTTCCAGGGTCTCGCCGACGCAGACGATCGGTGTCAGCTTGTGGGCCAGGGCGATCTTGGCCTTGTCGGCCACCAGTTGGTCCGACTCGCCGTGCATCGCGCGGCGCTCGGAATGGCCCACGATCGCGTAGCGGCAGCCGAACTCGGCCAGCATCACCGCGGACACCTCGCCCGTGTAGGCGCCGGCCTCGTGGCTGGAGCAATCCTGGGCGCCCCATTGCACGCCACTGGACTGCAACGACAGCGCGACGTCCGCGAGGTAAGGGTACGGCGCGCAGACCGCCACCTCGCACAGGAAAGGCGCCTGCTCGGCCACGGCCGACAGCAGCTCCGCGTTGGCAGCGCGGCTGCCGTTCATCTTCCAGTTGCCCACGACCAGTTTGCGACGCATGTTCTTCGACTCCTTGATTCGTTTCAGCATTCACCAGGCCAGCACCAGCTTGCCGATGTGTTGGTTCGATTCCATCAGGGCATGGGCCTGGGCCGCCTGCGCCGCCGGGAACACCTGGTGGACCACCGGCCTGATGCGCCCCTGGCCGATCAACGGCCAGACCTTGGCGCGCAAGGCCTCTGCGATGCCGGCCTTGAAAGCGGTCGGCCGCGCCCGCAGCGTCGAGCCTGTCACCGTCAGGCGGCGGCGCAGCACCAGCCCCGCATCGATCTCCGCCTTCACGCCGCCCTGGACCGCGATGATGACGACACGGCCATCCTCGGCAAGGCATTGCAGGTTCCGCGCCACATAGGCCCCGGCCACCATGTCGAGCACGACATCGATGCCCCGGCCCTGGGTGAGGCGCTGGACTTCGGCGACGAAGTCCGACTCGCGGTAGTTGACGGCATGGTCGGCGCCCAGCGCCAGGCAGGCCTGCGCCTTGTCATCCGAACCGACAGTGACGACGACATGGGCGCCGAAGGCCTTGGCCACCTGGATGGCGGTCACACCGATGCCGCTGCTGCCGCCGTGCACCAGCAACCACTCCCCGCCCTGCAGGCGCGCGCGGTCGAACACGTTGGACCACACGGTGAAGAAGG
>CBJNAE010000402.1:0-3366 GCA_966433995.1 uncultured Ideonella sp. | reverse complement strand
CGGTGGACCGTGCCGGGCAGCCGGTGGACACGCTCTGGACGCTGCGCCCGGAAAGTAGGCTGTTGTCCGAGGGGCCGGCCCATTTCATCGGCCAGCCGCCGGCGGGCGACCGCGTCCTGCATTTGAACTTCGCCTTCGCCGGCGACGGGCAGGGCGCGGCCAAAGCGTCGGCCGGCGGGAGTTTCTCGCCCTTCACGGGCTGGGTGGTGCTCGGGCGCCGGCCCAACGCGGCGCCGAGTGTCGAGGTCGAGCGCGGCGCCGGCAGCCACATGACGGCGACGCTGTTCTCCGTGGAAAGCCGCGACGCGCCCGCGCCCGGGTTGTCGCTGGAGCCAGGTGGCACACCGGACGAATGGCGTGCGACGGTGCGCACGGCGCAGGGCCCGCTGCAGGTCAGCCGGCGTGGTGCCGCGCTGGAGGTCTCAGGCCCGCCCGGCGGCGACCTGGCCCCGCAATCGGTCAACCTCCGGGCACCCGCGTCGGTCGAAGAACCGCGGCGAGCGCTGAAGGCGGCGATGACCGAGGCACTGGAGCGCTATCCGATCTGGCGCGAGCTGAAGTACTTCCACAACCGGCTCTACCTGCTGATCGCGGCGCTCTGGGTCGCCTCGGAGGTCGCCCTGTGGCTGCCGCCGGTGCGCCGCCGCTTCCAGCCGCGCGCCGGCCGGGCCCTGGCGTTGAACCTGTCCTTCGCGCTGGGCTGGTTGCTGCTGGCCTGGTGGATCCACGCGCGCTACCTGGAGACATCGGCCCATTTGCTGGGCTACCTGTCGGGGCACTGATTCCGCGGCCGCGATCGAAAAGACGGGCCGCCGGGCGTGCCCTCGGGGTTTCTTCAGAGGGTCAGCGGCCCGTTCCCGCCACCACGCCGTCCAGCCATTCGGCGAAGACCCTGGACCTTTCCGTGCGCGAGGCTTGCCGCACGTAGTCCGGGTCGGGAAGGGTGCTGCGGCCGCCGGAGATCTCGGCGATGCTGGCCTGCAAGGCGCGGGCGATGTCGGCAGCGTCGTCCAGCCGGGCGAAACGGTCCAACCCGGCCGCGCGCAGCACGCCCACGGTGTCCCCGGCCTCGTCCGACAGGCAAAGGATGGGCTTGCGCGCGCGCAGGTATTCGTAGATCTTGGCCGGGATCTGCGCGTTGCAGTTCGACGCCTGCATCACCAAAAGCCCGTCGGCCTGCAGCATTTCCTTCAGCGCGGCCTTGTAGGCGATGGGCGGGCAGATCTCCACGTAATCCTGCACGCCGTGCTCGGCCACCAGGCGGTTCAGCAGCGCTTCCTGGACGGCCGCGCGGAAGCGGATCTTCAACTGGCCGGGCCGGATGCCGTTCGAACGGTGCAGTTGGGCCAGGGCCTGGACCAGCTGCGTTGGGTCCCGCTCCTGCGGGTAGACGATGCCGCTGTGCAGCAGCGTGACGGCGCCCGGGTTCAGCGGGGTGGCAGCCGCCGCGCGGGCTTCGGGCGATTCGACGTCGGCGAAGCTGTCCTCGTCGTAGCCGTTCTCCAGCACGCGGATGCGGGCGGCCTGCGCCGGATAGCGCTCGCGGTACGCGGCCGCGGCGCTCGGCGTGGTGAACACGCTCAACGCCGCCTGGCGGACGGCGCGGCCCTCGATCTCGGAAAACGCCCGCCAGGTGGCGGGGTCGGGCGGATAGTCGTCCTGGGCCATCGGGTCGCGGAAGTCGGCCACCCAGGGCAGGCCGGAGCGGCGTTGCAGCTCGGCGCCGATGAGGTGAGCGGTGGCGATCGGGTAGGTGGACCAGATCGCGTCGGGCCGGTACTGGCGGATCATCCGCAGCCCCTGGCGCACCGCGTCCAGCCGCCAGCTCACCCAGCGGTCGGGCCGGGCCATCGCGCCGATGTAGCGGCCGCCGATCGACAAGTGGCGCGCGGTGTCCAGCCCGAAGGCGCGGTTGACCACGGTGCCCGCGGGCACCTCGCTGTTCAGGTCGTCGCTGGTGCGCTCGTAGGCCCGGGTGTCGATGGTCAACACGAGAGGCTCCCATCCCGCGGCCGGCAGGTGCTGGACGAAGCGCAGCGTGCGCTGGATGCCGCTGCTGCCCGCCAGCGGCGGGAAATGGAAGGCGACCATGAGCAGGCGCTTCGTCTTTTTGGCGTTCATGGGGAAAGCGAGGTCTTGGTTGTTGTTGTGTTCACATCACCGGCGGCGTTGCAATTTGCCGGTATGCGGTTTTTATAAGGGCTGGGCAATTAAATTCGGGGAAAGATGATTAGATTGGCGCCAACAAGCCAGGGAGGAGTTTTAGAACAACAGGCATCGAAACTCCGTGAAGAAGCATCATCTTTCAGGAAAAGAAAAAGTTTTTCTGGTGATCCCATGGGCGCCGAGCCACCAGGGCGGCGTCACGCGGGTGGTTCAGCAGATCACCGCTTTCTGGGGCGATGATGAGCATTGCGAACCTGTCCTGGTCGTCGACGACTGGGCGCACAAGGCGGAGGAGTGGGCCGGCGACGCGCTGTATTTCAGGTTCCGCGCATCGGTCTTGCAGCGCATCGTCCCCTCGGTCGTTTCCCTGCTGCGGCTGCCTTCGGCGCTGCGCCGCATCCACCGGTTGCTGAAGGCCCATTCGGTGGCGGCGGTCAATTTCCACTACACCGATTATTCGCCGCTGGGCGTCGCCCTCCTGAAGCGGCTGAAATTTTACCGGGGAAGGTTGGTTATTTCCTTCCATGGCACCGACGTGTGCCACGTGCCCAACTTCCTGGAAAGGGCGGCCAGGCTGTTCTGCCTGCGCTCGGCCGATGCTTTGGTGGCCTGCTCGAACAGCCTGGCCGACCGCGCGTCCCAGACCTTCGGGATCGACCGCGCCTGCTTCGAAGTGATTCCCAACGGCGTCGATGTGTCCGTCTTTCATCCGGAGGCGCCGCAGACCCGTTTCTTCCAATCGGATGCCGGCAGGCTCCCGGCCGATTTCATTGCCAGCATCGGTTCATTCATCCCCCGCAAGGGCCACGAGACGCTGATCGACGCCTTCGCCGTCATCGCGCCGCGGTTCCCGTCGCTGCACCTGTGCATCGCGGGCCCGCCGGGCCCTTTGATCGACGAATTGCAGGAGAGGGCCGAAACCCTGGGCCTGGGCGAACGCATCCACCTGTTGGTGGGCATTTCGCCGCAGGACGTGGCCCACCTGCTGGTCAGGGCGCGGCTGTGCGTGCAGGCGGCGCGGGCGGAATCGATGCCGCTGTCCATGCTGGAGGCGGGCGCCTGCGGCGTGCCCATGGCCGCGTCGAACATCGCGGGCCATGACGAGTTGATCTTCGAAGGACGGACCGGCAGGCTGTTCGAAGTCGACCAACCCCAGGATTGCGCCCGGGTGGTGTCGGAGATGTTGCGGGACCCCGAAGG
>CBJNAE010000401.1:0-3386 GCA_966433995.1 uncultured Ideonella sp. | reverse complement strand
TGCAGGCTGTCCTTGATCTGCGCGGTGGTGCTCATGTCGAGCATGGCGCGCAGCACCTCGGCGTCCTTGGCCTTGATGTTGGCGCCGCCGACGACGTCGGCCGCGTTCTCGCGGTTGGCCATCCAGCGCGCGGCGGTGCTGGTGGCGCCGCTCTGGCTGAGCGCGAACACCGAGGCGCCGCGCGCCTGCGGCGTGAAAAAGGCGTCGGCGTGGATCGACACGAAGAGGTCGGCCTGGACGCGCCTGGCCTTCTTGACGCGGTCTTGCAGCGGCACGAAGAAGTCGGCGTCGCGGGTGAGCATCGCGCGCATGCCGGGCACGGCGTTCAGGCGCTCCTGCAACTGCTTGGCCACCGCCAGGACCACGTCTTTCTCGCGCAAGCCGGTGGGGCCCACGGCGCCGGGGTCTTCGCCGCCGTGGCCGGGGTCCAGCGCGACCACGATCAGGCGGTTGATCTTCTGTTGCAGGGCCGGCGGCAGCGGCGCGGGCCTGGCCGTGTCGGCCGGCGGGGGAGACGGCGGCCGGCCGGCGTCCGGCGGCGCCTTGCCGCTGCCGCCGCCCTCGTTCTTCCTCATGCGGTCGATGAGTTCGCCGAGCGCGTCCTGCACCGACTGGGCGGCTTGCCGCTCGGACTGTTCTTTGTCCCGGATCAACTGCAGCAGCGGGTCGGGTTCGGCCGCAGGGCGCAGGTCGAAGACCAGGCGGTGCTGGTAGGCGGCCACGGGTTCGAGCGTGAACACCTCGGGCACGATGCCCTGCTTCAGGTCGAGCACCAGGCGCACCACGCGCGGCTGGTTCTGGCCGACGCGCAGGCCGGCGATGTAGGGGTCGTCGGACTTGACCTTGCCGACCAGCTCGCGCAGCGCCGGGCTCAGCTCCAGGCCGGTGACGTCGATCACCAGGCGCGCAGGGTTCTCGGCAAGGAAGTGCCTGGCCGACAGCGAGGTGTCGCTCTCGATCGTGACCCGGGTGTAGTCGTCGGCGGGCCAGACCCGCACCGCCACGATGGCGGCGCCGTGCGCCAGCTCGGCGGCGCCCAGGCTGAGCGCCAGCGCGCCCATGCGGCGCAGTGCCTGGCGGCGTGTGGTGGCCGCGGCCAGCAAGGGCGGTGGCGGGGAGGGCGGCCGCCCGCTCATGGCAGCAAGCCCTGTCCGAGCGGTGTGCAGGCCTGAAGGCGGACCTGCCGCCGCTCGCCCCCCTGCGTCCCCAGCACGATGTCGATCCGCAGGTCGGGCGTGGGCAGCAGGCCCGCCGCCTTGTCGGGCCATTCCACCAGCTTCAGCCCGCTGTCGGCGAAGACGTCGCGGAAACCGGCGTCCTCCCATTCCTGCGGGTCGTCGAAGCGGTAGAAATCGAAGTGCGACACCCGCATCGCAGGCAGCTCATAGCTTTCCAGCACCGAATAGCTCGGGCTCTTGACCGTGCCCCGCACGCCCAGCGCGCGCAGCAGGTGGCGGACGAAGGTGGTCTTGCCGGCGCCGAGGTCGCCCCGCAGCTCGACGACCGCGTCGGCGAGCGCCGGGCGCGCGGCCAGCTGTCGCGCCATGAGCGCGCAGGCGGCCTCGTCGGGCCAGGCGGTGTCGCGGGTTTCTAAAATCGGCAAATGGATCAACCTCGGGTGTTGGACGGCCAGGAAGTGCTGGGCGCGTTGCGTGCGCGGGCGGCCGAGTTGGGATTTTCCCAGATTGGTGTGGCCGATGTGGACCTGAGTTCCGCGGAGGCCGGCCTGATGCGATGGCTGGCCGAGGGCTTCCACGGCGGCATGCATTACATGGCCGCGCACGGCCTCAAGCGAGCCCGCCCGCGGGAGCTGGTGCCCGGCACGGTGCGCGTCGTCACCGCGCGCATGAACTACCTGCCCCGCGGCGCCGCCGGCGCACCGGCGGGCGGCGGCGGGGACTGGCGGGCGGTGGAATGGCGGCGCCTGGAAAGTCCGGCCAAGGCGGCCGTGTCGATGTATGCCCGCGGTCGCGACTACCACAAGGTACTGCGTGCGCGGCTGCAGCAGCTCGCGGCCTGGCTGGCCGGGCGGGTGGGGCCGCTGGGCTTTCGCGTCTTCACCGATTCGGCGCCGGTGCTGGAAGTCGAGTTGGCCAGCCGCAGCGGCATCGGCTGGCGCGGCAAGCACACCTTGACGCTGCACCGAGAGGCCGGCTCGATGTTCTTCCTGGGCGAGATCTACATCGACTTGCCGTTGCCGCTGACGCCGCCGGTCGAGCCCCACTGCGGCAGTTGCCGCGCCTGCATCGACGTCTGCCCGACCCAGGCCATCCTCGGGCCCTACCGGCTCGACGCGCGGCGCTGCATCTCCTACCTGACGATCGAGCACGACGGGCCGATCCCGCCGGCGCTGCGGCCGCTGATCGGCAACCGCGTCTACGGCTGCGACGATTGCCAGCTCGTCTGCCCCTGGAACAAATACGCCCAATCCGGCACCCTGCCGGATTTCGATGTCCGCAGTCACTTGAGCGACCCGACCCTGCTGTCGTTGTGGGCTTGGACAGAAGCCGAATTCCTCGGCCGCACCGAAGGCAGCGCGATCCGCCGCATCGGCTTCGAGCGCTGGCGCCGCAACCTGGCGGTGGCCTTGGGCAATGCGCTGGGCTCGGCGATGGAGCCGGTGCAGGCCTCGGCCATCCGCAAGGCCCTGAACGAGTCGCGCGACGCCGCCACGCCGATGGTCCGCGAGCACATCGATTGGGCCCTGTCAGAGCATGCAGATCGGCCTTGAATTGCGGGACAACCCTGAGGGCTCGGGGCCTGCCGCCCCCTTGTAATCCGCTCTCGCAGCCGGAAATGCGTAGTTCCCACAATGCCGGCCCAACGCCGTGCGGCGACCATGTGCCGGTCGCGCGGTGATAAGACCTGCACCCGACCGGGCAAGCGCCGATAACGAGTCCGCCCTCTCTCACCTGCACTGGAGTACTTGTATGCAACGGAGACACCTCACCAACGCGCTGATCGGCTTGGCCGCGGCCGCTTTCGCCACCGGCGCCTTCTCCCAGGCCTATCCCAGCAAACCCGTCCGGTTGGTGGTGCCTTTCGCGCCGGGTGGCACGACGGACATCATTGCCCGCATCGTCGCCGAGAAGATGGGCGCCTCCCTCGGGCAGACCGTGGTCGTCGAGAACAAGGCGGGTGCCGGCGGCATCGTCGGGGCGATGGAAGTCGTCAAGTCGGCCCCGGACGGCTACACGCTGAGCGTGGCCACGGTGTCCACCACCGCGTCCAACCCCGCCATCAACCCGAAGACGCCCTACGACCCGCTGACCGACTTCGTGCCCATCATCAACATCGCCGCCACGCCCAACGTGATCGCGGTGCACCCGTCGTTCCCGGCGAAGGACTACAAGGCCTTCGTCGAGGTGCTGCAGAAGAACCCGGGC
>CBJNAE010000400.1:0-3477 GCA_966433995.1 uncultured Ideonella sp. | reverse complement strand
CGACGTCGCAGCCGAGCTGCCTCAGCGCCTCGACGAGGTCGCCGATCGGTCGCTCGTGCATGCGCGGCACGCCGCTGAGCTCGAAACTGCCGCCTTGGGCGGCGGCCAGCAGCGCCAGCGTGGCGGTGAGCGGCCGCATCGCGGTGCCGGCGTTGCCCATGAAGAGCTTGGCCTGCCGGGTCTTCAGTTCGGCGCCCAGCCCGGTGACGGCCAACGAAGCGCCGCGCTGCTCGAGGCCGCAGCCCAGCGCGCGCAGGGCGTCAAGCATCACGCGCGTGTCGTCGGAATCGAGCAGGTCGTGGACCAGCGTGGTGCCCCGGCTCAGGCCGGCCAGCAACAGCACGCGGTTGGAAATGCTCTTGGAGCCGGGCAGTCGCACGGTTCCAGCCGCGTGCGTGAGCGGGGGCAGGTCGAGGAAGGGGGTGGTGTACATGGGAATCTCGGCTCGTGCCGCTGCAAAAAATCTCATGCCGCCGCCTGGACGGGGTGCCAACGGCGGCGATGGCGAAGATGGGTGCGTTCCGCCGTTCCGCGGCGGCACGCGGTCAGCGGTCTCCTTGGCCCGACACGGTGCGCGTGTTGGGCAGGTGCCAGGCGCCGCGGGCGCTCGACACTTCCCGGATCATCGCTTCCAGCTGGTCGGGGTTGGGGTTGCGCACCGCTTCCTCGAATTGGGTGAGGGCCCGACGGAACAGCGCCGACTGCTTCAGAACCTCGTCGCGGTTGGCCGACAGGATGTCCCGCCAGACCGTTGGGTCGCCGGCTGCGATCCGGGTGAAATCGCGGAAACCCGGGCCGCCGAGCGACAGGTAGTCGCGGCCCGCCGGTTGGCCGGCGACGGCCCCGAAATAGGCGAAGGCCAGCAGGTGGGGCAAGTGGCTGACGGCGGCGAACGCGGCGTCGTGGTTCTGCGGCGTCATGCGCAGCACTTGCGAGCCGATGGCCGCCCAGACGTCGGTGGCTTTCTGCAGCAGGTCCGGCGAGGTCTCGGCCACCGGGGTCAGGATCACCTGGCGGCCGTTGTAGAGGGCCGCGTCGGCGTGCTGGATGCCGCCGGATTCCTTGCCGGCGATCGGGTGCGCCGGCACGAAGGAGCCCATGTTTCCCTTGAGCACGCGCCGCGCCGCGTCGACCACGTCCATCTTCGTCGAACCCACGTCCATCAGCAGCACGTCGCGCTCGACCAGGTGGCGGATCGCCTTGAAGGTGGCCTCGCTGGCGGCCACGGGCACGGCGACCAGGACGATGTCGGAGCCCGAGACCGCCAGCAGTGCCGATTCGGCCGCGATGTCGATGACGCCCATCTTCTTGGCCTTCTCGGTGGTGGACGGCGACTTGCTGTAGCCGACCACGCGCTTGACCAGGCCCGAACGCTTGAGCGCGAGCGCGAACGAGCCGCCCATCAGGCCGCATCCGATCACCCCCAACTGATTGAACATGTTTCTCAGGACCTCAGTGAACGTCGATGGGATAGGTTCCCAGCAATTTGAAGAAGGCGCAGGCGCCGCGCAGGTCGCGCAGGGCCTGGGCCACCGCGGGCGTGTCGGGATGGCCCTGCAGATCGATGTAGAAGTAGTACTCCCACTGTCCCGACCGGGCGGGGCGCGACTCGAAGCGCGTCATCGACACGCTGTGCTCCTTCAGCGGCACCAGCATGTCGTGCACCGCGCCCGGCTTGTTCAGCACCGAGACCACCAGGCTGGTGCAGTCGTTGCCGGAGGCTTGCGGGCGCGGATGGCGGTCGGGGTGGGTGACGATGGCGAAGCGGGTGCGGTTGTGGGGGTCGTCCTGGATCGCTGGCGACACCACGTGCAGCCCGTATTCACTGCTCGCGCGCTGGCTGGCGATGCCGGCCAGCTTCGGGTTGGCCGCCGCCAGGCGCGCGCCTTCGGCGTTGCTGGACACGGGGCGCCGCTCGACATGGGGCAGGTGGTTGTTCAGCCAGGTGTGGCACTGCGCCAGCGCCTGCGGATGGGCGCAAACGGCCTCGATGCCTTCCAAGGAGTTTTCCGCGCGCAACAGGTTGTGCTGCACGAAGAGGCTGGTCTCGCCGATGATGAAGAGCGGCGTCGTCAGGAACAGGTCGAGCGAACGGGCGACCACGCCCTCGGTCGAATTCTCGACGGGCACCACGCCGAAGTCGGCAGCACCGGCGGCGGTGGAGCGGAACACCTCGTCGATGCTGGCGCAATCCACCTTGACGATGGACGAGCCGAAAAAGCCCAGGGCCGCCTGTTCGCTGAAGGTGCCGGCCGGGCCCAGGAAGGCGACGCGGGTCGGGGTTTCCAGCGCCCGGCAGGCCGACATGATCTCGCGCCAGATCGGCGCCACGCTGTCGCGGCTCAAGGGGCCGGGGTTGCGCGCCTTCAGCCCTTCGATGACTTGCGCCTCGCGCTCCGGGCGGAAGGCCACGCTGCCTTCCTTCTTCTTGATCTCGCCGACCTCTTGCGCCAGCGCGGCGCGCTGGTTCAGCAGCCCGAGCAGCGTCTCATCGATGCCGTCGATCCGTTTGCGCAGTGCGAGCAGGTCCGGGTGGATGGCGGGGGTGGGGGTGGGATCAGCCATGTTGTGCGGCGAAGTGCTTCATGTAGTCCACCAGCGCCTGCGCGCCTTGCAGTGGCATCGCGTTGTAGAGGCTGGCCCGCATCCCGCCGACGCTCTTGTGGCCCTTCAACTGCAGCAGGCCGTTGGCCTTGGCGCCGGCGAGGAAGGCTTCGTTGAGCGCCTCGTCCTTCAGGAAGAAGGGCGCGTTCATGCGGGAGCGGTGGTCCGGCGAGACCTTGTTGACGTAGAAACCCGAGCTGCCGTCGATGCAGTCGTACAGCAGTTTGGACTTGGCGATGCTGCGCCGCTCCATGGCCGCGACGCCGCTGAGGCCGTCTTCCGTCTGGCGCTTGAGCCAGGCGAAGACCAGGCCCGCCATGTAGATCGCGAAGGTGGGCGGCGTGTTGTACATGGACTGGTTGTCGGCCACCGTCCGGTAGTTGAAGGCCGATGGGCAGAACGGCAGGGCCCGGCCGAGCAGGTCCTCGCGCACGAACACGAGGGTCAGGCCGGCGGGGCCGATGTTCTTTTGCGCGCCGGCGAAAGCCAGGCCGACGCGCGACCAGTCCATCGGCCTGGATGCGATGTGCGACGAGCAATCCACCACCAGGGGCGCGTCGCACCCCAGCGCCTTCAGGTCGGGCAGGGCGTGGAACTCCAGGCCGTCGATGGTCTCGTTGCCGCAGATGTGCACATAGCTTGGCCGCAGGCTCAGCCGCCACGAGGAGGGCGCCGGGATGTCGGTGTAGCCCCGCTCGCCCTTGCCGGACGCTGCGACGTTCGTGCCGCCATAGCGCCTGGCTTCCTGCTCGGACTTGGCCGACCAGGCGCCGGTGACGACGAAGTCGACGGGCCCGGCGCTGCCCGGCTCCGGTCCGAGCAGGTTCATCGGCACGATGGCGTTTTCCGCCAGGCCGCCGCCTTGCATGAACA
>CBJNAE010000399.1:0-3477 GCA_966433995.1 uncultured Ideonella sp. | reverse complement strand
TGTTGCTGTGCGACACTGGCGCCCCCCGGCCGGCCGGTGCCGCGCCGGGTTTCCATTCGAACAAGAAAGAAGGATTCTTCTTGATGTACTCGGGCCGCCGTACCCGCCGGCTCCAAGCACCGGCGGGACTGGATGAAGTTGGAAACCCCCATGCCGCCTGACCAGGCCCCAGCCCCCGGCACGGCGGGATGGTCGCTGGCGGTGTTCGCCTCGCGCGAGTCCGCCGCGGCGCTGGAGGCCACGCTGCGCTGCGCGGTCGCGGCCGCGACGCCGGGCATGGTGATCGACGTCCTGGTCAACGGCAACCCGGAACTGGCCCGGCGCGCGGTGCAGGAGGTGGCGCCGCGCCTGCCCACCGCCAGGCCCGGCATCCGCATGCGGTTCTGGTCGATCCCGCTGGGCGACAAGTCCAACGCCTGGAACCGCTACCTGCACGACATCTGGTCCGGCGAACCCCTGGCCTTCTTCATCGACGGCTACGTGCGCCTGATGCCCGACGCGCTGCAGCGGCTGGGCGGAGCGGTGCTGGCGGACGGGCGGGTGCTCGGCGGCTCGGGCCGGCGCCATGGGGGCGGCGGTTTCGATGCCGACGACGGCCCCGCGGTGCGGCCCGGCGGCTTCAACGGCAACCTGTGCTGCATGAAAGCGCGGGCGGTGGCGGAGATCAGGCGCCAGGGCATCCGACTGCCGCTCGGGCTCTACCGCGGCGACGCGGTGATCGGCGCGCTGCTGCTCTACGACATGGACCCAGTCGGCACGAACTGGGCCGACCACCGCATCGTGCTGCATTCGCAGGCCTGCTACGCCACCGACGCCAAGCGCTGGTGGCGATGGAGCGACGTCGAGGCCGCCGCCAAGCGGCTGCTGCGGCAGGCCAAGGGCGAACTGGAGAACAAGGCCGTCCGCGGCCACATGACACTGCGCAAGCGGCCGCCCCACCTGCTGGCCCCGACGGCGCGGCGACTCGTGCTGCAGTGGGTCGAGGAATTCCCCGCAGAATTCCGCTCGGCCTGCCTGCGCTCGCCGCTGAGCTACTGGGCCTACAGGCAACTGCGCGCATCCCCGGACGCCGCTGCCGCGGTCGACGGCGGCGCCAGGCTGCTGTGGTCGAGCGTGGCCTCATGAGCGATCCCGTGGAACCCGGCTTGCCGATGGGCTCTGGCGGCGGCGCCGGCGCGCCGCGCCCCCGCGTGCTCTTCGTCACGCCCGTCTCGCCCTTCGCCGACGCGTCGGGCGCCCAGCAGCGCAGCCGGCTGATGTACGAGGCGCTGCGCGAAATTTTCGATGTCGACGTCCTGCAGTTGCACGAAACCCAGGGCGGCGGCGAGACCGTGTTCTCCGACCCGGTCCGCAACGCCCACGGCGGCTTCGACCTGGAAGCCGGCGTGCCGGCACGGCGCGGCATCCTCGACCGCTTCAAGCCCCAGCCCGCGCTGACGCGGCAGGTGGAGCAGCGGCTGGGCGGCGGCTTGTCTCGCTACGACCTCATCGTCGGCCGCTACCTCTGGCCGGTCAGCCAATTGGAATGCCCGGCCGGCGTCCCGGTGCTGGCCGACCTGGACGACTGGCGCTACCGCTACGCCAGCCTGCTGCCCTCGTCGGCCGCGGCCCTGCGCGAGCGGCTCGCCAAGGCGGTCGCCTTCCGCCTGGCGCAGCCGCCGCTGGCGAGGCTGTCCGGCGCCTTCGTCGTGTCCCGGCAGGACGCGGCCGAGCTGTCCCGGCCGCTGCCCACGGCCTTCCTGCCCAACGTGCCCTTGAGCATCCCCGCCGAGGTCTCGCCGGCGCCGCTGGCGCCGAACGCGCTCTTCGTCGGCTCGCTCTGGTACCGGCCCAACGCCGAAGGCGTCGACTGGCTGCTCGGCCACGTTTGGCCGGTCGTGCGGGCGCGCCTGCCGCACGCGACGCTGCGCCTGGTGGGCGCGGCGCCGGCGGCGATGCGGGCGAACTGGGAACAATCGCCCGGCGTGCGCGCGCCCGGCTTCGTCGACGACATCGCGCAGGCCTACCGTGAAGCCCGGGCCGTGGTGGTGCCCATCCACACCGGCGGCGGCACCAACATCAAAGTGCTGGAGGCCATGGCCCACGGCCGGGCCTGCGTGGCCACCGATTTCATCCAGCGCGCCTTCGCCGACAACTTCCAGGACGCGGTCCATTGGTTCGCCCCCGCGGGCGCCGAGGCGTTCGCCGCCAGGCTGCTGCAGGCCCTGCAGCCCGGCGAGCCGGTCGACCGCATGGCCGCCGACGCGCGTGCCGTCGTGCAGCAATCCTTTTCCCACGCCATGTTCAGAAACACCGTCCAGTCGTTCGCCCGCCAAGTCATGAACGGGAAGGCGGCACGGTGAGCGCGGCCACCCCCACGCCGACACCCACGCCCAGCCCGAAACGGGCCTTGATGGCCGGCGCGGCCTGGGCGGTAGCGATGCGCTGGTCGGTCAAGGCGATCGGCTTCCTCAGCACCGTCGTCATGGCGCGGCTGCTGATGCCCGCCGACTACGGCGTGGTCGCGATGGCGATGCTCGTCGTCGGGCTGATCCAGGCCTTCCTCGACAGCGGCGCCACCACGGCGCTGCTGCGCAAAGGCGACCTCGAACGCGACGAGATCGACTCCGCCTGGACGCTGCGGCTGCTGGAAGGCTGCGTGGTGGGCCTGATTTTGCTGGCCGCATCCTTCCCGGCCGCCACTTATTTCCAGGAACCGCGCGTGCAGCCGGTGCTCTGGGTGCTGGCGGCCAGCGTGGCCTTGGCCTCGGCGGGCAACATCGGCATCACGCTGGCGGTCAAGGCGCTGAACTTCTCGCTCGAATTCCGCATCGCCGTGGTTTGCAAACTGGCGTCGGTGGCGATCACCGTGGCCGCGGGCTACCTGCTGCGCGACTACCGCGCCCTGGTCATCGGCGTGGCCAGCGGCTACCTGCTGGGCTTGCTCTGCAGCTACACCATGCACCCCTATCGGCCGCGCTGGAACACCTCGCGCATCGCCGACATCTGGGCGGTCACCAAATGGCTGATGTTCGCCGGCATGGCCAGCTTCGTGCTGCGCAAGGGCGACGAGCTGATCGCCGCCCGTGTCGGCACCACACAGGAATTCGGCACCTACAACGTCGGCTCCGACCTCGGCCAGCTGCCCACGGGCGAAGTCGGCCCCGCCGTGCTGCGCGCCTTCCTGCCGGTGCTGTCGTCGATCCAGGCCGACGAGCGGCGCACCAACCTGGCTGTCATCAAGACGCTGTCGGCGGTGAACACGCTGACGCTGGCGATCGGCCTGGGCATGTTCGCCTTCTCGCAGCACGCGACCAGCTTCATCCTCGGCGCCAACTGGGCGGGCGCGGCGCCTTTCGTGGCCCTGTTCGCGCTGATCAGCACGCTGCAGATCATGTCCAGCCCGCTGCAGACGCTGCTGACGCTGCGCGGCCACACCCGCATCCAGAGCTACGTGGTGTGGGCCGAATTCGCCGCCTTCCTCGCGGCCGCGGCCTT
>CBJNAE010000398.1:0-3490 GCA_966433995.1 uncultured Ideonella sp. | reverse complement strand
CCGGGTCGTTCGTCACGCCGTCCGGGAACTGCAGCGGCAGCCCGCCCGCGGTGTAGGTGCCCAGGTGCAGCAGGCTTGCCCGGTCGATCGCATGGCCCTTGAGCCACGGCAGGTGCCGGCCCGGCGTGTCGTCCAGCGACAGCCTGCCGGTCGCCTGCGCGTAGGCCGCCAGGGTCGCGGTGAAGACCTTGCTGACCGAGCCCAGTTCGAACACCGTCGCCTCGCTCACCCGGCTTTCCGGCTCCCGGGAGGCGACGCCGTAGTTGAAGAAGTGGGTCTGCCCGTCGATGGCGACGGCGACGGCCATGCCAGGCACGCCGTGCTCGGCCATCAGGGGCTGGATGGCGGCGTCCACGATGCCTCGGAGCCGGGCGGGATCTGGCGGGGAGGGGGTTTCGCCACCCGCGCCGCGCGCGTCGAGCGATGAAGCCAGGAGCGGCAGGACAAGCGCAAAGGCCAGTGCGGTGGCTGGAATGTGGGCGTTGAATCGCGGCATGGGTGGATTGGGGCTTCGGGGGTTGTCCGGCGCCTGGACGGTTCCAGGGCGCGGCAAGGGCAGGGCAGGACTTTAAAGAAGCAGCGAGATCAACCCATCACAGCCATTCCTGCAGCTTCAGCGCGTCCGCCGCCGCCGCTCCGGACGCGGTGTTGTCGAAGACGCACCAGCGGTCGGTGCCCGCCGGCCAGCGCCGCAGCTCGGCGGCGCGGGCCTGCAGCCAGTCGTCGCCGTAGGCCGAGTGGTAGATGCGCGGCGAGCCGTGCCAGCGGTGGTAGACGGTGGCGCCGACGCCGTTGCCCGCCGGCCCCAGCCAGCCGCCGGGCACGGCGGCCGCCGGCCAGCGCGCCGGATCGGCCGCGACGCGACCGACGCGCAGTTTCGCCAGCAGGCGGTCGGCCGCCGGCTCGGACCAGCTGGCATGGCGCGGCTCGCACACCACCGCGCCGTCGAACAAACCCGCGAGCAGGCCGAAGAAGGTGCGCACAGGCCGGGCCTCGAACGGCAGCGACGGCGGCAATTGGACGAGCAGCACGCCCAGCCGGTCGCCCAGCCCCGAGGCTTCCTCCAGGAAACGCGTCAACAGCGGCCGCGACGCGCGCAGCCGCCGCTCATGCGTGATCGCGCGCGGCAGCTTCACCGCGAAGCGGAACCCCGCCGGCGTCTGCGCCGCCCAGCGCGCATAGACCTCGGGTCGGTGGCTCCGGTAGAACGAGGTGTTGATCTCGGCGCAACCCAGCACCCGCGCATGACGCGTCAGGTGGCTGCCGTCGCCCGGAAAGCGCTCCGCCAAAGCCCGGGGAATGCCCCAGCCGGCCGTGCCGATGCGCACGGCACCGGCTTTCATCCCGCAGTCCTCCGGGCGGGCCCGAACGCCCCTTCAGCCAGCCGGGCCTCGATGACGAAAGCGTGCAACTGCGCCAGCTGGCCGTCGCGGAACCGCCAGACATCGCAATAGGCGTGCGGTACCGCCCGGCCTTCGCGGTTCACCAAGGTGATCTCGCCGATCGCCGTCACGACATCGCCTTCGGCGACGAGCCGGTGGATGTCGAAACGCGGCGGCGCCTGGTAGGCGGTGGCCATCCATCGCCGCACGGCCTCCTTGCCTTTGAGCGTCTGCTTGCCGAGGAAGACCCATTCGGTGTCTTCGGTGCAATGCCGCAGGAAGCCTTCGTGGTCGCCCCGGGCGATGGCGGCGTTGGCTTGTTCGAGGATGGATTCGCAAGTGGCTGCTGGCATGGCGCGCTCATGGCATTGGGTGGAAAGTACCGTCCCCCCAGGGCAATTTCGCTTCCCGCCCCGAGCCTCCAGAACCCGGCCCCGCGGCGCCGCTCGATCCGACTGCACGGCTTTGCCCAGCGACGGGCGCCATGCGACGATCTGGACCAAAACCTCCGTCCCCTCAGCGGGCCGCTTGCCCGCTGCGCCGCGGGATGCGGCCCACGAACCCGAACCAACCGCCATTGCGCCATGAACGACACCGCCACCCCCAACCTGCCGTCGCGCAACTTCGACGCCACCGGCCAGTTCTACCGAAAACTCGGCTTTGAACAAACCTGGCGCGACGCGGGTTGGATGATCCTGAAGAAAGGGGGCATGGTGCTGGAGTTCTTCCCCCACCCCCAGCTCGACCCCGCGACGAGCTGGTTCAGCTGCTGCTTCCGGCTGGGCGATGTGGACGCCTTCTTCCATGCCGCCGTCGATGCCGGCATCCCCGAAACCGGCCAGGGTTGGCCCCGCCTTCATCGCCCGGTGCCGCAAGCGTGGGGCGGCAAGGTGGGGGCGTTGATCGACCTGGACGGGAGTTTGATCCGGTTGGTTCAATCGCCGGTGGCGGACGATTGACGCTCACGCGGCCGAGACGCCGCCGCCCAGCCGCGCCAGCGCGTCCCCCGTCACCCGGCACACCCGCCAGTCCGGCATCACGGTGGCGCCGAGGCTTTCGTAGAAGCGGATGGCCGGCTCGTTCCAGTCCAGCACGCTCCACTCGAACCGCCCGCAGCCGCGCTCGTGGGCCAGCCGCGCCAGGTGCGTCATCAGCGCCTTGCCCGCGCCGTGCCCGCGGGCGTCGGCCTTCACATAGAGGTCTTCCAGGTAAAGGCCCCTGCGCGTCAGGAAGGTGGAGTAGTTGTGGAAGAACAGCGCATAGCCGATGGCCTGGCCCTGAAACTCGGCGATGAGACCTTCGACCGCGGGGCGTTCGCCGAAGAGGTCGTCCGCCAGGCGCTCGGCGCAGGCGTCGAGCAGGTGGGTCAGGCGTTCGTACTCCGCCATCTCGTGAATCATGGCCAGGATGGCCGGCACGTCGGCGGGTTGTGCGGGGCGGATGTCCAGGGACTGGGTCAGGGGCATGTCTTCTCTTTCAATGGGGGCGGTCGCGCTTCGGATATCCCGCTCGGCCGGCGTTCGGCGCGGGGTGGCTGGGACGGGCGCAAACTCAGATTCCGGAAACATCAGCCACAGCATTGTTATGCGTCCCGCATCGACGCAGGGCATGCGGCAAAACTTCTCGGTCAGTAGGTTTTACGACCCGAGCCCTTCCGGGCACTGCCACCTTCCATTCGCCCACCCAACCCACTCAAGAACCCAGCCGCATCCACCTCCAACGCCTGGCAGACATCCACGAACTCGATCACGTCCAGCCGCCGCTCCCCCGTCTCGTACTTGCTGACGAAGGACTGCGGCTTGTCGAGTTTGGCGGCCAGGTCGTTTTGGGTGATGCCGGCCTGTTCGCGGGCGGCGCGAAGGCGTTGCCTCAGTTCGAAGCCGCGGGCGGAGTGGAGGGTTTTCAACTGCGGGGGAGGGCTGGTTGGCTCCCTTGCATGAAAACCTGAGTTGGGATACAAACCCAAATCGGGATAAGCGGAGGCAGGGTGGATGGACGACGTGATGGGGTGCGGTGCGATCCGCGCGGGGTTTTGAGAGGCCGTTTACATCCGGCAACTCAGCCAGGCTTTTTGGAGGTCGTTGCTTTCTTTACAGCTTTGGCTTCCT
>CBJNAE010000397.1:0-3519 GCA_966433995.1 uncultured Ideonella sp. | reverse complement strand
TGCTCGCGGCCACCGTCAAGCGCCTGTCGATGTTCGTGCTGCGCGCCAAGTGCAAGCTCAGCGACGCCACCTCCGAACGGCCGCTCTGGGGCTTGATGGGCCCGGCCGCCGCGGCGGCTGCGGAAGGGCTGGCGCCATGGCAGGCCAGGGCATCCACCGGACATTTCCCGGGCATTGAGGCCACGGCCACGTTGCTGCGCCTGCCCGACGCGCTGGCCCAGCCTCGTGCGATGTGGATCGGCACGGGGCCGGGCGATGCGCCACCGAAGGGCACCGAATCCCCTTTGGGCCTGGACGCCTGGCGCGCGCTGGAAGTCCACAGCGCCTTGCCCGTCATCGAAGCGGCCACCGCCGACCGCTTTGTGCCGCAGATGCTGAACTACGAATTGATCGGCGGCGTGAACTTCCAGAAAGGCTGCTACCCCGGCCAGGAGGTCGTGGCGCGCAGCCAATACCGGGGCACGGCCAAGCGGCGCATGTTCCTGTTCCATACGGCTTCGCCCGCCGCGGCGGGCGACGAGGTCTTCCACAGCGGCGACCCCGGGCAGCCCGCCGGGATGGTCGTCAACAGCGCGCCACGGCCTGGGGGACCGGGCCAGGTGCTGCTGGCGGAAGTGAAACTCGCCGCGCGCGAATCAGGCGATTTGCGTTTGGGTTCGGCGCAAGGCCCGGTGCTGGCCGAACTGCCGATGCCGTACGAGGTGCCGGTCGAAGCGCCGGCCGCCGCCACCTGAACGCGCCGGCGAGCCCTGGATCGGGCGCCAGAGCAATCCGACCGCCCCTAGCCTTCCATCGCCACTTCGGCCATGCGTGAACTCTTCATCTACTTCCGCGCGCCCGCCGCCAACGAGGCTCGCCTGACGCGGGAACTGCCGGCAATGCAGCGCGCGCTGTGCCAGGACTGGCCCGGGCTGCAAGCGCGGTGCCTGCGCCGCCCCGATGCGAAGGACGGCCAGCACACCTGGATGGAAACCTACGCCTCCACGCAGGCCGACGGCGTCACCGCGTCGATGCAAGCATCGATCGCCGAAGCCGCCCGGTCGCGACTGGCGCCGCTGGGCATCGGCGAGCGCCACATCGAAGTCTTCCTGCCCTGCCCCGCCTGACCGGCCGCTCCGACATGTGCCTGCTCGCCCTGGCCCTGGATGCGCACCGGCGCTTCCCCCTGGTGGTCGCCGCCAACCGCGACGAATTCTTCGCGCGCCCGGCGGCGCGCCTGGCCTGGTGGACACCCGAAGGCGCGGGCCACCCCATCCTCGGCGGACGTGACCAGGCCGCCGGCGGCACCTGGATGGGCCTGACCGCCCAGGGGCGCCTGGCGATGCTGACGAACGTGCGCGACCCCGCGCGCTTCGACCCCGCGGCGCCTTCCCGCGGCCTCATCGTGCCGCAGTGGCTGGCCGCTCGGGAGCGGTCCGACCGCTTCTGGGCGCGCGTGGCCATGAGCGGCCACAACGGCTTCAACCTGGTGGCGGCCGATTTCCGCGTAGGCGAATGCTTCTGGGTCAACAGCGTGCAAGGCTTGCCCCAGCGCCTGGAGAAAGGCATCTACGGGTTGTCCAACGCCAGCCTGGACACGCCCTGGCCGAAAGTGGAGACGCTCAAGGCCCGCCTGTCCGCGGCCCTCGGCGCGGCCGCCGATGTCGACGAGCTGGCTTTGCTGTTGTTCTCCGCGCTGGCCGACCGCACCGAGGCGGCTGACGAGTCGCTGCCCTCGACCGGCGTGCCGCGAGATCTGGAGAAACAGCTGTCCGCCGCCTTCATCCGCACGCCCGACGGCCTGTACGGCACGCGCTGCTCCACCTTGGTCATCAGCGAAAGGCTGAAGCGCCAGACCGTCACCCATGTGTTCGAGCGCACCTTCACGGCGGCCGGCGGCATGGCCTTGCTGCGGCGTTCGCAACTGACGCATTGGCCGCCCCGCTATGAACTGGACGCTGGCGGAGCCGACCCCGAGGTGCAGGCCGGCGACGTTTCGGAAACGCAAGCCGAGGCCCAGCCGTCGACCTATGGGGTGGTCGGCCTGCCGCTAGCGCAGCCAGCCAAGCGCACGCGCGTGCGCAGCCTGCTCAAGCCGTCATCGGCCGGCCGCCCACGAGGTTGAGCCGGCCCGCTCGGCGCTTCAGGACGGCCGCGCCGGCGCCAGCGCTTCATTCAGCGAACGCCCGATCCATTCCTGGGCCGCCACCGCTTCCGGCAAGGCCCGGCCCATCTTGACGAAATCGTGCGTGACCCCGCGCACCAGCTCCAGCTCGACCGGCACCGCGGCGAGGCGCAATTTGTCGGCATAGGCCAGGCCTTCGTCCACCAGCGGGTCGCATTCGGCCAGCAGCACGACGGCGGGCGCCACACCCTCCAGGTCGTCCGCTTCCAACGGCGCGAAGCGCCAGTCGCGGCGCTGGGCCGCATCGATGTAGTGGTCGAAGAACCAGGCGATGGTGGCGGCGTCGAGCAGGAAACCTTCGGCGAAACGCCGGTGTGAAGGCGTGTCGGCGTGGGCGGTCGTGCCGGGCGTGATGAGCAATTGCGACCGCAACTTCAACCCGGAGCGCGCGGCCTGGATCGCCGCCGCCGCGGCCAGGGTGCCGCCGGCGCTGTCGCCGCCCACCGCCAGGCGGACGGGGTCCAGCCCCAGTTCGACCGCGCCGCGTGCCGAGAGCCAATGCAGCGCCGCCCAGGCGTCGTCGAACGCCGCGGGGAAACGGTGCTCGGGTGCCAGCCGGTAGTCCAGCGCCAGCACCGCGGCGCCGCTGCGCAGGGCGAGCCGGCGGCACAGGCTGTCGTGGGTTTCCAGGCCGCCGACGGTGAAGCCGCCGCCGTGCAGGTAGAGCATCGCCGGCAGCTTCTCATCCGATGCCGCATAAAGCCTCGCGGACAGGGACGCGCCATCGCCGCCCGGCACCCGGAGGTCTTCCACCCGAGCCAGCGCGGCCCGCGGCAGGTCCAGCACCTCGGCGCCGGCTTCGTAGGCGCGGCGAGCTTCCTGCACCGGCATCGCGTGGTAGGGCGTGCGCTGCGCCCGGCGGATTCTTTCCAGCAGGCCCGCCATCCGCGGGCTGAGAAGGTCTGTGCTCATCGTGCGCGGCCGTCGTCGATTCTTGGGGTGCGCAGCATAAGGGGCCCCAGCCGCGCCGCCTGCCGGGGAGACGCAAAAAGCCCACGGCGTGTCCGCCGTGGGCCAGGGAGTCCTCGATGCGGGGCGGCCTGCGCTCGGCCGCCGTCGGGTCAAGCGTGCTTCTTGTCGAAGAACTGCTCGTCCTCGGTGGAACCCTTGAGCGCCGCGGTGGAAGCCTCGCGCTCGATCGTGGTGGTCACCGCGTCGAAGTAGCCGGTGCCGACCTCGCGCTGGTGCTTCACCGCGGTGAAGCCCTTCTCGGCGGCGGCGAACTCGGCCTCCTGCAGCTCGACGAAGGCGCTCATGTTGTTGCGCGCATAACCGTAGGCCAGGTTGAACATCGAGTAGTTCAGGCTGTGGAAGCCGGCCAGCGTGATGAACTGGAACTTGTAGCCCATCGCGCC
>CBJNAE010000396.1:0-3524 GCA_966433995.1 uncultured Ideonella sp. | reverse complement strand
CCAGGCGCTCGCGCATCATCGCGACCACCCGGGGGAAGTCGGCGCCGACGCGGTCGAGCTTGTTCACGAAGGCGATGCGCGGCACGCCGTACTGGTCGGCCAGCCGCCAGTTGGTCTCGGTCTGCGGCTCCACGCCGGCCACGCCGTCGAAGACGACGACGGCGCCGTCGAGCACGCGCAGCGAGCGGTTCACCTCGATGTTGAAGTCGATGTGCCCGGGCGTGTCGATCAGGTTGAGCTGCGTGCCCCGCCAGAAGACGGTGGTCGCGGCGCTGCTGATCGTGATGCCGCGGCGCTTTTCCTGCTCGTCGAAATCCATCGTGGCGGCGCCCTGGTGGACCTCGCCGATGCGGTGGCTCTTGCCGGTGTAGAACAGGATGCGCTCGGTGGTCGTGGTCTTGCCCGCGTCGACGTGGGCGATGACGCCGATGTTGCGGATCGGCCGGAAGTTGTTGCTGGTGTTCATACGAATCTTTCTGGCGGCCGCACCGGGCCGCCGATGCCTGAGGTTGAGTGGCCGCCCAACCCGGCGAGATTCGCACTCAGGGTGGGCAGCCGTTCCTGGCTTGCGCATTGGGGGCCGTGGACAACGGCCCGGTGACGCCAAAACGCGCGCGCAAGTTCACAGCCGACGCGCCTTGGCCGGCTTGAATCGTGGCGATCAACTTGTCGTAGGTGCGGGTGGCGGACATGGCGTGGGCCCCAAAAACAAAACCCCGGAGGGATGGACCTGCCGGGGCTGCTTGGGTTGCCAGTCGCCGGAAGGCCTCGATGCCTTCCGATGACGGATCGAAAGGCGTGTCTACGAAATGAAAGTCAAGCGCTCACCCAGGGATGCGGCGCGGTGGCCGACCCGGTGGGAAGCGGTGGACTTGATTGGGGACTGTGGTTTCATCATGGAGATTCCGGCGGTCGATTGGGGCGGCGGAACGAAGGGCGTATTGTCCTCCTCGGGCAGTGAATTGGCAACCGCCCCCAACCGTTCGGGCTGAGCCCTTCGACAAGCTCAGGACAGGCTTGTCGAAGGGCTCAGCCCGAACGGTGGTGGATGGACCAGGACTTCACGGAAAGCGGAAAGGATTTGAGTTTGGTCTGGCCGCGATCCCCTCTTGTCGATTCCGGCACAACGGGTTCGTCGTGGTTCTGAGGGCCGCCTTGCAAGGCCCCGCGACAACAATCCCAACCCCTTGAAGGAGAACAGACATGCGCGTGATGGTCATGGTCAAAGCGACCCGCGAATCGGAAGAAGGAAAAATGCCCAGCACCGAGATGCTGGCGGCAATGGGCAATTTCAACGAAGAACTCGTCAAGGCCGGGGTAATGCAGGCCGGCGAAGGCCTGCACCCCAGCCGCAAGGGCAAGCGTGTGCGCTTCTCGGGCGCGCGGCGCGAGGTCGTCGACGGCCCCTTCACCGAGACGAAAGAGCTGGTCGCCGGCTTCTGGCTGTGGAACGTGAAGTCGATGGAGGAGGCAGTGGAATGGGTCAAGCGCTGCCCCAATCCGATGGAAAGCGACTCGGAGATCGAGATCCGCCAGGTGTTCGAAGCGGAGGACTTCGGCGCCGAACTCACGCCTGAGCTGCGTGCCCAAGAAGACCGCCTGCGCGCCGAGTCGGCGGCCGCCGCCGCCAAGCCGCGTTGAGCGGCTGGCACGCCTTCGTCACTGCACCCGCAGCACTTCCAGCGGCGACACCGCCGCCGCGGTGTTGCCCCAAGACTGGCGGATGAAGGTGGCCACCGCGGCAATGTCGTCGTTGTTCAGTGACTGGGCGAAGGGGGGCATGCCGAAGGGCCGCGGGTTTCCCGCGGTGGACGGCGCGAAGCCGCCGTGGCGCAGCACCTGCACCAGGTTGTTCGCAGACGCCAACAGCACCGCCCGGTTGCCGGCCAGCGCCGGGTAGATGCCCGCGACGCCGCGGCCGTCGCCGCCATGACAGGCGGCGCAGTGCTTTTCGTAGACCTGGGCACCTCGGGCGAGCTGTTCCGCCGGCGCGGCTTCGAAGGCGGGTTTCTTGCCCTCCTCCCGCACCGGGATGGCGGCCAGGAAGCGGGCCATGCTTTCGATGTCTTCCCGGCTCAGGTGCTGGGTGCTGCTGTGGACCACCTCGGCCATCGGCCCGGCCACCGAGGCGTGGGCCGACACGCCGTCCTTCAACAGGCGGACCGCTTCATCGAGCGGCCATCCCTGCAGGCCGGCTTCCTTCGGCGTGGCCAGCGACGGCGCGTACCAGGCGCCGTCCGGCATCAGGCCGCCGGCGAATTCCGCGTTCAGGCCAGTCGCGCCGAGGACGTTGCGGCCGGAATGGCAGGCCGCGCAGTGGCCCAGGCCCTGGACCAGGTACTGGCCGCGGTTCCATGACGCGTCCCGCGCCGGGTCGGCCACGAAAGCCTCGGGCTTGAAGAACAGCGCGCGCCACACCGCCAACGCCACCTGGGTGTCGTAGGGGAAAGGCAATGCATGGGGCCGGTTGGCGCGCTCCACGGGCTGCAGCGTGCGCAGGTAGGCGTAGATCGCGTCCGAGTCTTCGCGCGTGACGCGGGTGAAGCTCGGGTAGGGGAAGGCGGGGTAGAGCAAGCGGCCGTCCTTCGAGCGGCCGTGGTGCATCGCGCGCCAGAACTCGGCGGCAGTCCAGTCGCCCAGGCCGGTCCGGGCATCGGGCGTGATATTGGGCGCGTAGACGTCGCCGAAGGGTGTCTCCACCGCAGCGCCGCCTGCGAAGGGCTCGCCGCCGGGCGCGGTGTGGCATCCCACGCAGTTGCCGGCGCGGGCCAGGTAGGCGCCGCGGTCGGCCAGGTCCTTGGATACCTGGGAGGCCGCCAAGGGCGCGTCTCCCTCGGGCAGCGGCGCTTCGTCCCACACGTTCAGCCAGGCGATGGCGGCCGCGAGTGCCACCACGCCCGCGGCGAATGCGGCGAGGCGGCGCGGCCAGCGGCGGACGGCCGCGTTCATTGCAGGTCGCTCCCGCAGCGCATCGGTAGTGGCTGCTGCTGGGCCGACGACGAAGCCGCCGGCTTGGTCCCGGTGGGCAAGGTCTGTGCCGACAGCCAGCGCGACACCGCGCCCACTTCCTCGGGCGTGAGCTTGCGGGCCACTTCGGCCATGCAATCCGGCGCCATCGCCCGGCGCTGGCCGGTGCGCCAGGCGCCGAGCTGGCCGACGAGGTAGTCGGAGGGCAGCGTGAGCAGCCCCGGCATCGCCGGCAGCTTGCCCGCCATCTGCGGGCCGTGGCAGACCACGCAGGCGGGCAGCTGCCGGGCGGGATCGCCTTTGAAGACCAGCACCTCGGCCTGGCGGCGCAGGTCCGCGGGCAAGGGGTCCGCCGGGGCGGGCGGGTATGGCAGGTCCAGCTCCGAGAAATATTTCGCGATCTCGCGCAGGTAGTCGTCGGACAGGTGGCGCACCAGGTGGTTCATCGCCTCGTTGCTGCGCCGCCGGGCCTTGAAGTTCTGCAGCTGGTTGTAGATGTAGCCCGCCGGCTTGCCGGCGATGCGCGGGAAATAACCGGCGTTCGTCGCCCGGCCCTG
>CBJNAE010000395.1:0-3533 GCA_966433995.1 uncultured Ideonella sp. | reverse complement strand
AGCTGCGATTGCTTGCAGTAGCCAGCCGCGGCAAAGCCCGCGGCGCGGGGCTCAGGAGGGCCGGCGGGGGCGCCGGCGCGACCCCAGCATGACGCCGGCCATGCCCATGGCGAGCAGCAGGCCGGTGCCCGGTTCCGGCACCCGCAGGCCGGACACGATCGCGTCGATCCAGGCGCTGTGGGACAACACGTTCACGTCCCAGAAAACCTCGCCGAAGCTGGAGTCGTAGATCAGGCCGTTGACATCGCCGCAGACTTGAGCGGGGTCGAAGCCGCAGGCCTGGGACATGTATTCATCCGCATGGGAATGCACGCCGGCCAGCCGCCATTGGGTGCCGTCCCAGACGAAGCTGCCGCCGCCGGAATCTCCGAAAGCGACCGACGATTCGTCCAGGCCCAGGCCGAGGTCGCAGACGCCCCACAGGAAACAAAGGGTGTCCTGGTTGAGCAGGCCGTTGTCGAAATCGAAGCCGTAGAGGCTGCCGTTCAGGGGCGACCCGCGGCGGGACGAGATGGAAACGTCGAACTTGTTGTAGCCGTAGTGGCCCAGGCCCTGGAGGTTGGGGTCGTTCCAGCCGGTGGCGCCGTTGCCGGTGCGGCCGTAGCCGGCCATCAGCACGGTGCCGCCCGTGACGTCGGAATCGATGAGCTCGTAGCCCTGGATGTTGACGATGGGCTGGTCGAGTTTGAGCAAGGCGACGTCGGCGCCGTAAGCCAGGGTGCCCATGAAGCCGGTACTGAAACCGGGGTTGACGAAAGCCTGGGAAACCTGCCTGGTGACCGCACCGCCCTGGAAACTGACCTCGGAGATCGTGCCGCCGATGCAGTGCGCCGCGGTGAGCGCGTACTGCCCGCCGCTCAGCAGGTTGGCGCTGCAATAGCCGCCGCCGGTGAACGAGATTCGGCCGACCCCGTCGAGCGCGCCGCCCAGCACGCCAGGCGTCATGGGCAGTGGCGTGCCGTTGCCCGACGTCAGGATCGCATGCGCCGCAGGGGACGCGGCGACGAAAAGAACGGCCGACAGCCATCCGGCTGCATGTTTCTTGAACTGCATTAGCTTCCTCCCTGGTAATAAAAATTTTTCACGAATTTTAGGATCCGTCCGGGCACGGGCTGGCCTGGCGATCCAACCGCCTGGGCCGCGAGCAGGCCCGTTTGTCGGGATCGGGACAGCCTCTCGCACATTCCGCCGCCATGCCCACGGCCGCCAGTCGGCCAATCGCGCGGGCGGGGCCGGGGCGCCGGACCGGCTCCCTACAATCCACGGGTGAACCTCCTCCCCGACACCTGGCTCAACGCCGACCTCCACTGTCACTCCGTCGTCTCCGACGGGACTCTGGCGCCCGAAGACCTGGCCGCGCGCGCGCGCGCCAACGGCGTGCAGCTCTGGGCGTTGACCGACCACGACGAACTCGGCGGCCAGCACCGGGCGCGCGCGGCGTCGCTCGCGCTGGGCATGCCCTACGTCACCGGCGTCGAGATCTCGGTCACTTTCATCGGCGTGACGGTGCACATCGTCGGGCTCGGCATGGATCCCGACGACGCGGCGCTCAACGCCGGCCTTGCCGCCACGCGCGGCGGGCGCCTCGAACGCGCCCGCGAGATGGCGGACGGCCTGGCCGCGGTGGGCATCCGCGGCGCGCTGGAAGGGGCGCTGAAGTTCGTGGGCAACCCCGACCTGATCTCGCGCACGCATTTCGCGCGCTTCCTCGTCGAGAGCGGCGCCTGCGAGGACACCAACGACGTCTTCCGCCGCTTCCTCACCGAAGGCAAGCCCGGCTTCGTGCCGCACCGCTGGGCGACGCTGGGCAACGCGGTGGCGTGGATACGGCAGGCCGGGGGCGAAGCCGTGATCGCCCACCCGGCGCGCTACAAGTTCACCCCCACCGAGGAATACGCCCTGTTCACGGAATTCATCGAGCACGGCGGCCGCGGCGTCGAGGTCGTCACCGGCAGCCACAGCCCGCCCGAGTACGTGAAATACGCCGACATGGCACTCGAATTCAACCTCGCCGCCTCGCGCGGCAGCGACTTCCACAGCCCCGACGAAAGCCGCGTCGACCTGGGTAGCCTGCCCGAGCTGCCGGGCCGGCTGACGCCGGTTTGGTCGCTGCTGGAAGGCCGCATCCACCGGCCCTGACGCCGGGCGCCCCGCCATGTCCCAATACTTCGAAGTCCACCCCGACAACCCGCAGTTGCGCCTGCTCAAGCAGGCAGTGCAGACCCTGCACGGCGGCGGCGTCGCGGCCATCCCCACCGACAGCAGCTATGCCCTGGTCTGCCACCTGGACGACAAGGCCGCGGCCGAGTCGCTGCGGCGCATCCGCGGCGTCGATGACAAGCACCACCTGACGCTGCTCTGCCGCGACCTGAGCGAGCTGGCCAGCTACGCGCGCGTGGACAACGCGCAATTCCGGCTGATGAAGCTCGGCACGCCCGGCCCGTTCACCTTCATCCTGGAAGCGACCAAGGAAACGCCCCGGCGGCTGTCGCACCCGTCGCGCCGCACCATCGGCCTGCGGGTGCCCGGGCACAGGGTCACGCAGGAGCTGCTGGCTCTGCTGGGCCAGCCGCTGCTGGCCACCACCTTGATCGCGCCCGGCGACGACGAGCCGATGAACGACCCGCAGGAAATCCGCGAGCGCCTGCAAAAGCAGATCCAGGCCGTGGTCGACGCGGGCGCCTGCCCGATGCAGGCGACCACCATCGTCGACCTCACCGGCGAGGCGCCCCAGCTGCTGCGGGTGGGCAGGGGGGACCCCGCATCCCTCGGACTGGTGCCGGACTGAATCACAAGGGGCGCCGCCCGCCCGCGGGCCGCCTACCCGGCCCAGCGCTTCCTGTTCACCGGCCGGAACTTCGGCCCGTCACTGCGCCGCGGTGTCGATGAGCAAGGCGCGGTCGCCCGTCCCGGCGATCGGGCAGTGCGCGAGCCACTTTTGCAGTGCCAGCCAGGGCGGCGGTCCACCGGCAGCCGCCGCGCCGGACGCCAGTCCCAGCCCCAGGCCCAGCAGGGGGCTGCCGGCCGCGCACAACAAGGTGCAGGCGATGGCGAACTCGCGGGCACGCAAACGCCAAAGCCCCGCGGTCATGGGCCCGTCGCCGCGGGCCTGGGCGGCGACAGGCGCCGCCAGCCGGCATCGGCCCGTGCCCCGCCGGCGCCCTTGGCGGAAATGCCGGCGGTGGGGGAGACCTGGAAGTCCAGGTCGTTGCGGCCGCCGGCGATCTCGACAGCCTGCAGCCCACCGCCCCGCTGCAGCACCGGATAGCCGCCGCAAGGTTCGCCGCGCACGCAGATGTAGTCGTCGTTGTCCAGGTCGCTGCCCGCCAGGATGGCGACCCGGCTGCGGGTGAAGCCCGCCTTCGACCAGGCGTAGCCGCCCGCCGAGGGTTGGGCCTGCACCGTGTCCAGCACCTCGTCGGTGTCGGGGTCGATCAGCAGCACGTAGACCGGCCCGTAGCTGCCCTGTGCCCGGCCCGGCGCCGGCTTCAGCACCGACAACTGCACGTCCAGCGACCGGCCCGTGCTCAGCG
>CBJNAE010000394.1:0-3565 GCA_966433995.1 uncultured Ideonella sp. | reverse complement strand
CCGCGCTGCCGGCGGGGCCCGCGCCGACGACGAGCACGTCGCATTCGGCGGGGAGTTCGGAAAATGTTCGGTTCAGCGGCATGGGGCGACGACGGGATGGGCCAGTCATTTTAGGAGTCCGTCGTGCTTCGGGGCGGCCACCCGCGCGGCAGCGCCGGCCAACAGGTCGCGGCTGACAGCTGGCCGACAGCCGCTTGCCGGATGATCTTGCGCCGCCGCGACCGCGGCCCCCGCCGCCATCCAAACTCAGGGGAAAAATATGAGAAACACAGCGGAAGGCGCCTGGCGGGCCTGGGCTGAACCGAGGGAATCCGCATGCGCCTGCAGTCCATGCCGTCGATCGACCTGCTTCGGACTTTCGAGGCCAGTGCCCGCCACTTGAGTTTCACCAGGGCCGCCGAAGAGCTGTTCCTGACGCCTTCCGCGGTGAGCCGGCAGATCAAGTCGCTAGAGGAAAGCCTCGGCGTCGCCCTCTACACGCGGGGCACCCGCAGCCTGCAACTGACCGAGCAGGGGCACCACCTGCAGCGGACCGTGGACAAGCTGCTCGAACGGCTGGAAGAAGCGGTCTCGTCGATGAAGCACATGAAGGCGCCACAGCAACTGGGCATTGCCACGACCATCTCGTTCGCATCGATGTGGCTGGTCCCGAAGCTGACGGACTTCCGCCTGCGCCACCCCGACGTCGACATCCGCGTCAGCGCCACCAGCGAGGCACCGCGTCTCAGGCAGCATCAACTGGACTTGGCCATCCGGTATGCCCAGCCGGGCTCCTTGCCGGCCGGCGCGAAAGTGTTGTTTGACGAAGCGGTGTTCCCGGTGTGCAGCCCCCGGCTGGCGGGACGGCCCGTCCGCACGCCCGATGATCTGCCGCACCACACTTTGCTGCACATCGATGGGTACAGCGCGGCTTTCCCCTGGTACCAGTGGGGTCCTTGGCTGCAAACGGCCGGTCTGCGCGAAGGCCACGCGAACCGCGCCCTGCGCTTCAACCGCTATGACCAATTGATCCAGGCCGCCAAAGACGGCCACGGCGTGGCGCTGGGCCGTTCCGTGCTGGTCGAACAACTATTGAAACGGGGAGAACTGGTGACCCCCTTCCCGGCCGACCCCGTTCCCTCAGGCAGCTACTACTGGGTGGTGAACCGCGACGCGGAACCCCATCCGGGCCTGGAGAGGTTCCGGGACTGGCTGATCGAACAAGGGGCCGCATCCTTGCCGGCGCGAATTCTTGCCCGTCGCCCGGGAAGGGTTGATCTGGCCTGAGAGGCTGAGCGCGCCGGACCGCGACCACGGCTAAGGATCCTCTGCACAAATCGCTTGCCGATGGCGCAGAGGCTCCGTAGGCAAACTTCAGCGAGTCCGCGGCTTGACACCCCAGACCGGCTGGTTATTGAACCCGGCCGCCAGGGTGGGAAAATTGGATGCGGACACCACGCGATCCCAGGCCGCACTGGCACCCGCGGCGCCATGGTCCACCGCATAAGCGAGGGCAGGCATCAGATTGCCCCAACGACCGGTGGGCTCAGTGGGATAGCCGCTGTCGAGCGCAGCGCCAACAGCCGCGGCACGCGACAGACCCATCGCCGTGGCAACTTCACCCCAGTTCGCGTACCACGGGCCGGTGCCGGTGACCCAGTTGGCTGAATTGGTAGGCGCGTAATACACGGTGTACTCCGCCGCATAGGGGTAGGCGATCGCATTGTCCGACGCGCTGCCACCCAACCGCCCCACGACGGAGCGGTACTTCCAGGCGAGAAAAGCGTCCAGCTTGGGTTGCGCCGCGCTGCCGGCGACCTGCAGATCCTTGAGCCAGCCGTAGGTGGCCGTGAAGAAATCATCCATCCAGGGCGCCGAGCGCCAGGCGCCCGAGGTTCCGTCGTAGTGGTCGTAGGGCTCGACCAGACCCAAGGGGTTGTTGGCTTGAGCGATGTATTTGCCGTGGTAGTGGTCGATGTTGGCATCCAAACTGTTGACGAACTGCGTCCGCAGGGCATCGCCGTCGGGCGTGAGCGCGGCGGCCTGCATCAGCGTGCGGGTGGCCCAGGCCGCGCCACGCGGAATGTTCGACCCCGAAGAACTCTCGAAGACGCCGCCAGCGAACTTACGGGTGGTGTCGCTCTGTTTGAGGAAATTGGCCGTGGCCAGTAACTGGGTTTCCTCAAGAAAATAATTCCGTCCCGACAACAGATAGGCCATGTAGCCCATGGAGGGATGGTGGGCCGATCCATAGGTCGGCGGGGTGGTGCCGCTGGTGGCAGGGGTGTAGCGGCCCGTGCTGGACGCGCCGATGCCCGAAACGCCGGAGCCGTCGCTCATCACCAGGTTGGGGTAGCTCGCGAAAGCCAGCGGGCGGTGGGTCTTCTCGTCGCGGTAGTGGATGCCGTAGCGGCCGGCGGCGTAGGCGCTGATCATGATGCCCGTCCAGGCGCGGGTGTCCCCGCCCGAGGTGAGGTAGGCCGCGTCCCATTCCGGCAGCAGGCCGATGGACGGGTCATAGCCCGGCGACCCCATGCTTTCGGGATAAGAGGCACGGGCCAGCGGCGTGTAGCTGGTGGGCAATCGAGAGAACAGATCGCTGCCGGCCGCGGTGACGCCGCGGTAATTGGGCACCAGCTTGGTGGCCATGAGATAGGCCGTGTCGTGGCGCGGGGTCACTTGCGGATTGCCGCCGACCCAGTAGGTCAGCACGTTGCCGGATGCCAACAACGCACGCTGGTGGTTCAGCAGGTTCAGGGATTGGCTGAAGCGTTGGGAGCCATTGAGGGTGAAACTGGCGGTGCCGGCTTTGGCGGTGGGATTGGCCACATTGAGGTAGCCGTTTTCGAGCCAAGGCAGGAATTCGATGCGCCCGCCCTTGTAGGCGCGCACTTCCAGCCACGCCACGAGGTGGGCGTCACTGCCGATGGGTTTGCGATAGGTCCAGGCGCTCATCTGCGGGCCGCTCACCAGGGTCTGGGCCGGGGAACTCCAATCGGAAGCCCCCCATCCCGCCGTGCCGAAGCTGGCGAATTGAATCGACGCCGTGGCGCCTGAAAGGGCCGAGGTGGACAGCGGCGGGGCATCGGCCGGGGCACTGGTCACGTTGAACCTGACGGTGCGCCAGGTGTCGGCGCCCAGGTCCGCGCGACCCGAGACGATCGCGAATTTGGCGCTTCCGTCGGGCCAGCGATTCTTCACCACCACCTGCATCTCCGGCACCTCGGGAGACACAATCGTTGCCCCGTTCGGCACGTGGCCTTGCTGGAAAGCCTGGCCCACCGTGAAGGGCAGGGTCGAGCCCCCCGCGGTGCTTTTCAACTGAAGGGTCAAGTTGCCTGGTGCTGGTGCTGGTGCTGGTGCTGGTGCCGCCGTGGTCTGCACCTCGCAGGACTTGACCGTCATGTAGATCGGGTCGTCGCCGAAGAAGGCATTGGTGCATTGGCCGCTGCCGTTCACGGATTTTTGAATCCAGCTGCTGCCTGCGCCGTAGCGAACCGTTTGGGTTCCAGTGAACGAGAACGACTGGCCTTCGCCAGCAATCCGAGTCCATCCACTGGGAGCAGGGGCCGGGCTGGGAGCTGGA
>CBJNAE010000393.1:0-3574 GCA_966433995.1 uncultured Ideonella sp. | reverse complement strand
CGCGGGGGCGCGGTCGACCTGCATCCGGCGCAGATGGCCGAAAACACTTCGCTGCTGCCGCTGTCCGAGGCCGCATACGCGTACGCCTTGCCCTCGCTGTCGCCCGGCCGCGATTGGCTGGAGGCCCTGACCGACTTGACGCACCGCATTCACAACGACTTCCAATTCAACCCGGAGACCACCACGGTGAGCACCTCCGTCGACGAAGTGCTGCACCAGCGCAGTGGCGTGTGCCAGGATTTCGCCCACCTGATGCTGGCCTGCCTGCGCGGCCACGGCCTGCCGGCCCGCTACATGTCGGGCTACCTGCTGACCGACCCGCCGCCCGGCCAGCCCCGCCTGATGGGCGTGGACGCCACCCATGCCTGGGTGGCGGCCTACTCCCCCTGCCACGGCTGGGTGGAGTTCGACCCGACCAATGACCAATTGGCCGACGACCGCTACATCACCCTGGCCTGGGGCGCCGATTTCGCCGACGTGGTGCCGCTGCGCGGCGTGATCCTCGGCGGCGGGCAGCAAAGCCTGCGGGTGAAAGTCAGCATGCTCCCGCTGGACCAGGAACAAGGCGGCGCATGAAAAACGGCTGCCGCGGCAGCCGTTCGGGAGTGAAGTGGTGCGCCCTGCTCAGGCCTTCTTGGCCCAGGCGCTGCACCAGCCGCCGCCGGCGACCTGCTTGCCGGGGAATAGCGCGCAACCGGCCCAGGCGTCGGATGGCTTGCCCTGGTACAGGGCGCAACCCGCGCATTGCTGGGAGGGCGCGTGCTTCGGGAATTTCTTCGCGTCCACTTTGCTGGTGTCGTGCTTGTAGCCCAGGGACACCGCCTGGGGGTCGCCTTCGTCAAGCTTGGCCTGGGCGAACGCCCGGGCCCCGGCACACAAGGCCGCGCCGGCGGTGGCGGCCTGCAACATGAAAACACGGCGATTGGCTAGTTTCACGGCGAGATCCTTCGATGAGATGGTTGGGGAAGCGGGACGCGTCTGCCGGCAGGCCCCTGGAGCGGGGCGGGGCAAGTTCCGGCAGACGCTCGGAAGGTTCAACGCTGGGGCATGGGCGCCGGCCGACCGGGCCGGATGCAAAGAAATGTCAACCCGACACGGTGTCGGCGGCGCTGCTCTTGGTCAGGCAGGCATTGCACGTGCCCAGGCCGTGCATACGGGGATGGGGCTTGCCTTCGCCGGTCTTGAAATTGGCGCCGCAACGCCGGCAGACGTACATCTTGCTGCTGGACATCATGGCTTTCGGGCCAGGTTCACCCAAAGGCCGGGCCGCGGTGTATTCCGCCTGGCTTTGGCGCAATTTGACGGGGGTGTTCGCAGCGGAACCCGCGGGTGCCGATGAGGACGCTGGTTTGGCAGCTGAACGACTGGTGGCCATGGGGGGTCTCAAGCAAAGGGGTGGACGAGAGCGCCCGCCGGTTCGCCTTGCGCGGGTGGCGCAGGCAAGAAAGCGAGCCCCCTATTGTCCGCTGTTTGCCAAATCCAGGTGTAACGCTTGGAAATCCGTGAAAAACACCGTGGCCGATGGCCCGGCGACGTGCTCAAAGGGCAGGTTCTAAGGTGTCGGCGTCAATCCACTGGCCGTCGAGCAGGCGCTCGTGCGGCATGAAGTCGGCCTTGTAGGCCATTTTGGTGCTGTCGGAGATCCAGTAGCCGAGGTAGACGTGGGGCAGCTTCAGCAGGCGCGTCTGCTCGATCTGCCAGAGCACGTTGTAGATGCCGTAGCTGCTGCGTTCCTCCGGCTCGTAGAAGGTGTAGACAGCGGAGATGCCGTCGTTGAGCACGTCCAGGATCGACACCATCTTGAGAGCGCCCACGGCCTGGCCGCCGACGGGCGGCGCCCGGAATTCGACGAGCCGGGAGTTCACGCGGCTTTGCAACAGGAACTGCGTGTATTGGTCGATGCTGTCGTTGTCCATGCCGCCGCCGCTGTGCCGCCCGGCCTGGTAGCGCAGGTACAGCTCGTAGTGCTCGGGCACGAAACACAGCTTGAGCACCCTGGACTGCAGGCCCTGGTGCGCTTTCCAGGCGCGGCGCTGGCTGCGGTTGGGCTTGTAGCGGTCAACCGGGATGCGCAGCGGCACGCAGGCGCGGCAACCGTCGCAATAGGGCCGGTAGGTGAACATGCCGCTGCGGCGGAAGCCGTTGGCGACCAGGCCCGAATAGGCGTCGGCGTGGATCAGGTGGCTGGGCGTGGCGACCTGGGAGCGAGCCAGCCTGCCGGTGAGGTAGCTGCACGGGTAGGGCGCCGTGGCATAGAACTGCAGCGATGCGAGCGGTAGCTCTTTCGGATGGGTCACGGGCCCTGGCCTCGTCGGGTGGAATCAGGAATTGGGGCCTCGGGCGCTCAATCTTGAAGCGACAACAACGACCAGTACCGCGAATCATAGGACCAATCCCCGATGCCGGGCTCCCTCAAGCGCGGGGTCAGCCGGGCCTCGAATTCCTCCCTCGGCAGCTCCCGGCCCCCGAGCGAGGCCAGGTGCCCGGTGCGCTGCTGGCAGTCGATCATCGGCACGCCGTGGGCCCGGCAGAAGGCCACCAGGCCGGCCAGCGCGATCTTGGAGGCGTCGGTGCGGTGCGAGAACATCGACTCGCCGAAGAACATGCGGCCCAGGCCGACGCCGTAGAGGCCGCCCACGAGTTCGCCGTCGACCCAGGTCTCCACGCTGTGCGCCTGGCCTTGCCGGTGCCAGTCCTGGTAGACGCGGATCATCTCCGGCACGATCCAGGTGCCATCCTGGCCGGGGCGCGGCGTCTGAGAACAGGCGTGGATCACGCGGTCGAAGGCGCTGTCGATGCGCAGCTCGGCACCGGGCGCCGCGGCGAACCTGCGCAGTGTCTTGCGCAGCGAGCGGCTGAGCTTGAACTCGTCGGTCAGCAGGACCATGCGCGGGTCGGGCGACCACCACAGCACCGGTTGCCCGGGGCTGAACCAGGGGAAGACGCCCTGGCTGTAGGCCTCGTGCAGCCGCTCGGTGCTGAGGTCTTCGCCCGCGGCCAGCAGCCCGGGGATCTCGCTGTCGCGGCCCAGGGCCTGCGAGGTGGGCGGCAGCGGGGTGTCGCGCGAGTGCAGCCAGGGGACCATGGCGCCGGGCCCCGCCGTCAGGGTTGCGAGGCCAGCCGGGCCGCGCGCACTGCGGCGCCCAGGTCGATCACGGCCATGGCGTAATAGCTGGACCAGTTGTACCGCGTCACCGCGTAAAAGTTGGCCGTGCCCGCGACATAGCTCGGCGCGGCCTCGCCGTTCTGCAGTTCGACCAGCGCGAGCTTGCCCTGGGCCTGCCCGCCAGCGGGCGAGAGCTGCGCGCCATGCTCCGCCATTTCCTGGGCGGTGAAGCTGGGGAGGATGTCGGGCACCAGCAGCTTGGCGCGGTTGTCGGCTTCCACCGGCGCGGCCACTTCGAAATGCGTGGGCAGGCCGCGCTGCCAGCCGAACTCGGCCAGGTAGCGCGCGACGCTGCCGATGGCGTCGGCCGGGTTGCGGTGCAGGTCGATGCGGCCATCGCCGTCGAAGTCGACCGCGTATTTGACGACGCTGCTGGGCATGAACTGCGGCAGACCCATCGCGCCGGCG
>CBJNAE010000392.1:0-3604 GCA_966433995.1 uncultured Ideonella sp. | reverse complement strand
AGCCGCGCCTACTTCCTCGTGGTGCACCAAGGCACGCACGGCGTGGAACCGGTGCTCGCGGGCCGGTACCACGACGAGCTCGTGAAACGCGACGGGCGGTGGTGGTTCCAGCACCGCCACATGCGCCTTGGCCGCTTCCGCATCGCCGGCGTGGAACTTCACCACCAGCGGCACGATGAGCAGCGCCACGATGTTGATGATCTTGATCAGCGGGTTGACGGCCGGGCCGGCGGTGTCCTTGTAGGGGTCGCCCACGGTGTCGCCGGTGACGGCGGCCTTGTGGGCTTCGCTGCCTTTGCCGCCGTGGTGGCCGTCCTCGATGTATTTCTTGGCGTTGTCCCAGGCGCCGCCGCCGGTGCACATCGAGATCGCGACGAACAGGCCGGTCACGATGGTGCCCATCAGCAGGCCGCCGAGGGCGGCCGGGCCGAGGAAGAGGCCGACGAGGATGGGCACCACCACCGGCAGCAGGCTGGGGACGATCATCTCCTTGATCGCCGCGCCGGTCAGCATGTCGACCGCGGTGCCGTATTCGGGCTTGCCGGTGCCTTCCATGATGCCTTTGATGTCGCGGAACTGGCGGCGCACTTCCACCACCACCGCGCCGGCGGCGCGGCCGACGGCTTCCATCGCCATCGCGCCGAAGAGGTAGGGGATCAAGCCGCCGATGAACAGGCCGACGATCACCCGCGGGTCGCTCAAGTCGAAGGAGACTGTCATGCCCTGGCCTTCGAGCGAATGGGTGTAGTCGGCGAACAGCACCAACGCCGCCAGGCCCGCCGAGCCGATGGCGTAGCCCTTGGTCACCGCCTTGGTGGTGTTGCCCACGGCGTCCAGCGGGTCGGTGATGTCGCGCACCGCGGCGGGCAGCTCGGCCATTTCGGCGATGCCGCCGGCGTTGTCGGTGATCGGGCCGTAGGCGTCCAGCGCCACCACGATGCCGGCCATGCTGAGCATCGAGGTCGCGGCGACCGCGATGCCGTAGAGCCCGGCCAGCTGGTAGGCCACGAGGATGGCCACGCAGACGAAGATGACCGGCCAGGCGGTGGAGCGCATCGACACGCCCAGGCCGGCGATGATGTTGGTGCCGTGGCCGGTGGTGGACGCCTGCGCGATGTGCTGCACCGGCTTGTACTGCGTGCCGGTGTAGAACTCGGTGATCCATACCAGCGCCGCGGTCAGCACCAGGCCGACGGCGCAGGTGCCGAAGAGCGCGTTCGCCGACACCACCTGCTGGGACACCAGCGTCACGCCCTGAGGTAGCAACTGGGTGGTCACGAAATAGAACGCCACCAGCGACAGCACGCCCGCCACCGCCAGGCCCTTGTAGAGCGCCGGCATCACGTTCTTCATGCCCGGGCTGGCCTTGACGAAGGCGCAGCCGATGATGGAGGCGATGATGGACACGCCGCCCAGCAGCAGCGGGTAGACCACCGCGGCCATCGGCATGTTGGACACCATCAGCGCGCCGAGCGCCATCGTGGCGATCAGGGTGACGGCGTAGGTCTCGAACAGGTCGGCCGCCATGCCGGCGCAGTCGCCGACGTTGTCGCCCACGTTGTCGGCGATCACCGCGGGGTTGCGCGGGTCGTCCTCGGGGATGCCGGCTTCCACCTTGCCGACCAGGTCGGCGCCCACGTCGGCGCCCTTGGTGAAGATGCCGCCGCCCAGCCGGGCGAAGATGGAGATCAGCGAGGCGCCGAAGGCGAAGCCCAGCAGCGGCTTGAGCACGGTGGCCAGGTTGGCCGACGGGTCGGCCTGGCCGGTCAGGTAGATGAGGCTGCCGGAAACTCCCAGCAGGCCGAGCCCGACCACCAGCATGCCGGTGATCGCGCCGCCTTTGAAGGCGACCGCCAGCGCTTGCGAGATGCCATGGGTGGCCGCCTGCGCGGTGCGCACGTTGGCGCGCACCGAGACGTTCATGCCGATGAAGCCGCAGGCGCCGGAGAGCACCGCACCGGCGACGAAGCCGATGGCGGTGGTGAGGTCCAGGAAGAGGGCGATGAGCACCGCCAGCACCGCGCCGACCAGCCCGATGGTCTTGTACTGGCGGGCGAGGTAGGCCGCCGCGCCCTGCTGGATGGCGCCGGCGATCTCCTGCATGCGCGGGTTGCCCGCGTCCTGCGACAAGATCCAGCTGCGCTGAACGAAACCGTAGATCACAGCGGCCAAACCGCAGCCTAGCGCCACGTAGAGCGCCATTTGCGTAGACATCAGGGGGTCTCCTTCTGGGGTTGTCGATCTTTTTTGGGTGTTGCGGCGGGGCTATCCGTTCGCATGCATCGATCCATGGCCACCCGCCGGGCGGCCCCCGCCTGCCGGCGCATCCTAAGAGATGGCCTGGGGCAAGGCAATGAAAGCGGGCTGGTGTTTACCATCGGTTGCGCCGCCCCTTCCTAAGTCCGCCGATGGCATGCCGCGCAGGCCCGCACTGGGGGCTTGCTTAAAATCAGGGTTCTCCCGAATCCATCACCAACCAACCCCTTCCCCATGAGCCTGCACAACGTCCCCCCCGGCAAGAAAGCGCCCGAAGAGTTCAACGTCATCATCGAAATCCCGATGAATGCCGACCCGATCAAGTACGAGGTGGACAAGGACAGCGGCGCCCTGTTCGTCGACCGCTTCATGACCACCGCGATGCACTACCCGTGCAACTACGGCTACATCCCGCAGACCCTGGCCGACGACGGCGACCCGGTGGACGTGCTGGTGATCACCCCTTACCCCCTGACCCCCGGCGTGGTCGTCACCTGCCGCCCGATCGGCGTGCTGAAGATGGATGACGAAGCCGGCGGCGACGCCAAGCTGCTGGCCGTGCCGATCGACAAGGTGCTGCCCATCTACAGCCACTGGCAGAAGCCGGAGGACATCAACCAGATGCGCCTGAAAGCCATCCAGCATTTCTTCGAGCACTACAAGGACCTGGAAGCAGGCAAGTGGGTCAAGGTGCAGGGCTGGGAAGGCCCGCAGGCCGCGCGCGACGAAGTCAGCGCCGGCCTGGCGGCCTACGCCAAGTCCAAGGCCTCGAAGTAAGCCTGACAGTTGCCACCGGCCCCGCGGCGCCCTGCGCGCCGCCGCGCCGGTGTCGGGCCCGGTCCGAGGCGTCCGCCTGCCGACCGGGCTTTTTTCATCCCACCAGCCGTCGCCATGCTCTTCCTCCTGTCGCCCGCCAAGTCGCTGGACTATGAAACCCCCAGCACCGTCAAACGGCCTTCCCAGCCCCTGTTCGCGGCGCAGTCGGCCGAGTTGATCGAGGTTCTGAGGACGCTGTCAGCGCGGCAGATCGGCGAGCTGATGGATTTGTCCGACGCCCTGGCCGAGCTGAATGCCGGGCGCTACGCCGCCTGGTCCGAGAAAGCCACCGCCAAGAACAGCAAACCGGCCGTGCTCGCCTTCGACGGCGACGTCTACGGCGGACTGCAGGCCGGCACCTTGAGCGCCGAAGACTTGGCTTGGGCCCAATCCCACTTGGCCATCCTGTCGGGCCTGTACGGCGTGCTGCGCCCGCTGGACCGGTTGCAGCCCTACCGGCTGGAGATGGGCACTGCGCTGCCCAACGCCCATGGCGGCAACCTCTACGCCTTCTGGGGCGACCGCCTTGCCG
>CBJNAE010000391.1:0-3640 GCA_966433995.1 uncultured Ideonella sp. | reverse complement strand
GCCACGAGCTGGGCGCACAGGCGGTTGTATTCCTCGGTGCTGCCGTCGCACCAGTAGACATCCTTGGCTTCGGTCAGGGCGGCGATCTGCGCCACCCAGTCGATCAGGCGGCTGTGTCGAACATGGGCGGGCGTATTCAAGCGCAAGCCTTCCATCGCGGGTCGGTTCATGGTGGTTCCAATCGAGAGTCAAAAATTCGGCAGCCCGGCCGGGCCGGGTCGTCAAGAGCGGATCCCCCCGAAGGCCGTGCATGGATGCCTGGATGCCTGGGGCTGGACCGCCTGGTACAGGGTTCGGCCCAATGCAAATCGCCGGCGGGATGGGCCGGCGAGGCGGGGGAATTGATTGTCAAATCAGTGTAATTCGCATGTAACCACCGAATCCTGGGGGGTCATGTTTATCCTGCATAGGTCCATGCCGCACCTTCCCGAGAGGTGACAGATGTATCGTCGTGGAATGGCAAATCCCTCACATTCCATCCATCGCAGGGCTTTTTTGGGCGTTTTCGCGGCCGGCGCGGCCTCGCCCTGCCTCGGCGCCCAACGGCGGTCACTGGACGACCCGATGAGCCTGGGTGTCGACGAGGCCCTGATGCGCTCCGGATTCGCTCAGGCACTGCAGCGCGCTTTCGGCGTGGACACCGGCATCGCGGTCAAGCTGCAGGCTGGCACCGCCCTGGACATGCTGGAGGGCGCCGAACTGGGCGAACAAGACGCCGTGCTGACCAACGCGCCCCGGCTGGAGACCCAGGTCGAGAAGCAGGGCCTGGTGCACGACCGCCGCGCCATCGCGAACTCGGCCCTGGTCCTGGTCGGCCCCAAGGCCCTGGCCAAGCCGCTGGACGCGCGGCGCGACATCGTGCTGGCGCTGCAGCGCCTGGCCGAGGTGCAGACGCCTTTCGTCGGCGCCGGCCCGGGCTCCGGCACCCAGTTGGCGGAACAGGCGCTGTGGCGCGCCGCCGGCGTGGTGCCCGACAAGGCCTGGCATGAAAACCTGGCGGCCCCGCCCGCCCAAGTGCTGGCGCTGGCCCGGGAGCGGCAAGCTTGCATGCTGGTCGAGCAAGGCGCCTGGCTGGCCCAGGGCGGCATACCGGGCCACGCGGTGCTGGTCGACGGCGACCCGCGGCTGGAGATGCCGGTGCATGTGATGCGCTCGTTCCGCGCCAACCACCCGGCCGGCAAGCTTTTCGTGAACTGGATCGCCGGCGCCAAGGGCCGCCGCGTGGTCGCCGGGCAGCGCGGCTACCGGCTGGCGGCGGCATGAGCGCCGCGCCCACCGGCGCGGCGATGCGGCTGCTCAGCGTCAACCGGGCCGCGGCCCGCAAAGTGATGATCAACGGCCGGGCGGTGCTCACCGCGATCGACAAGCGACCCGTCGAAGGCCCGGTGGCGGTGGGCCCGCTCGGCCTGCAAGGCGACGAGCAGGCCGACCCGACGGTGCATGGCGGCCTGGGCAAGGCGGTCTACGCCTACCCGAGCGAGCACTACCCCTTCTGGCAGACCGTGCGTGCGCAAGCACAGGCCGCGCTCTGGGACGAGCCGCCGCGCCACGGCCAGCTCGGCGAGAACCTCACGATCTCCGGCCTGCTGGAGAACCAGGTCTGGGTCGGCGACGTACTGCGCTTCCCCGGCTGCCAGCTCGCGGTGAGCGAGCCGCGCCAGCCCTGCTTCAAGTTCAACGCGGCGATGGGTTTCAACCAGGCGGTCAAGCTGATGGCGCAGAGCGGCTGGTGCGGCTTTTACCTGTCGGTGCGCGTGCCGGGCACGATCCAGGCCGGCGAGCCTTTCGAGCTCGTGCGGGGCCCGCGCGAAGTGGGCATCGCCGAGCTGTTCCGGGCGCTGGTGAAGCGCTGACACCCGCCGCGCCGGCGGCGCGGAAAAGCGGCAGAGCCGCACCGGCCCGGTCGCCCTGTCGCAAACGTTCAATTCGCCATCCCTAGCCTTCCATCGCCGGCGCAGGCCGGCTCCTAGAGTGCGTTCCAGCGATGCGCCGCTTCCAGGCCACGCAACACCAGGAGCCAGCATGACGACACCCAGTAACCTTCTCACCGGCAGGCGCGCCGCGGCGGCCGCCATCCTCTCGGCGCTGTGCGGCGCCTTTTTCGGCAACCCGGCCATGGCGCAGTCCGTGCCCACGGTGGAGGCCGGCGCCTTCACCATCGCCTTCTCGGGCGACATGCCCGGCACCGGCTTCCAGGACGGCGCCATGATCGGCTACGACGGCGAGATCCTGCAGCGCGTCGCCGGCGCGCTGAAGCTCAAGGTCAAGCCGGCGCTGATGGAGTGGTCGGGCACGATCGCCTCGGTGCAGTCCAAGCGCGTGGACATCATGGCCGGCACCATGGGCTGGACGGAGCAGCGCTCGAAGATCATGACGCTGAGCGACCCGATCCACTATTTCAAGAACGGCATCACGCAGTCTGACAAGACGAACTGGTCCAGGCTGAAGGATCTGGAGAACAGGAAGGTCGGCACCATCACCGGCTTCTCCTTCATCCCCGAACTGCGCAAGATCGCCGGGCTGCAGCTGTCGCTCTACGACACCTCGGACGCCGCGGTGCGCGACCTGCTCGCCGGCCGCATCGACGCGGTGATCGGCGACCCGCCGGTGGTGCAGTACGCGATCTCGCGCAACCCGCAGTGGAAGCTGAAGTTCAACGCCTTCGCCGACCAGTCGCCCGACTTCCCGCTGCTGACCGGCCTGGGCCAGGTGGTCTTCGGCATGCACAAGGACAACCCCGAGCTGGCCCGCGCGGTCAACGCCGAGATCGCCAAGCTGTGGGCCGGCTGCGAGCTGCGCAAGATCGGCGCCGCCTACGGGCTGACCCAGGACGTCTGGTACGTGCCCGCGGGCCAGAACTTCCGCGCGGGCGTCGACCGCCCCGCCGACTGGAAGCTGCCGAGCTGCAAATGAACGGGCGCGGGCCGCCCGCCCCGCCCCACCCCGCGAGAACGAACCCCACCACCATGGACAACCCACCCCTGCTGCGCGTGGACGGCCTGCACAAGGCCTATGGCCCGCTCGAGGTGCTCAAGGGCATCTCCTTCGACCTGGCCCGCGGCGAGACGCTGGCGCTGATCGGCCCGAGCGGGTCCGGCAAGTCGACCTGCCTGCGCTGCGTCAACTACCTGGAGCGGCCCGGTGCCGGCCGGATCCTGCTGGAAGGCGAGCTGATCGGCCAGCGCCCCGGCGCGACCTCGCGCGCGATGGGCGACACCGAGCTGGCGCCGCAGCGCCGCGACATCGGCATGGTGTTCCAGCTCTTCTACCTGTGGCCCCACCTGACCGTGCGCGACAACGTCGCCCTCGGCCCGATGAAGACCCGCGGCATGCGCAGGGCCGAGGCCCACGCGCTGGCCGAGGCCATGCTCGCCAAGGTGCGCATGGCGCACAAGGCCGGCGAATACCCCGACCGCCTCTCCGGCGGCCAGCAGCAGCGCGTGGCCATCGCCCGGGCGCTGGCGCAGCAGCCCAGGCTGATGCTCTTCGACGAGCCCACCTCTGCGCTCGACCCGGAACTCGTCGGCGAGGTGCTGGGCGTGATCCGCGACCTGGCGGAGGAAGGCCGCTCGATGATCCTGGTGACGCACGAGATCCGCTTCGCGCGCGAGGTGGCCGACCGCGTCATCTTCATGGACCG
>CBJNAE010000390.1:0-3642 GCA_966433995.1 uncultured Ideonella sp. | reverse complement strand
GCCTCGGCCCAGTCGGTGCGGGCCACGTTGCGCAGCATCGACGGGTCGAGGTAGATGCCCAGTCGCTCCATGTAATAGGTGGCGAAAGCGGTGGCCACGGTCAGCACCGACAGCACCGGCTTGACCGTCCAGCGGTTGGCCAGGGGCGACAGGATCAGGAAATGCCCGGCCGCCAGCAGGATGCCCATGCCCAGCAACAAGACCAGCGCGCCCTGCGAAGAGCCCCGGTTCCTGAGCAGTTCGGCGACGAAGGGGCGGTTGGCGGCGAGCGTCCAGAACAGGCTGGCCACGAGCACCAACTGGTTCACCGTGGCCTTCAGGACGAATCGGCCCGGCTGCCGGGTCGAAGGCAGAATCGGGTCCGGGGGCACCGGTCGGCGCCCCGAAAGCGAAATGGGAGAAGCCATGCAGACAGTAGGCCCGCTCCGCCTGAAGCCCACCTGAAGACAAACACAGAGCCGGCCACACGCCGCGCCGGCGATGCCTGACTCACCATGCGACTGCTGCTGATCGAAGACGACGACATCCTCGGCGAAGGCCTGCGCGACTTCCTGAGGGGCGATGGCCATGTGGTGGACTGGTGCCGCTCGCTGGGGGCCACCGAATCCTTCCGCGGCGAGGCCTTCGACGCCCTCCTGGTCGACTGGCAGTTGCCCGATGGCTCGGGCCTGGAGTGGTTGCGCCGCCGCCGCGCCCATTCGGACAACACCCCGGCATTGATGCTCACCGCTCGCGACCTGCTCACCGACCGAATCCAGGGTCTGGACGGCGGCGCCGACGACTACCTCGTCAAGCCCTTCGCCCCTGAGGAACTCGCCGCCCGCTTGCGCGCGGTGCTGCGCAGGCACGCGGGCGCAGGGACGACCCGGCTGCGCTTCGGCGAGGTGGAGGTCGACCTGCCGGCGCGCAGCGCCTACGTGGGCGGCCAGCCCATGCCGCTCACCGCGCGCGAATGGGCGACCTTGGAAGCCCTCGCGCGACGCGCCGGCCGAATCGTGCCCAAGGCCGACCTGGAGCAGCTGGTGCTGGGCCTGGACTCGCTGCTGGCGAGCAACGCCCTGGAAGTGCATGTCTCCGCGCTGCGCAAGAAACTGGGACGTCACCTGATCGAAACAGTGAGGGGCCTGGGCTACCGGATCGCGGCACCCGGCCCGCAACCGCACGACACCGCCGCACCATGACCCCGGCAAACAAGCTTCCATCGATTCGCGGCCGCCTGGCCCGCGCGATGCTCGTCTGGGCCCTCATCTGGGCAGCGGCCGTCGCGGTCGCGGTCTGGCTGACGGTGCGCCAGGAGGTCGACGAATTGCTGGACGACGCCCTGCAGTCGTCCGCCGGGCTGCTCACCACCATGCTATCGATGGGAGGCGCCCAGCCTTCCACCGCCGCGTCGGGCGTGGACGCGGGGCAAAGCCGTCGCGACGAACTCAGCGGCGCACAGTTCGCCTGGCAAGTGGTCGGCCCCGAGGGTCGGCTGTTGCTGCGTTCGCCCCAGGCGCCCACCCAGCCTTTCTACGCCGCACCCCACGCGGGTTTCACGGACCTGGAAAACTGGCGGGTTTTCGGTGTGGCACTCGGCGGCGAGGCGGCGGCCACGCGGGCCGCTCCGGCGTCGCATGGCCGCATGCTCTATGTGGCCCAGGGCGGTGAGGAACGCGACGACGTGCAGGCGGAGATCGCGCTCAACGCGGCGCTCGTCGCGCTGGCGGTGGGCTTGCTCGGGCACCTGTGGCTGCGCGGGCGCGTGCAGGCCGAGCTGGCGCCGCTGCAGACGCTATCGGACCGGCTGCGCGACCACGACCCGCTCGACGCCGGCGCCTCGCTCGGCCCGGCTGAGCGCGAAGAGTTGCAGCCGATGCATGCGGCCATCGACGCCCTGGCACGGCGGTTGAACCAGCGGGTTCTGCAGGAGCGCGCCTTCGCCGCGCACGCGGCCCATTCCCTGCGCACGCCGCTGGCCGGCATCGACGCGCAGCTGGCAGTGGCGCTGCGCGAATCTCCGCCCGAGCTGCAACCCCGGCTGCAGCGGGTGCGCGACGGCGCAGGCCGTCTGCAACGTGTGGTGGCCGCGCTGCTGACGCTGTTCCGCACCGGCGTCGACCCGCAGCGCCAAAGCGTGGACCTGCCGTCGCTGCTGGCCCGCCTGCCGGTCGACGGGCTGACGGTGGAAGCGGCGGCCGACCACGCCCCCCTGCAAGCCGACCCCGACCTACTCTCGGCCGCCTTGCTCAATCTGCTGGACAACTCGCTGCGCCAAGGCGCCACCCATGTCGCGGTGTCCCTGGCCGGCACCAACACCGTGCGCTTCAAGGACAACGGGCCCGGGCTACCGGAAGACGAGCGCGCCGCCTTGCAGGCGGCGCTGTCGCACCAGGCCTACGAAGGCCGCATGGGCCTGGGCCTGATGCTGGCGGACCTGGTGGCGCGCTCTCACGGCGGCCGGGTGGTGCTGCCCGATGACGCGGGCGCCGGCTTCACCGTGGACCTGGTGTTCGGCTGAAGGCGCAGGCACCCGCACGGGTGGTCGTCCTTGCAGCTCAACCTGATCCCGACTCCGTTCAACCTGGGCCATTCGACCTTCGACAAGCTCAGGTCCCGTGCTTGCGTTCGCCTGTCGACGGGCCCAAGTCGCTTCGGCTTGTCGAAGGGCTCAGCCCGGCCGGCGTGAGGCTCAGCCCAAGCAAGACCCTCAAGCCCGCCCCGACCGCCGGCTCCGCGGGTTCTTCTTGTCGATCTCCAGCAGTTGCGCCTTGATCAGCGCCACCACCACACGGGCCTGCTCTTCGGTCATCGCCAGCAGCGAACTGGGCTCGCCTTCGCCGTGGGCGGCCTTGGGGGAGACCTGGGCGTCGAACTGCATGTAGACCATGCCGCCGGCCTGGCGCATGCCTTTGATGCGCTCGAGTTGGATGTCGTAGGGTTTCATCGGGGCGGTGCGGGTGTGGGGCCGGCTCAGGCCGCGATGTAGTCCTTCTTGCCGATCTCGACGCCGTTGTGGCGCAGGATGGCGTAGGCCGTGGTCACGTGGAAGTAGAAGTGCGGCAGGCCGTAGGTGGTCAGGTAGGCCAGCCCGCCGTCGAAGCGGCGCTCTTTCGGCGTGCCGGCCTGCAGCACGATCTCGCGAGAGGCGGCGCCGTCGAAACCGGCGCGCGGCAGGCTTTCGATGAAAGCCTGGGTCTTCTGGATGCGGGCCTGCAGTTCCTCGAAGGTTTTCTCGTTGTCTTCATAGGCCGGCACCTCGACGCCGGCGAGCCGGGCGGAGACGCTCTTGGCGAAGTCGGCGGCGATCTGCACCTGACGGCTCAGGGGGAACATGTCGGGGTACAGGCGCGCGTTCAGCAGCACCGTCGGGTCGATCTTCCTGGCCTCGGCGTGGGTCTGGGCCTTGCTCAGCACGGTGGACAGGCCGCGCAAGGCTTGTTGGAAAGCGGGCACGCTGTGGCTGAAGAAAGTGGACGTGGTCATGGGGGCTCCTGGCTGGGATGGGGGGGACGGCTCGGGTGGATCCTCCACCGGCGGCGCGGGGCCTGGTAATCGGGAGGAGCTGTGAACTGTGTGCTCCCGTCATCTTCGAAGGGAGGCAGTCCCAGCACGCGCCGCTGGATATAGCCGCCGATCACCACGACCGAGGCGAGTACCGGC
>CBJNAE010000389.1:0-3649 GCA_966433995.1 uncultured Ideonella sp. | reverse complement strand
AAGGGCGACGTGCACGACATCGGCAAGAACATCGTCACCGTCGTGCTCCAGTGCAACAACTTCGAAGTCGTCAACATGGGCGTGATGGTGCCCTGCCGCGACATCCTGGCCATGGCCAAGGAGGAAGGCGCCGACATCATCGGGCTGTCCGGCCTGATCACCCCCAGCCTGGAGGAGATGCAGTTCGTCGCCGCCGAGATGCAGCGCGACGACTACTTCCGCGAACGCAAGGTGCCGCTGCTCATCGGCGGCGCCACCTGCAGCCGGGTGCACACCGCGGTGAAGATCTCGCCCAACTACGAAGGCCCGGTGGTCTATGTGCCCGACGCCAGCCGCAGCGTGGGCGTGTGCAGCGACCTGCTCTCCGACGGCCGCGCCGCCGCCTTCGTCAGCGAACTCAAGGCCGACTACGACAAGGTGCGCGAGCTGCACGCGGGCAAGAAGGCGGTGCCGCTGGTGACCCTGGCCGAGGCGCGCGCCAACAAGGCCCGCGTCGACTGGGCCGCCTACGCGCCGCCGAAGCCGAAGTTCCTCGGGCGCCGGGTGTTCAAGAACTACGACCTGGCCGAGCTGGCCGCCTGCATCGACTGGGGCCCCTTCTTCCAGACCTGGGACCTGGCCGGGGCCTACCCGGCGATCCTCTCCGACGCCGTGGTCGGCGAATCCGCCCGACGGGTCCTCGACGACGGGCGGCAGATGCTCAAGCGCCTGGTCGAAGGCCGCTGGCTCACCGCCAACGGGGTGATCGGCCTCTACCCGGCCAACACCGTCGACGACGACGTGGTCGAGGTCTACGCCGACGAGTCGCGCAGCCAGGTGCTGCTGCGCTGGGCGCCGCTGCGCATGCAGACCCTGCGGCCGGTGGTCGACGGCGTGCAGCGGCCCAACCGCAGCCTGGCCGATTTCATCGCGCCCAAGGCGTCCGGCGTGGCCGACTACATCGGCCTGTTCGCCGTCACCGCGGGCCTGGGCACCGAGAAGAAGGAAAAGCAGTTCCAGGACGCGCAGGACGACTACAGCGGCATCATGTTCAAGGCCCTGGCCGACCGCCTGGCCGAAGCCTTCGCCGAGCGCATGCACCAGCGGGTGCGCACCGAGCTGTGGGGCTATGCGCCAGACGAAGCGCTGGGCGTGGACGACCTCATCGCCGAGAAGTACCGCGGCATCCGCCCCGCGCCCGGCTACCCCGCCTGCCCCGACCACACCGTGAAGACCGACATGTTCGGCCTGCTGGGTTGCGGCGAGATCGGCATGGGCCTGACCGACAGCTGGGCGATGACGCCGGCCGCCAGCGTCAGCGGGTTCTACATGGCGCACCCGCAAGCGGTGTATTTCAACGTCGGCAAGGTCGGCGACGACCAGCTGGAAGACTGGGCCGCGCGCATGGGCCGCGATGTGGCCGAGGTCAAGCGCTCGCTGGGTGCCTGGAGCTGAAAGCGCATGGGCAGGGCGCTTGCTTCCCCCCGGCGGGCCGCCTGTGCGGCGCTGTCCGCCCTGACCCTGGCGCTGCCGGCCGCTGCGGCCCAGGCGGCCGGGGCGGTGCAGCAGGGCGGCGACAAGGCGGTGGCGCTCGCGCCGCCGTCCGTGGCCGCCACCCCCGGCGCCGCCACCGCCCGGGAATGGCAACCCAGCGACACCGAGAAGACCGAGGTCAGCCTGCTGACCCAGCAATACTTCCGCCACAGGGACCGCGGCGAATATGCCGCCGCCTACGCGATGATGTCGCCGGACCTGCAGCAGGCTTTCAGCCTGGAGCGCTGGAGCATCCGGCAGGCGCAGTTCAGCGCGCACGCCGGCGAGGCGAAGGAGCGCGGCGTCCGCAAGATCACCTGGTTCAAGGATCCGCCGTCTTCCCCCGCGCGCGGCGGCGTGCTGGCCACCGTCGAATACAGCGGCACTTTCCAGAACATCGACATCCATTGCGGCCACCTGATCTGGCACCGGGCGCAGCCCGGCGGCGCCTTCAAGCTGCTGCTGGAAGAAGAGCACTCGATCGACAAGGCCACGCAGGCCTTGATGAGCGCCGCGCAGCTGGCCACCGCCCGCAAGTCGATCCGCTGTTGAAAGGTGCCCGGCACGGGTCGGCTTGTAGGAGCGGCTTCAGCCGCGATTTCCCTACACCGCATCGCGGCTGAAGCCGCTCCTACAGGTCCTGCCTTGCCCGGTTTCAGCCGGAAGCCGGCAACAGCGCCTCGGCCTGCAACCTGAGCTGCGCCGTGGGCACATAGCCGCGGCAAACCCAGTGCAAGGCGCCGTCCTTCTCGGCCACCACCGCCGGGAAGCCGGTGATGCCCCAGTCCCGGGATTGCTCGAAATCCTGGGCCGTGGCCTGGCGCATGGCCTCGGAAGCGAAACCCTTGGCGAAGTCGGCGCGGGGCAGGCCCAACTGCTCGGCGATGTCGGCCAGCACTTCGGGCCGGGTCACGTCCCGGGCTTCGGCGTAGAAGGCGGCCTGCACCGCCTTGAAATACCGCCAGGTGTGCTGCGACCACATCGAGCGCACCGTCACCGTGGCGCGGCTGGCGGGCTCGGTGTCGTAGACGAAGCCGGGCGTGTGCAGGGCGGTGTGGGGCGCGGGGGTGAAGGGCAGGCCCGTGGCGTCGGCCACGTGCCGCCAATGGCCGAGGATCTCCTCGACGCGGGCCGAGCCGATCGGCTCGGTGGTGTAGGGTCGCAGCCCGCCCATCACCAGCGCGAGGTTCAGCGGGCGCAATGCGCCGGGCTCGGCCAGCAGCTCGGACATGCTGGCGCCGAAGCCGTAGCACCAGGAGCACATCGGGTCGGCGACATAGAGGAGGTTCATGGCGGCTTGGGCGCGAGGCAGTGGGTGGGGAACCGCCACCTTACCTGGCTTTGCCCATTCGCGGGGCCTGCATCACCGCGATCATGTTCCCTCGATGTCCCTGCAGCGGGCGACTTTGGCGCTGCGAGGTCGCCCGAGCAAGGTGCCGCTCACGCCCGCTTGAACGTCGCCAGCAGCGCCCCCGCCATCACGAACAGGCTGCCGAAGCTGCGGTTCATCAGGCGGATGTGGATCGGCGACTTCAGCAGGCGCAGCAGCCGCGCGGCCAGCACCGTGTAGCCGGCCATCACCACCAGGTCGGTGAAGCCCAGCGTGGCGGCGATCACGCCGTATTGCGGGCCGAGCGAGCGGTCCAGGTCGAGGAATTGCGGCACCACGGCCAACAGGAAGACCGTGCCCTTGGGGTTGACGGCGTTGATCATCCAGCCGCGCAGCACCAGACTGCGGCGCGAGGCGCGCTCGGACGGCGCAGAGGCGGCCGCGCCGCCCTCGCCCGCTTCGGCGGCCGCCATCGGCACCGCCGGAGCGCGCCATTGCTTGATGCCCAGCCACACCAAGTAGGCCACGCCGCCCCATTTCACCAGCGCGAAGCCGAAGCTGGAGGCGGCGATCAGCGCGCCCAGCCCCAGACCCACCACGACGATTTGCGTCCAGATGCCCAGCACCAGGCCGAAGGTCATGAAATAGCCGTGCTTGAAGCCGTGGTTGAGCCCGGCGCACTCGTCGTTGTCCTGGAGCTCCGGCGTCACGTAATACGTGTAGTTCGAGCTGTTCCCGAGGTCGTCCTCGACCCCCGCGCACTCCCCCGAAGCGGGCGTCGCGCCGGTCTCCGGGTCGGTGCCGGTG
>CBJNAE010000388.1:0-3671 GCA_966433995.1 uncultured Ideonella sp. | reverse complement strand
AGACCACCACCGCGCCCGAGATCTGGCAGCAGACCGGCCACCGCCTGGACGCCATCGTCTGCGGCGTGGGCTCGGGCGGCACGATCACCGGGCTGTCGCGCTACTTCCAGAAAGTGCGGCCCGGCCTGGACGTGGTACTGGCCGACCCGGAGGGCTCAGTGCTGAAGGACTACATCGCCACCGGCCGCGTCGGCGAGGCCGGCTCCTGGGCGGTGGAGGGCATCGGCGAGGACTTCATCCCGCCGGTGGCCGACCTGAGCGGCGTGCGCCACGCCTACAGCGTCAGCGACGAAGAAAGCTTCGCAACCGCGCGCGAGCTTTACCGCGCCGAGGGCATCCTCGCCGGCTCGTCCACCGGCACGCTGCTGGCCGCCGCGCTGCGCTACTGCCGCGCCCAGACGGAGCACAAACGGGTGGTCAGCTTCGTGTGCGACACCGGCACGCGCTACCTGTCCAAGGTCTACAGCGACCATTGGATGTTCGACCAGGGCCTGCTCAAGCGCGAGCCGCTGGGCGACTTGCGCGACCTGATCGCCCGCCCCGTGCGCGACAGCGCCGTCATCAGCGTCTCGCCCGAAGACACCCTGGCCACCGCTTTCTCGCGCATGCGCCAGGCCGACGTCTCGCAGCTGCCTGTGCTGGAAGGCGGCAAGCTCGTCGGCCTGCTCGACGAGTCCGACTTGCTGGCCCGGCTGCAGGCCGATCCCGGCCAGTTCAGCGGCCGCGTGGCCGGCGCGATGAGCGCCGACGTGCAGACCTTGCCGCCGCAAGCGACGCTGGCCGAACTCATCGCCCAGCTCAAGCGCGGCCTGGTGGCCGTGGTCGCCGATAGCGACGCCTTCTACGGGCTCATCACCCGATTCGACCTGCTCAACCACCTCAGAAAGGGCTTGACCGCATGAGCGCCGACCCAATGAACAAAGACAAGGCCCTGGGCTTCGACACCCGCGCCATCCACGGCGGCCAGCGGCCCGACCCGCTCACCGGCGCCGTGATGCCGCCGATCTACGCCACCTCCACCTACCGCCAGCAAAGCCCCGGCGTGCACCTGGGCTATGAATACGGCCGCACCCACAACCCCACCCGCCAGGCCTACGAGCGCGCGGTGGCCGACCTGGAAAGCGGCGCCCAGGGCTTCGCCTTCTCGTCCGGCCTGGCCGCGATGGCCACCGTGCTCGACAGCCTCGACCACGGCGCCCACATCGTCGCCGGCGACGACCTCTACGGCGGCAGCTACCGCCTCTTCGAACGCGTGCGCAAGAAGAGCGCCGGCCTGTCGGTCACCTATGTCGACAGCAGCGATCCCGAGAACGTGCGCGCCGCGCTCAAGCCCGAGACGCGCCTGATCTGGATCGAAACGCCGAGCAACCCGCTGCTCAAGCTCACCGACCTGGCGGCGGTGGCCCGCATCGCCCGCGAACACGGCAAGGCCTATGCGGTCGCCGACAACACCTTCGCCAGCCCCTGGGCCCAGCGCCCGCTCGAGCTCGGCTTCGACCTGGTCCTGCACTCCGCCACCAAATACCTCAACGGCCACAGCGACGTCATCAGCGGCGTGGTCGTCGTCGGCGGCGAGCCGCGCCAAGCGCCATTGCGCGAACAGCTGGAATTCCTGCACAACGCGGTCGGCTCGATCTCAGGCCCCTTCGACAGCTTCCTCGCCCTGCGTGGCCTGAAGACCCTGTCGCTGCGCATGCAGCGCCACAACCAGAGCGCGTTGGAGCTGGCCCGCTGGCTGGAAGCCCAGCCCAAGGTCAAACGCGTGCATTACCCCGGGCTGGAGAGCCACGCGCAATACCTGCTTGCGAAGAAGCAGACGCCCAAAGGCGGTGGCGGCATGATCAGCGTCGCGCTCGACACCGACCTCGCCGGCGCGCGGCGCTTCCTGGAGCGGGTCGAAATCTTCGCGCTGGCGGAAAGCCTGGGCGGGGTGGAAAGCCTGATCTCGCTACCGGCCTTGATGACGCATGCGTCCATCCCGGCGGAGCAAAGGGCGCGGCTCGGCATCACTGACGCGCTGGTTCGCATCTCCGCCGGGATCGAGGATGTGGAAGACCTGCGCCGTGACCTGGCGGCGGGGCTGGTGGCCGTCTGATTCGCTTGCACGGCGCTCATGGCAGGTGCAGTCTCCCTGGTCCAGTGGACTGGGACAGATCGTTCCTCTTGGCGAGCCGCGCCTTGATGCGGCTCAGCGCGATGGGCGTCACCCGTATGTAGCTTGCGATATCGCTTTGCCGCAGGGCGGCGGCCAAGTCGGGGTAGTCGTGTCCGAACCGTTCGTAGCGGTCTTCCGGGGAGAGGGTGAGAAGTTCCATTTCGCGCCGCTCCTTGCGCTGTCCATAGAACTTCCAAGCGTTGGCAATGGCATGCTGCCAAGCGAGGTGCTTCTCCGCCAGGCGCAGCAGTGCGCGGTAGTCGACCTGGTGAATGCACGATTCGACGACGGAGTAAGCGGAAAAACTCGTCCGCCCATTTTCTTCGAGGGCGTTGAGGCTTGCGAAGCACATGCCGGCCTCGGCGAAGCCCTTGATCCATGAATTGCCGTTCGGCGTCTCATAGGCCATCTTGACGATCCCTTCGTTGACGACGAAGACGAATGGCTTTCTTTCGCCGGCGTAGAACAGCGGCTCCCCCGGCCGCAGCCGCAGTTCCCGCGCGGCACCTTCCAATAAAGGCCAGTCCGGAAGTTCCGAGGCGGCGAGATGCTGGAACACATCGCGTGTGGAAGAGCGAACGCTGCGCATGTCATTAACCCAGGTTATCGATGCTGGTCACCGAAGCGGGGACACTATTCCGGTCTTTACGAACAGAGGTCACCATGAAACGTCTCTTGCTCCCGCCGGTGGTCTGGGCGGTGTCCGTCGTCTGCATGTGGGTTCTCCATCTAAAAATTCCCATCGCCATATGGTTTCGAGAGCCCTATAACTGGTCAGGGGTCGTATTGATCATGGCGGGTCTCGGCATCGCCAATTGGCATGCGCGTCTCTTCCGTCGGCTCGGCACAAACATCAATACGTTCGGTGAGCCGGGCGAAATGACGGTGCATGGGCTGTTCCTTCGGACCAGGAATCCGATGTACCTTGGGATGCTCATATCTCTTGTCGGAGTCGCATGCGCCCTGGGCTCGGTTTCCCCGTGGGTCGGGCCGGTTTCGTTCTTCGCGCTTGCGCATTTCTGGTATGTGCGCATAGAAGAAATGGCGATGGCATCGAAGTTTGGCGAGAAATACATCGAGTATCAGCGATCCGTTCCGCGTTGGCTGTAGCTGCGGGTCCGGGTGCATGACGCCTGGCGTTCGACATGGCGCTGGATTTCTTCGATCCGCCCGAGGGCGGTTGGGCCTGGAACGATTTCGTATGGAGAGGGGAAGACCATGCGCAACGTGCTTTCCGCATCCAACGCCGGGTCGAATCATCCGCCAAAGCGGTCTGGTCGGGCCACGCCCGGTCATCACAGCTTGCCAAGGTCAAGGTCGACCCGGCCTTGCGCCTGGAGCCGCGGCTCTCATGGCGCACGCTGCTCTGGCACCTCGACCCGTCCCGCGTGGCCTCTCTGGCCGGAGTGAGCCGGCGCGCCGCCGCGCGCCTCCGGTCGATCAGTCGCGCAGCACGGCCAACGCGTTGCGCGCGGCCGCGACGCCCATCTTCACGTAGGCGTCGGCCGTGACGCCG
>CBJNAE010000387.1:0-3691 GCA_966433995.1 uncultured Ideonella sp. | reverse complement strand
GCCAGCGGGCCGTCCAGCTTGAAATCGAGGTCTTCCTCGCCGAACAGCACCTTGGTGCCGAGCAGCGGGTTGACGGGCTTGCCGACGGTGGAGCACGAGCAGCCGGGTTTTGCCTGGCCCCGCCTGCCACCGCCCCGCACGAAGGCGCCGGCGAAGGCCATGGCGATCGCGCGCAATTCGCTGACCTTGTATTTCTCGTACCGCGGGGTGGGCTTGATGCCTTTCTGGCGCATTTCGTCGCCCATCAGTTCCAGGCGGTCCTTGGCCATGGAGGCTTGCCGGCGGGCTTCCAGGCGGGCATCCGGGTCGGGCGAATTCACCCCGGCGCCGGCTTTGTCGAGTTCGTCCAGCCACTTGCCGGTTTCCTTGTCGTAGTCGGCCTGCGTGCGTGGCTTGGATTCCCATTCATTGCGCCATTTGTCGAAACCTCCGTAGTACTCCTCCATCATTTCTTCGGGAGTTTTCTTTTTGGGCTCTCCGGTCGTGGAGGTGTAGACCTTGCCTGTGGTATTGCCTGACATCGAGGGAAGACAGTCGCTGCGGTGAAGGGAAAGGAATGGAGGAGGGGGAGGGTGGTGGTTAAGACTTTTTCAGCGGGTCGAACACCACCGAAGCCAGGCAGTCGGGCCGCTCTTCCTTGAAGCTGAACGACAGCCGGCCCCAAGGCCGGCTCGCGGTGTGGCTGGTGACGTCTTCCAACGAGCGCCCGCGCGGCACATCGGTGATCTGCAGGGCGCCGAAGCGGTCCTTGACCTCGGCCAAGGTGACGCAGCGGCCCGCTGCGGTGTCGAGTTGCAGCACCAGGAAACCAGGATGTCCGGCATCGGGGTCGCGCCTGACGCGCAAGTCCACGGTGCGCAAGGCGACAGCCTCCTGCAGTAGCAAGGGGGCCGCGCTTTCGTAGAACCAGAAATATTCGTTGGTCTGCGTTTCCCGGCGCCGCAGCGCGATGCCTGTCGCCTGCTCGACCTTGTGCTTGTCGAAGGGCAGGCTTTCGGGCAGCCGCTGGATCAGTTGCCAGAGCGTCATCGGGGAAGCGGTGGTGGTGGGCGTCATGGTGGCGCTGTCCTTGTTCAGCTGTGCGCAAGCGGCCAGGGGCGCCCACGCGATGGCGAAGTAGATCGAAAGCGATCGGGTGCGGATGAGGTCAAGGCTTCTTCGGCGGGAAATTCTTGTCATACCAGCCACCGTAGTAGTCGTTGTAGTTCTGGCCCGAAGTGGAAGTCTTCTCGCCGATGCCGATCTGCGTCCCGATGGTCTGGCGTGCCCCGGCGGCGTTGCCGTCTTTCAGGTATTGGTCGTAAGCGCCGTTGTAGACGCCGTGGTTGGCGCTGTTGCCGGCGATGCCGATGTCGGGGCCTCCGTTGGCGATGATCTCTCTCTGCACCTGGATGTTCTTCATCGTGGCCGCGCCTTCGTCGGCCAGTGTGCCGTTCACGTAAGCGCCTTTGGACGAGTAGTCGGGCGAGAACGGATATTTGGCGTGGCCGACCTCATGCGACAGCACCTGCACTGTCTCGCGCGGGTTGCTTTTGAGGTTGCCGTCCAGCGTGATCACCTTGGCCTCGCGGTTGGCGCTGGAGCCTTTCCCCGCCTCGCCGTATTTGACTTCCCAGCCGTCCTTCTTCAGTTCGTCCAGGTCTTTCTGCAGGGTTGGCGACTTCTCGACGAGCGAATCGACCGATTCGCCCAGGCCCGATTTGACGCCGCCGCCCTTGGCGCCGGGTGCGGCCGCCCCGCCGGAGAAGGGGCCGTTCATCGACACGTCGTCCATGTGGCGGGCCACGGGGCGGCCCTCCACGAACACCGTCGGCGCGCCCTGGAGGATGCGGCTGTGGCCGGAGCCCATGGACGTGCCGGAAACGATGCCGCTGCCGGCGTCGCCCTTGACCGCCTGGATGATGCTGCCTTGCATCAGCACCGGGTTGCCCAGGGCAAACACCGTCTTCGCATAGTCGCCCAGTTCCGGCGTGTGCTGTTGGATGATGTCGAAAGGAATGATCACCTTGCCGACCTTGCAAAGGTCGGGCGGCACATTGGCGACGTAGAACGTGCCCTCCGCGTCGGCCAGATGCTTGGTTCCCATCTAGAGTTTCTCCATTCGTAGGACGGCCCGGTCGATGTTCAAGCCGTGGGCGGCCACAAGGCGCCACACCAAGTGGATGCGCCTGGCGTCCAGGTCGATGTGCAGCGTGTCGAGCGGCAGGAAGGCGGTGCGCGTTCCCGTTCCCGACAGCGGTGAGTCGCAACGCGCGTGCAGGCCCCAGCCCGGCAGGCGCGCTGTCCAGGGCGCTCCGCCCTGCATCGGGAGCAAACCGGCCAAGCGGATCGACTCGTTCCCTTTGAATGCCGGCGATGCCCTGAGACCGGGGTGCGCGCTGTGGAAAAAGCGCCAGTCGAAGTCCCTGCCGTAGTCGAACGCCGCGTGGCCTTGCTGCGCCGCCTTCCAGGCGTCGTCGTAGATGCCCGCGTGCCGGGCACGGTCGGACCAGAACCGGGCCACCGGCCCCAGCCCGACCAGGCCGCCGGAACGCATGTCGGCATGACCGCCGGAGAGCCATTGTGGCCCGTCCGGGGTGTCGGTCTTGGCGTAGTGCTCCAGGCTGAAGCCAGTGCCGCTGGGATTGGCCTCGTAACCCTCCCACTCCTCTTCGGGCCGCTGCGGGTCGGGCTTGCGCCCGCCATAGGCCAACTCGTAACGGATAGGGACGGCCTGGGTGGGTTCAGGATCGCTCAAAGCCCAACCGGAAAGCCGGCCATGTCGCCAACGCGTCTGGCCGGTCGCCACGCAATGGTGCTTGACCAAGGCATCGCCGCCCGGCGAATGGACGCTCACCTCTACCGGCCAGGCCCGCTGCATCGAAGCGCTGCGGGCGGTACCCGTGACAAGCACATCGGCGCCGGGCTTGCCCAGCACCACGTCGCCAGCGGTCTCCAGCGACGAGCCGAGCGGCATGTCTGGGTTGAAATGAGTGTCCGCGAGGATGAAGTTGGACGGCTGCAGCGGCCCATCGACGCCGTCTTCCGAAAAAGACAGGCAGGCCTTGACCAGCACCACGTCGCAATAAACGCGGCCGGGCGCCATCTTCATGTACTGGAAAACCGTCAGGCCGGTCTCGTCGGTCAGACGTTCCAGGCGGGGGGTGGGCAACACGGGATGTGTCCGCTCAGTTCAGGTGGATCTGAGCCCCAGAGACCGTTACGTTACCCCCGGCCGCCAGGTCCATCGTGCTGCCCGCCCCGACGGCGATCGCGCCGGAACCGGTGATCGTGATGTCCTTGCCGTTGAGGTTGATCGTGCCGTCGGACTTCAGCATCAGGGTGGACTGGCCCACCGTCAGGACGATGCTTTCGGCGTCCATGTTGATGCTCGAACCACCGCCGCCGCCGCCACCGGATGACGCCGAGGATTCGGCCGCGAAGCTGTCGCCGCCACCGCCGCCACCGCCGCCACCGCCACCTCCCCCGCCGACGGACAGGCTGTATTTCTTGCCCACCGTGGTGCTCTGGTCGCTGCCCACCTGCGTCGTCTGGTTCTGCCCCACGACGGTCGCCATGACGGCGCCGACATTGAGGTTGTAGGCCACGCCGATGTTCTCCATGCGGCCGACGCCCACGTTCTGCATGTAGGCGACGCCGACGGTCTCGGTCTTCATCATGCCGACCTTGATCGACCAGTTCTTGCCGATCT
>CBJNAE010000386.1:0-3749 GCA_966433995.1 uncultured Ideonella sp. | reverse complement strand
GACGAAGCCCGAGCGCATGCCGGGCACGTTGGAGCGCTTGGACAGGCTGGTCAGCACGGCCAGCCGGGGGAAGCCGCCGCGGCCGAGCCGCTGCGCGGCCTGCAGCGCGCCCAGCGGCGGTTCGTCGCGGAAATAGATCTCGGAGTAGCACTCGTCCGAAGCGATCACGAAACCGTGGCGGTCGCTCAGCGCGAAGAGCTTCTCCCACTCGGCCAGCGGCATCACCGCGCCGGTCGGGTTGCCGGGCGAGCACACGTAGAGCAGCTGGGTGCGGGCCCAGACCCCGTCCGGCACGGCGTCCCAATCGGCGGCGAAGTTGCGCGCCGGGTCGCTGTTGGCGAAGTAGGGCTCGGCGCCGGCCAGCAGGGCTGCGCCTTCGTAGATTTGATAGAAGGGGTTGGGGCAGACGACGGCGGCGCCGGGGCGGCCGGGGTCGACCACGGTCTGGGCCAGCGAGAACAACGCCTCGCGCGAACCGTTGACCGGCAGGACCTGAGTGGCCGCGTCCAGCCGCACGCCGTAGCGGCGGTCGACCCAGTCGGCCATCGCCTGCCTGAGCGCAGGCTCGCCCGCCGTCGCCGGATAGCTGGACAGGCCTTTCAGGTGGCCGGCGATGGCCTGCTCGATCAACGGCGGCGTGGGGTGCTTGGGCTCGCCGATGCCCAGGCTGATCGGGCGCAGCGCCGGGTTGGGCGTGATGTCCCGCGTCAGCTGGCGCAGGCGTTCGAAGGGGTAGGGCTGGAGCTTGGACAGCAGGGGGTTCATGTCCCGAATTATCCGATGGGTCTCTACAGGCCCGATCGATTCGATCCACTTCGCCCACGGGCCCGTCCAGCGATCGACTGGACGGCCGTCGCACTGCGCGGCCGCACGGGCGGGGCGGCTTTATCGAGCCCCGCGCCCCAGGTCGTCAATTGGCAAGCGTGTGGAATTCATTGAGGTAGGCGCCGACGATGTCGGGCTGGTCGGCCAAGGCCGCCCGCCATTGCTCTTCATAACCCACCGGCACTTTGATCGACATCATGTCGAGGGCGTCGAAGTACGTGGAAATGGGTAGTTGGAAATCCCTGAGCATCGAAGTCGCCTGGCTTTTTCTGCCCGGCTTGAAGCCCAACAGCAAATCGCCTTTCGAATAATTGCCGTCCGTGGACTTGCCCCGCGCATAAATTTTGCCGTTGACAACCAACCCGCCGCCTTCCGTGTATTTCACCGTTCCAGAGGCATTGCTGATCGCCTCGGCCCCATGCTCAGGGGGTTGCGCGCCTTCGTCGCCATCGCTTCCGCCGCAAGCCGACAGGAAGAATGCCAGCATGGATGAGGCAAGGATCCGCTTCGAAGTGGAAATCAAGGTGTTTTGAGCCATGGGGTGCATGAGTGAGGCATCGGAGAGACTCCAGGAGGGCCGGTGGCCTCCTGTTCCACCTATGTTGAACTCAAACGGCCCAGGACACCCATTGGAAATCTAACTCGCGATAAGCGGAATGAATGGCGCCCGGCCGATGCGTTTGTCCATCGGAAGCCGGGTCAGCCCAGCATCCCGGATTCGGTCGCATGCGCCGGCAAATCGACCCGGGGCTGCGGCTTCCAGCCCTTCTTGCGGTGTTCGGCCACCACGTTGGTGTAGATGCCGCCGCGCACGTACCACTTGGCCGTGATGCGGATGAAGCGGGGCTGGGACACCTTGACGATCTCGTCGAGGATGTCATTGGTGACTTTCTCGTGGAAGGCGCCTTCGTCGCGGAAGCTCCACATGTACATCTTCAGGCTCTTGAGTTCGATGCAGAGCTTGTCGGCCACCATCTCGATCGTGAAGTGGGCGAAGTCGGGCTGGCCGGTGAGCGGGCAGTGGCAGGTGAACTCGGGGATCTGGAACTGGATGACGTAGTCGCGCCCGGCGGACGGGTTGGGGAAGACGTGCAGTTCCTTGCTGGGCCGGGACGGCGGGTTCACAGGCACCTCGCGCTGGCGCGGCGGGGTCGCGTTGGCGGTGGTGGTGGGCGCCGGTTTGGAGGGTGAACGCTTGGCCATCTTGGTGACGTTTCGAGAGAGTTGCGGGGGAGGCGAAAAGGGGGGCGATGGTATCATCCGCCGCGCCCAGGAAGCCACCGGATTGCCGGTTTTCCCAGGTAAATCAACCACTTATGCGAAAGCCGCGGCCGCTTCCTGCGCCGTGGCCGACCGCGTTGCCGCCCTTGGTTCCCCCATGCGCCTGAACTCCATCAAGCTCTCCGGCTTCAAGTCGTTCGCCGAGCCCACGCATTTCCAGTTGCCGGGCCAACTGGTGGGCGTGGTCGGGCCCAACGGTTGCGGCAAGTCCAACATCATGGACGCGGTGCGCTGGGTGCTGGGCGAGTCCAAGGCCAGCGAATTGCGCGGCGAGTCGATGCAGGACGTGATCTTCAACGGCTCGGGCAACCGCAAGCCCGCCAGCCGCGCCAGCGTCGAGCTGGTGTTCAGCAACGAGGACGCCCGTGCCGGCGGCCAGTGGGACCAGTTCACCGAGATCGCCGTCAAGCGCGTGCTCACCCGCGACGGCACCAGCAGCTACTACATCAACAACCAGCCGGTGCGGCGCCGCGACGTGCAGGACGTCTTCCTCGGCACCGGCCTGGGGCCCCGCGCCTACGCCATCATCGGCCAGGGCACGATCAGCCGCATCATCGAGAGCAAGCCCGAGGAGCTGCGCCTCTTCCTGGAAGAGGCGGCGGGCGTCTCCAAATACAAGGAACGCCGCCGCGAGACCGAGAACCGGCTGAAGGACACCCGCGAGAACCTCACCCGCGTGGAAGACATCCTTCGCGAGTTGAACACCAACCTCGAGAAGCTGGAGAAGCAGGCCGAAGTCGCCGCCACTTACCGCGGCCTGCAGGAGCAGGGCACGCTGAAGCTGCACCAGCTGTGGTTCCTCAAGCACCGCGACGCGGCGCAGGAGCAGGCCCGCGTCAAGGCCGACTACCTCGAAGCCGTCAACCAGCTCGAAGCCCGGATGGCCGAGTTGCGCCACGGCGAGGCCGAGCTTGAATCGGTGCGCCAGGCGCACTACGAGGCGGGCGATGCGCTGCACGCCGCGCAGGGCTCGCTGGCCGAGGCGGCGCTGGAGGTGAGCCGGCTGGAAGAGCGCATCCGCTACGTGGTCGAAGGCCGCCAGCGGGTCGAGCAGCGCCTGCTGGAGATCAAGGCCCAGAACGAACAGTGGGGCCAGCGCCAGCAAGAAGCCAAGGAAGAGCTGGAGGACATCGCCGGCCAGATCGCCGAGGCCGAGGAGCAGAGCGAGATCCTCGCCGCCCAGGCCGAGGAGCAGACCCACAACCTGCCTCAGCTGGACGATGCCCTGCGCGCGGCCCAGGCGCGCGCCAACGAACAGCGCAACCAGGTGGCCTCGGTGCAGCAGCAGATCCAGGTGCTGGCCAGCGAGAGCCGCGGCATCGACGAGCAGTCGCGCCAGTTCAACACCCGGCGCGAGCGGCTGGCCGGCGAGCGCCAGCAGCTCGCCGCCCCCGACCTGGACCGCCTGGCCGAGCTGCGTGCCCAGCATGAATCGGCCCAGGAGGCCCAGGAGATGGCCGACGCGCGCCTGCACGAGTTGGGCGAGCAGGTGCCGCGCCTGGACGACGAACGCAAGGCGCGCCAGGAGGCGGTCAACCTCGAAGTCGGCCGGCAGTCTGAATTCAGCGCGCGACTGGCCGCGCTGCGGGCCCTGCAGGAGAAAGTGCAGACCGAAGGCAAGCTCAAGCCCTGGCTGGCCAAGC
>CBJNAE010000385.1:0-3763 GCA_966433995.1 uncultured Ideonella sp. | reverse complement strand
GGGCGCCATGCCGTTCACCGGATGACGCCCAGCGAGTCGATGGTCTGGATCAGTTTCAGCGGGCTGAACGGCTTGACCAGGTAGGCGCAAGCGCCCGCCTCCATCACCGCGGCGCGGTCGGCCGCCCTGTCCTTGGCGGTGATCATCACGATCGCCGCGCGGCGGGTGGCGGCGTCGGCCTTCAAGGCCTGGCACAGCGCCAGGCCGTCGATCGGCCCCGGCATCATCCAGTCGGTCAAGACCAGGCGGGGTTTCAGCGCGCCGGCCATCGCCAGCCCGGTCTCGCCGTCGAACGCCTCGTGGACATCGGCGTGGTAGCCCGCGAATTCCAAGGTCATGCGGACCAACCTGCGGATTTCCAGTTGGTCCTCGACGATCAGGATGCGGGGCAGAGCACTCATGGTGAAGTGATTCATTCGATGTTTTGGATTATCATTAATATCGTTTGTAGCGTCTATGCTCCAATTCGGCAAAACCGATGCAACTTGGCAAAATTCACGTATGGATGACAAAAACACCGCCGCCGATGCCCACTGCAGCACCATCGACGCCGCCCGCTTGCTGGGCATGGCGGTGCGCTCGGTCCAGTTGATGGTTGACCGCGGCGAACTGGACGCCTGGAAAACCCCCGGCGGCCACAGGCGCATTTCGCGCGAATCGGTGCTGCGCTGGCAGCGGGCCCACCAGCAACCGGTCGAGTCCGCGGAGCCCCGCCCCACCCCGTCCCAAGTCCGCGCGGACACGGCGCGCAACCGGCCCGCCGGCGTTCAGAACGCGGCCCCTCGCGTGCTGTTGATTGAAGACTCGGCCCATTTCCAGAACCTGGTCTCACTGCTGCTGAAGCAGCATTTCCCCAGCGTCGAACTGCAAGTAGCCGACGACGGCATCGCCGGCCTGGCCATGGTCGGGCAATGGAACCCCGACGTGCTCATCGTCGACATCCTGCTGCCGGGCATCGATGGCGCCACCCTGATCACCAGCTTGCGCACCCATCCGCAATTCAGGCGCAGCGAGCTCATCGTCGTGACCTCGCTCGACGAAGACCAGCGCGCGCCCTACGCTTTCGCGCTCGAAGGCGTGCCGGTCGTGCACAAGCCGCGCCTGGTGGCGGAGCTGCCGGCGCTGCTTGAGGCCAGGCTGGAGTCCCGGGCCGTTCCGAGGGCCGGCGGCGCCGGGGCGTGATGGACGGCCCCGGCCACAGCCGCATGCGCGTCGTCCTGGTGGAGGACGACGCCTCGGTGCGGCGCTTCGTGGCCATGGCGCTGGAAGACCTGGAGGTCGACCTCGTTCTGTGCGCCGATGTCGCCCAGGCGATGGCTGCCCTGCGGGAAAGGCCGGCGCGGCTGGTGATCTCCGACTTGATGATGCCCGGTGAGTCCGGCCTGGTGCTCATCGAACGGCTGGCCAGGCAGCCCGACCTGGGCGCCGGCGCGCTCGTGGCCGTGTTCAGCGCCGGCGTGCAGGCCGACCTGCGCGCCCAGCTGCAAGCCCTGGGCGTGTGGCGCATCCTGTCCAAGCCCACCTCGCTGGCGCTGCTGCGGGCCTGTGTCGAGGATGCGCGGCGGGCCCTGGACGCAGCGGCGGATGCCCTGCCGCCGGCCGCCTCCGGTGCGGGGCAGCCACCGGTCGACGAAGCCGGCTGCGTGGCCGAATACTTCGGCGGCGACCGGCATTTGTACGAGAACTACAAGGCGATGTGCCACAGCCAGTTCCCGCTCGACCTCCAAGCCGGCGACGCCGCCTGCCGCACCGGCGACGCGCAGGCCCTGAAACACCTGGCGCACAGCCTGAAATCGGTGCTGCGCTGCCTGGGCCACGCCCGATTGGCCCAGGCCGCCCGCGCCATCGAGCAGGCCGCCGCTTGCGCGGACATGGCGGGCGCCTCGGCGGGTTGGGCGGACTTCCGCGGCGAACTCGCAGCGCTGGCGTGCCCGGACCCGGTGCCTGGCCCCTCCACCTGAGCGGCCAATTCACCTTTGCCGATCAGATCCGGCAATTTTCAACATGACAAAGACGATAGCGATTGCAATTTGATTTGCGTGCAAATATCATTTTTATCAGTTGAACCAGAAAGGACATCATGGAAACGCCCCGCTTGAATTTCCTGGCCCGGCTCGGCATCGCCAAGCGGCTCTACATCGTCTCGGCCGCATTGATCGCCTGTTTGAGCGGCTTGGCCGTCCTGGCATGGCTCGACCTGACAGAGGTGGATGCGTTGTCCGACCGCGTCAGCCAGGCGCGGGTGCCCCAGGTGATGCGCATCTCGGAAGCGGAACTCACCGTCACCCGGGCATCGCTGCAAATGCGCCACGCCATGCTGGTGCAGACCCCGGCGGACCTGGCCGCCACGCTGAGCGATATCCAGGCCAAGCGCCAGCACCTCGAACAAACCTTCGCCGATTTCGAGAAGGCCCTGTTCACCCAGACGGGGCGGGAAGTCTTCGCGAAAATCGTGCCGCTGAGCGCCGATTTCTGGGCGGTGGCCGCGGCCAACATCGAATTGATCAAGGCAGGCCAGAAGGACGAAGCCTTCGCGATGCTGGTGGCCAAGACCATTCCCTCCCGCAACCGGTTGCTCGCCGCGCTGGACGCGGAAAAAAACCGCCAGAACCAGGCCCTGCTCGAAGAACTGGTCGTCGTGCAAGGCAAGGTGGACCGCACCAAGAAAGAGATCACCGCGCTGGTCGCCGCCATCGCCGTGGGCCTGGTGCTGTTCTCGTGGGCGATCGCCCGGGTGCTGCGCCGGCGGGTGGAAGCCTCGCGCGCCGTGGCCGAGCGTGTGCAGGCCGGCGACTTCACCGTGCCCGTGGCCGACGCCGCCCGCGATGAGTTCAGCCCGCTGCTGGCGACGCTGCAGGCGATGCAGGAATCGTTGACCGGGGTGGTCCTCAATGTGCGCCGCAACGCCGACTCGGTGGCGCTGGCCAGCTCGGAGATCGCCCAGGGCAACCAGGACCTGTCCAGCCGCACCGAGGAGCAGGCCAGCGCCCTGCAGCAGACGGCGGCGTCGATGGAACAACTCAGCGCCACCGTCAAGCAGAACGCCGACAACGCCCGCCAGGCCAACGGGCTGGCCCAGGACGCCAGCGCGGTGGCTGGACAGGGGGGCGCCGTCGTGGCCCAGGTGGTCGAGACGATGCGGGACATCAGCGACTCGTCGAAGAAGATCGCCGACATCATCGGCGTGATCGACGGCATCGCCTTCCAGACCAACATCCTGGCGTTGAACGCCGCGGTGGAAGCCGCCCGCGCCGGCGAGCAGGGTCGCGGCTTTGCGGTCGTCGCCGGCGAGGTGCGCACCCTGGCGCAACGCAGCGCCCAGGCCGCCAAGGAAATCAAGGCCTTGATCGGTGCCAGCGTCGAGCGCGTCGAGCAAGGCGGCGCGCTGGTGGACCAGGCCGGCCGCACCATGGCCGACGTCGTCGCCTCGATCGGCCGCGTGACCGACATCATGGGCGAGATCAGCGCCGCCAGCGACGAGCAAAGCGCCGGTGTCTCGCAGGTGGGCGACGCCATCAGCCAGATGGACCAGGTGACCCAGCAGAACGCCGCGCTGGTCGAGCAGGGCGCCGCCGCCGCCGAGAGCCTGAAGGAGCAGGCGCGTTCGCTGGTGGAGATCGTCGGCGTGTTCAAGACCGTAAGCGAAAAGAAATGAACATGGGCAAGTCACTCAAGCAAATCCTGGGTCTGCTGATCGCCTGCGGCGTCGCCGCCGCCGGCATCGCCAGCGCGATATCCCTGTGGAGCGGCCACCGCACCGACC
>CBJNAE010000384.1:0-3766 GCA_966433995.1 uncultured Ideonella sp. | reverse complement strand
TCGCCGGCGCCGCGGATCTCCAGGTCGTGCATCGCCAGGTAGAAGCCCGAGCCCAACTCCTCCATGTTCTGGATGGCGTCCAGGCGCTGCGCCGCCTGCTTGGTCAGGCCTTCCACATCGGGCACCAGCAGGTAGGCGTAGGCCTGGTGGTGGGAGCGGCCGACGCGGCCGCGCAGCTGGTGCAGCTGGGCCAGGCCGAACTTGTCGGCGCGGCTCATGATGATGGTGTTGGCGCTGGGAACGTCGATGCCGGTCTCGATGATGGTCGAGCACAGCAGGATGTTGTGGCGCTGCGCGACGAAGTCGCGCATCACGCGCTCCAGGTCGCGCTCGGGCATCTGGCCGTGGGCGACCGCGATGCGCGCCTCGGGCAGCAGCGCCTCCAGCGCGACGCGGCGGTTCTCGATGGTCTCGACCTCGTTGTGCAGGAAGTAGACCTGCCCGCCGCGCTTCAACTCGCGCAGCACCGCCTCCCGGATGATGCCGCTGGTCTCGCTGCGCACGAAGGTCTTGATCGCGAGCCGGCGCTGCGGCGCGGTGGCGATCACGCTCAGGTCGCGCAGGCCTTCCAGCGCCATGCCGAGCGTGCGCGGGATGGGCGTGGCGGTGAGCGTGAGCACGTCGACCTCGGCGCGCAGCGCCTTCATCGCCTCCTTGTGGCGCACGCCGAAGCGGTGCTCCTCGTCGATCACCAGCAGGCCCAGCCGCTTGAACTTGGTGTTCTGGCTCAGCAGCTTGTGGGTGCCCACCACGATGTCGATGGTGCCGTCCTCCAGGCCCTCCATCGCCTGCTTGATCTCCTTGGCCGAGCGGAAGCGCGACATCTCGGCCACCTTGACCGGCCAGCGGCCAAAGCGGTCGGCGATGTTCTGGTAGTGCTGCTCGGCCAGCAGCGTTGTGGGCGCCAGGATGGCCACCTGCTTGCCGCCGGTGACGGCGACGAAGGCCGCGCGCAGCGCCACCTCGGTCTTGCCGAAGCCGACGTCGCCGCAGACCAGGCGGTCCATCGGCTTGGGGCTGACCATGTCCTGGATGACGGCGTGGATGGCGGCCTTCTGGTCGGGCGTCTCCTCGAAGCCGAAGCTGGCGGCGAAAGCCTCGTAGTCCTGCGGCGAGAAGCGGAAGGCGTAGCCCTCCCGCGCCGCGCGGCGGGCGTAGAGGTTGAGCAGCTCGGCCGCGGTGTCGCGCACCTGCTCGGCCGCCTTGCGCTTGGCCTTCTCCCATTGGCCGGAACCGAGGCGGTGCAGCGGCGCCTCTTCGGCGCTGACGCCGGTGTAGCGGCTGATCAGGTGCAACTGCGCCACCGGCACGTAGAGCGTGGCCTTGTCGGCGTATTCGAGGTGGAGGAACTCGCTGGTGCCCCCTTCCGGTTCACCCAGGTCGATATTGCGCAGCCCCACGTAGCGGCCGATGCCGTGGTTGGCGTGCACCACCGGGTCGCCCACCTTCAACTCGGCCAGATCCTTGATCAGCGTGTTGACGTCGCTGGCCAGCTCCTGCTTGCGGCGGCGGCGTGCGGTAGGCGCGGTGGCGAAGAGTTCGGTCTCGGTGATGAACTCGATGTCGCCCGCCCCCGCCGCTCCGCGGGCCCAGGCGAAGCCCTGCGCCAGGGGCGCGACCGCGATGGCGTGCCGCTCGCCGCCGGCGTCGAACTCTTCCAGCGAGGCCACGCCGGGCAGGTCGATGCGGTGGTCGCGCAGCAGCTCCAGCAGGCTCTCGCGGCGGCCGGCGCTCTCGGCCATCACCAGCACGCGGCGCGGGCTCTTGGCCAAGTGGTCCCGCAGCTTGCGCAGCGGCTCTTGCGCGCCGCGGTCCACGCTCAGATCGGGCAGGGGCTGTGACCAATGCGCGGCCCGCTCCTCGGCCGGGACGCCGCCGCGCACCGACAGCGTGGCGTGCGCGCCGACGGTGGAGAAGAACTCCTCCGGCTTGAGGAACAGGCTCTCGGGCGGCAGGATGGGCCGCTCGCGGTCGTGCTGCAGGAAGCGGTGGCGTTCGCGGGTGTCGGTCCAGAAGCGGTTCAAGGCCTCGTCCACCTCGCCGTGCAGCGCGACGCCCGCCTGCGGCCCGAGGTATTCGAAGAGGGTCGCCGTCCGGTCGAAGAACAGCGGCAGGTAGTACTCCATGCCGGCGGTGGCGATGCCGGCGGCCAGGTCCTTGTAGAGGCGCACCTTGGTCGGGTCGCCCTCCACCTGCTCGCGCCAGCGGGCGCGGAACGCGGTGCGTGCCGCCTCGTCCATCGGGAACTCCCGGCCGGGCAGCAGGCGCACTTCGGGCACCGGGTAGAGGCTGCGCTGGGTGTCGGGGTCGAAGGTGCGGATCGAGTCGACCTCGTCGCCGAACAGGTCCACCCGGTAGGGCACGGGCGAGCCCATGGGGAAGAGGTCGATCAGGCCGCCGCGCACCGCGTATTCGCCCGGCGACATCACCTGGCTGACGTGGTTGTAGCCGGCCAGGGTGAGCTGCGACTTCAGCGCCGCTTCGTTGAGCCGCTGCTTCTGCTTGAAATGGAAGGTCGTGCCGGCCAGGAAGCTCGGCGGCGCCAGGCGCACCAGCGCGGTCGAGGCCGGCAGCAGCACCACGTCGACCTCCTTCTGCTGGATGCGCCACAGCGTGGCCAGCCGCTCGGAGATCAGGTCCTGGTGCGGCGAGAAGGTGTCGTAAGGCAGCGTCTCCCAGTCCGGGAACACCGCCACGCGCAGGCCCGGCGCGAAGAAGGCCATCTCCAGCTCCAGGCGCTGGGTGTCGGCCGGCTCGGCGGTGATGACCGCCAGTGTCTGGCCCTTGGCCGCCAACTGCTTCGCATGGTGCGCCAGCAGCACGGCGTCGGCGGAGCCGGTGGGGCGGGGCAGGGTGTAGCGCTTGCCGGGGGCGATGGCGGGGATGTGCATGGGGCGTGTCGGGACAGCGGCGTTCTTGGCGTGAGCGGCAAGCAAAGCGCCCCGACAGGCGGTTCCTGCGGGGCGTTGGAAAGTTCGGAGACTCGTGCCGGGTCGCGTGGGTCCACCCGGGGGGCGGCGCCAACGGCGGCGGAACGACGAGGGCGAATTATAGAATTCGCCCCTCTTTCCGCGGGCCTGAGGGCGCCTTCGCGGCTTGGCCAAATCCTTCTTCCCGCCTCCCTTTCCGCCGCAGCTCCACCGGCTCATGCGCATGACGACCTCCATCGCCCTCTCCCCGACAGCCGCGGCGCGCCTCTATGCGCTGGTGCCCTGCGCCGGCGTCGGCCAGCGGGCCGGCGGCGCGGGCCCCAAGCAATACATCCGCTTGGCCGGCGAAACAGTGGTCGGCCACACGCTGCGCGCCTTGTCCGGCGTGGCGCGGCTCGAGCAGACCCTGGTGGTGCTGCACCCGCAAGACAACGCCTTCGAGCGCGAGGTGCCGGGCTTTGCCGGCTGGTTGGCGCGCGCCGGGGGCGCGTCCAGGGCCGAGACGGTGGCCAACGGCCTGGCCGCCCTGCGCGAGCGCGGCGCGGCCGGCGACGACTGGGTGCTGGTTCACGACGCTGCGCGCTGTCTGCTGCAGCCGAAGTGGGTGGACGCGCTGATCGACGCCTGCCTGATTGATGCCGTCGGTGGCCTGCTGGCCATGCCGCTGTCCGACACGCTGAAGCAGGAAAGCGGCGGGCGCTCGTCGTCCACGCTCGACCGCAGCCGCAAATGGCTGGCGCAGACGCCGCAGATGTTCCGCATCGGCCTGCTGGAACAAGCCCTGCGCCAGGCTGGCGCCGCGGTGACCGACGAGGCCAGCGCGGTCGAGTCGCTCG
>CBJNAE010000383.1:0-3808 GCA_966433995.1 uncultured Ideonella sp. | reverse complement strand
GGCGCCGGCTTCAGCACCGACAACTGCACGTCCAGCGACCGGCCCGTGCTCAGCGTCGCCGTCAGTTTCGGGAAGAAGCTGCCGTTGCCATTCAGCAGCGCGCGGTTCAGGTTGACGGTGTAGCGGCCCAGGCCGGTGGCGGCGTCGACGTTGCCCGACGACACCGTGACGGCCGGGCTGTCGCTGGCCACCGCGGTGACGCGCTCGGCGGTCGCGGCATTGACCGAGAACTCGACGACGGCGGTCGTCTGGAAGCCGCCGAAGTCGACCGACGCCGGCGATGCGGTGACCTGCCCCGCAGGCGCGGGCGGCGGCGGGGCGCCGACCGACGCCAGCGCCGCCTCGACCGCCTTGCGCGCGTTGACCAGCCCGAAGCCGTAGTCGGCGTCCCGGCCGGCCGCGCCGAGGTCGTCGGTCACCGCGCCCGCCGCGATCAGGCTGTCCACCTGCTGCACGGTGAGGGCCGGGTTGAGGTAGCGCATCAGCGCCACCACGCCGGCCACGTGCGGCGTGGCCATCGAGGTGCCGTCCATGTTGGTGAAGGCCGGCTGGCGCGCGCCGTTGGCGTCGAAGGTGGCCACGGTGCTGTAGACACCGTCCGGCGCGCCGCTGCCTGTGGTCGACTGGCCGCTGTCGCCGCCCGGCGCGGCCACAGTGATGCCGGGGCCGGTGTTGGAGTAGCTGGTGAGCCGCTTGCGCGCGTCAGTCGCGCTGACGGCGATCACGCCGTTGCAGTTGGCCGGCGACCCCACCGGCGCGCGCTTGCCCGTGTCGTTGGAGGCTTCGTTGCCCGCGGCGACCACGACGATCACGCCGGCGGCGCGCACGCGGTTGATCACATCCTGGTAGGCCGCGCTGCAGGCGGAGGTGCTGCCCAGGCTGAGGTTGATCACGTCGGCGCGGCGCGCCGGCAGCAGGCCCGAGTTGTTGGGCAGCCGCGCGGCGTAGAGCATCGCGTTGTGGGTGTCGATCGATGCGGCGCCGCGGTTCACCGGGAACACGCGCAGCGGCATCACTTGCACCATCGGCGCCACGCCCGCGCCGCCCAGGCCATTGAAGGTGGCCGCCGCCACCGTGCCGGCGACATGGGTGCCGTGGAAGACCGGATTGTCGGCCGCCCGCCCCGGCGTGTCGCCGTTGGCGAGGTTGCCGTCGCCGGAGGCGTTGGTCGTGATGAAGGCTCGGCCGCGGGACTCCAGCTGCGGCGCCAGGTCCGGGTGGTCGAGCACCACGCCGTCGTCGATGACCGCGACGATGGGCCGCTGCGCGGGCTGCGCCGGCAGCGCCAGGATGCGGTCCATCGCCGCCGGCAGGTTGATCTGCTCATAGTGCCAGCGCTGGTAGGAATAACTGCGGTCGTTGGGCGGGAAGCGGCCCAGCAGGGCCGTGCGTTGCATCAGCTCGTTCGGCTCCACGTACTGGTAGGCGCCGGTTGCGCGCAGGTGCTTGGCCAGGCGCAGCGTCTCCAGCCGCTCCATCGCGGCGGCCTGCCCGGGGCTGGGTGCCGCCGCGCCTGCTTCGGCGGCGGCACGTGTCTTCAGCGCGCCCGGCGCCTCGCCGGTCAGGGCGGCCAGCGCGGCGGCGCGGCCCTCGGCGGTGGCGGGCAACTGCAGCAGCTGCGGCCCCAGGCCGCCTTCGCCTGAAGTCGCCAGGATGCCGGCGCTCGACAGCCGCGCCGCCTGCGCCTGGCGGGTCAAGGCGTCCAGCGCCGCCCGGCCGTCGGAGCCGTCGCGCGGCTTAGCCAGCAGCTGGTGGGGGACGGTGCTCGTGGCCTGCACCCTCGCGCTGCAGCCCCCCGCCGAGCCCGGCGCGCCGATGCGCAGGTTGTAGACCGAAGCCCCCCGGTAGGCGTACACATCGATGTAATAGGTGCCCGGCACGGTGATTTGCAGGCATTCGAAGCGCGTGTCCTCCTGCTCGGAGGCGCCCACGTGCTTGGCGTCGCTCGACACCACGCCCAGGTCGACGTCGGCGTCCTGCGGGTCGGAGGCGAACTCCAGCTCGACCACTTGCCCGGCCACCAGGTCGACCTTGTAGACATCGTCCAGGTCGCCGCCCGCCTTGTTGCGGCCCGCCGGGCCGGCACTCACGCGGTTGACGGTGCCGACCAGCATCAGCGGTGTCTGCAGCGGCTGGGCGGTGGCGACCGCGTTGTTGCGCGCATAGCCGGTCTGGTTGACGTCGTTGAGGTCAGAGTCCACCGCGGCGTTCTCCGCCACGGTGATCCGGCCGGAAATCGTCACTGGCGTCTGCAGCGCGGGGGCCGGGGCGGGCGTTGGAGGTGGCGGAGGTGAAGGCACGGGACCCGGCGTGGCCGGCGTCGGCTCCGCGGGGGCCGGTGAAGGCGCCGGCGCATCGCCACCACCGCCGCCGCAAGCGGCCAAGAAGAGCGCGGCGATGGTGGCCACGACCCAATGTGTTTTCGATTCCATGGAACAACTACCTCTTGCAAAAGAAAAACATGGCGCCGTTTCTGTTGGCCCCTGTCGAACGGCCGGGATTCGGGCGAAGCGATGCGACCGGCTACTGCAGCGGCATGACGAACAGGTTCGCCGAAGCGGGGCATACGGTGCGCGCTCCGCGTCGATGCCGACAGAAACTTGGTCCGTCATGTGCCGGCTTAGGGCGACGCTGAAGGCTTCGGCTTCAGGCACACGAGGGCACGGGACGCATGGCCCCGGCCCTTGCCGCGACGGGTCTCCCCGGGCGCCCCCGCCACGCAGGCGGTGGGAGCGCTTGCCCGTCAAAGATGATTGCCGTTCACTTGGCCTGGATGGCCACTTCTTTTTCCACACCCGAGGTGTTTGCCTTGCAGACCAGGTAGATGGTCCTCGCGCCGCTCGCCGTGTCCAGGACGATGTTGGCGTTGTGCGTCAGGCCGTTGGCCGACGGGGCGATCAGGTCGTACAGCCAGTCGTACGGCTGGCCGCTGACCCAGGCGGATCCGCACTTGGCCGGCAGGCTGGTCGTGGCCGTGTAGGTGACCACGTAGCTGCTGCGCTTGAGGTTGGCCACCTTCACGTTCAGCGGGCTGGGGGCCGGCGCGGGCGGCGGGGGCGCGGGCACCGGTGCGGGTGGCGCAGGCACGGGGGCGGGCGGCGGCGGGACCGGTGCCGGCGGAAAGGGCGCCGGTGCGGTCACCCCGTCCTTGAGCGCGTCCGCGGGGATCTCGATGTTGTAGGTGTCGACATCGTCCCTGTTGCTGTTGCCCCAATTGGAGTTGTAGGCGACGCGCGTGAAATCGCGGTTGACGGTGGCCGTCGGCGCGGCGGACTCGCTGTAGTTCGTGCGGTGGAAAGCCAGGTTGTAGACGACGGGGTTGGCCTTGAGCTGCACAGCCATCAGGCGGTTCTGCATCCACACCTTGGCGCCGTCCCAGGGGGCTTGCGTGCTCAGCACCACCCAGCCCGGCTTGTTGAAGGCCTTGCCGGAGAAATGGGCCGCCGAACGCAGGCCGCCCAGCAGCTTCGTGTTCTCGCCGGTGCGCAGGTTGGTCATGAAGACGTCGCCCTGGTCCATCGAGTCGACATAGACATAGACGTCGTCGCCATTGGCGTCGATCGCCAGGTCGGAGTGCTCGGAGTCCCTGAACAGCTGCCGCTTTTCTTTGAAGTCGATGCTGTACGACCTGGTGCCCTGCATGGAGCCGTCGACCTTGGCGGAAGAGACGACGCAGTGTTTGCCGCTGGGGCTCATGCTCACGTGGTCGACCGGGTCGCCGTTCAGGGGCATCGAGCCCAGGATGGTGTCGGTGTCGCGGTCCCAGGTGAACACGCCCAGGTAACGCCAGTTGCCGTTCACCGAGTGG
>CBJNAE010000382.1:0-3809 GCA_966433995.1 uncultured Ideonella sp. | reverse complement strand
GCCACCACTTGCGTCACGACGGTCCCGCCGCGCGCGGCGACTTCGGCGGCCGATGCCGCCAGCTGGTTGGCCTGGCTCGCCGACGCGGCGGATTGCCGAACGGTGGCCGTCAAGTCGAACATCGACGACGCGGCGCGCTGCAGGTTGGATGCGGCCTGTTCGGTGCGCTGGCTCAGGTCCTGGTTGCCGGTGGCTACTTCGATGCTCGCCGTCCGGATCGAATCGGCCGAGCTTCGCACTTCGCCGACCACATCGCTCAGAGAGGTTCGCATCGCGTTCAGTGCCTGCAGCAGGCTGGCCGTCTCATCCCGCCCCCGGGCCTCGATCGCCTGGCCGAGATCGCCGGTGGCGATGCGCTTGGCGGCGTCGACGGCGCGGTCCAGCGGTTTGCATACCGATTGCAGCGTGAACCACATCAGCGGCACGAAGCCCGCCAGGGTCAGCACGACCAGGCCCAGCCGCAAGAGTGCGGCCGAGGTCGCGTCGGCCGCCATGCGCTCGCGCTGGGCGGTCGCCACCGCCTTTTGCTCCGCCAGCAGTTCCTCGGTGTTTTTCTGCAGTGCCGCGATGGTGGGCTCTTGCTGGCCGGCGTAGGCCATGGCCACCACGCCGTCGATCCTCGCCTCCTGCATCTGCTTCAGGTAGGGCAGCAGGGCGGTCGCATAGACATCCAGCAGCTTGCCTTGGTTGGCCACCAGCCCAGCGATCCGCGGATTGCCCGGCGCGGATTCGGCGATCTTCGCCCCGGCGGCCTTCACGTTGCGGATCTCGGCCTGCCACACGCCGATCAGGCGCTGGATCTCGTTCGTGTCGTTGGAGCCGACCGCCATGCTCTGCGTCTCCCAACGGCGCACCTGGCTCAGCGCCTCGCGCAGATTGGCCACATCGTCGGCCGCGGCGCCGGCACTGTCGAAGAGCGCGGCCGCGGCCGCATTGCCGCGCTCGCTCGACACCCAGCTCCACACGCCCAGGGCCAGGAGGGAGCACGACACCGCGGCCGTGACGAGGTAGAAGCGGATGCGGATGCTGTAGTTCTGCAGTGAAAGCATGGGTGCGGATGACTCGTTTTCCTGAACTAAAGGGACCGCCGGCCGTCGAAGTCCCGCGCGGGCCAAAGGAGGGTCTGCCGCATGCGCGGTCCGTGCGCGGCGCGGCATCGCGGCCCACGTTATGGAAGAGTTCCCCGAGAGATGAACCGTTGATTCATCGTTCGCCGAACAAATGACCAGCGTCCAAGCGGATTTCCGCAAGCCATGTTCACTATTGACGATTTGGGAGTCACCGGCCTGCGCATGAAGCGGGCCGTCGCCCGGTGCCGGGCCTACAGCCTGATGCCCCTGACCTGCTTGACCTCTTCCATCACCATCTGCGAATGCATGCGGCAGGAGCCTTTGATTTCGGCCAGCAGTTGGGTCATCAAGCGGTGGTACCCCTTGATGTCGGGGACGCGGACCTTGAGCAGGAAATACCCGCTTTCCAGCACGAAGCACTCCATGACGCTCGGCATGGCCTGGGCGGCGGCCCTGAAGGCCTCGTGCATGCGCGGCTTGTTCGTCTCCAGTTTCACCCGGGCGAAAACGAGCATGCCCGGGAATTTTTCAGGGTTCAAAACCGCCTCGAACCCGGCGATGTATCCCGAACTCTCGAGCCGCGCCACGCGCTTATGGACGGATGAAGGCGGCAGATGCAGCTTGGCGGCCAATTGCAGGTTCTGCAGGCGGCCCTGCGCTTGCAGGGTGCGCAGGATCTGCCGGTCGATGTCGTCCAATGCCTGATGGGCTTCTCCGGGCACCGGGAGGATAGGGCGGCCCAGGTGATCTTCATGGCCAGGGTTGGAGGTGGAGAGGGGCGGATCGATCTTTTTCATGCCGTACTGCGTGCCTGAGCGGTGGGCCCACCCGCCGGCCGGGGCTCGCGCTGCTTTTTCCCAGCGGCTCGGCCTGCTTGGTCGACTGCGGTAGACGGCTGTTCAGGCTATGGGCGGTCGGGACGAAAAAGAAACCATTGTTTTGGCATGCTGCGAAATAAATAACCAGGAATTTTAGAATTTCGATGAACGGTAAGATTTTCTTAAGTTTCCATGGGAATGGGCAGCATTGCACTTTCGACCGGGATGCCACCGCTTCCGCAGCCCGCCGTTCTTTGTTGAAGGCGGCGGGCGCAGTCCGTTGGCGCGCGCCTTGCCTGCGCTGATCGCGCCGGCGCAGGGTGGGTTACGCGAAGGCCGGCCCGTCAAGCTGCTGGCCCGGGAGCTGGGTTATGCGAATCCCTCGGTGTTGTCGCGCGCATTCACGGCCGAGGTCGGGATATCGCCCCGCGATTGGCTGGCGGGCGCGGTGGAGGGGCCCGAGGCCTGAGCTCGGGGCTGTGCCTCAGCGCGGGCCCCCGGGCTGCGGCAAGCCCAGGAAATCGAAGACCTCGCCGATGTGGTCAGCGAAATCGGTCAGGGCGTGGTCGCCGCCCTCCAGCAGCCGGATGCGCGCGCCGGGGTAGCGGCCGCGCATCTCGCGCCAGTCCAGCAGTTCGTCGCCTTTGGCGATCACCGCGAAATAGCGGCTGGGCCGCGTGGTGGCGGCGCAGCGCAAGGCCCTCAGTTCGTCGATGAACCGCGGCTCGAAGAAAAAACGCGCTTCGGGGTCGTGCCAGGCGGTTTGCTCGCCGATGTGCCGCGCCAGGTCGCGTGCGGGTTCGATGGCCGGGTTGAGCAGCACGGCGCGGCAGCCCGTCTCTTCCGCGACGCAGGTGGCGTAGAAGCCGCCGAGCGACGAACCGACCACCGCCATCGTGTCGCGCGGCCAGTCGGCGGTCCCTTGCAGGATTTGCGTCATCGCCTCGCGCGGCGAGGGCGGCAACTGGGGGCTCCAGAATACCGGCCGCGTGCTCAACGCCCGCACCCGCGAGGCCACCATTTGCGCCTTGGCCGACTGGGGCGAAGAGCGGAAGCCGTGCAGGTAGAGCAGGTGGGTCGTGGGGAGGCTTGCGGTCGCCATCGGTGCGTCGTCGATTCAGTGAATGAGGCGGACGCGGTCCCATCCATGCGGCGCCCTTTCCGAATTGTCGCCGGCTCTTCGACCGGCCCTCCCAGCCCAAACTCCTGCCCTAGTCCAGTGAAACAGAGAAATCGGATGTGCGTAGGCAGCTGAAAGGGGCGCAATCAAGACGCAAAGCGCAGCCGGGGTGGACACCCGGCGAGCATTTGCAACGCGGAGTGCGCCCCTTTCAGCTGCCCACCCTTCGCCCCGCCAGACCCCGGCGCACATCCGATTTCTCTGTTTCACTGGACTAGCGCATGCCCCGCTCGCGCAGCGGCGAATAGGTGGCGATACCGACGCACATCAGCGGCGGGCCCCGACCGCTCAACCGCCGTTCACGAAACGGTACGACACCAGCGATTCCCCGTCGCTGTCGGCCAGCAACCGCTTGCCGGCCGGCGGGAAGGCGCGCTGCACGCAGTGCTCGCGCGGGCAGACGCGGCAGCCCGGGCCGATCAGGGCGGTCTGCTCGGCGGCGCCGAGGTCGATGCCGTCGGCGTAGACCAGCTCGTGCGCGTGCGCCACGCCGCAGCCCAGGCCCACGGCGAACTGCTTGCGCTGTGCGCGGAAGCCGCCGCCGCCGCGCTCGATGGTGCGCGCGATGCCGAAGAAGCGGCTGCCGTCGGGCATCTCCGCGAGCTGCGTCAGGATGCGGCCCGGCTGCGCGAAGGCTTCGTGCACGTTCCACAGCGGGCAGGCACCGCCGTGGCGGGCGAAGTGGAAGGCGGTGGCGCTCTGGCGCTTGGAGATGTTGCCGGCCATGTCGACGCGCACGAA
>CBJNAE010000381.1:0-3814 GCA_966433995.1 uncultured Ideonella sp. | reverse complement strand
CGTAGAGGTTCCACAGCGCCACATTGGGCTGCTGGGCGAAGGCATAGCGGCCCTGGTGGTCGGAGTGGTTGCAGATGTGGCCGGGCTCGTAGGCATCGAGGAAGCCGAAGGGGCCGTAGTCGATCGTCAGCCCGAGGACGGACATGTTGTCGGTGTTCATCACGCCGTGGCAGAAGCCCACGGCCTGCCAGTCGGCCATCAGCGCGGCGGTGCGTCCGGTCACCGCCTCCAGCAGCGCCGCGTACGGGTTGGCCGAGGCGGCGCAGTCCGGGTAGAAGTGGCGCACGACGAAGTCGGCGAGCTGGCGGAGTTCGGCGTGGGGCGGCGAGCCTTGCGGCTCGGCGTAGGAGAAATGTTCGAAGTGGCCGAAGCGGATGAAGCTGGCCGCCACCCGGGTGACGACGGCCGCGGTCTCGATCGTCTCGCGCCGCACCGGCAGGGCCGAGCCCGCGATGCACAGCGCGCGGGTGGTCGGGATGCCCAGCGCGTGCATCGCCTCGGAGCAGAGGAACTCCCGGATCGACGAGCGCAGCACCGCTCGCCCGTCGCCCATTCGCGAATAGGGCGTCAGGCCCGAGCCTTTGAGCTGAAGCTCCATCGGCCCGTGCGGCGTCTGCACCTCGCCCAGCCACAGTGCCCGCCCGTCGCCGAGCTGCCCGGCCCAGACGCCGAACTGGTGGCCGCTGTAGACGCTGGCCAGCGGTCGCATGCCGGGCCACAGGCAGCCGCCGCTGAAGACGCACAGGGCCTCGGGGGACGCTGGCCAGTCCGCGGCCCACCCCAGCCATTCCGCGCATTCCGGGCTGGTGGCGACCCAGTGCGGCTCGGGCAGCCCCTGGGCGGGCTGTTCGGTGTAGAAGCGCGGGCCCAGCGAGGCGAAACGGTGGGTCCAGTGCAGTTCGGGGAGGGAGGGCATCGGGGCAGTTTAGTCATTGTGGGATGGGCTTGCGGCCGGCGTGGTCGCGGGGTCAGCGGCGGGCGCCGCGTCGTCTAAAGTCGCGTTTTTGGATACCTGGCGCAACGCATGCTCACAACGAGGAGGCCCGCGATGGTCGATGGACGGAGGAAAACCTGTGCGCGCTGGCTCTTGCTGGCGGCGGGCGCGCTGGCCTCGGGGCTGCCGGCGGCGGCGCAGCCGGCCAGGCTGAACGAGACGGTGAAGATCGCCTGGATCGATCCGCTGTCGGGTCTGATGGGGCCGGTCGGCGCCAACCAGTTGAAGACCTTCCAGTTCGTGGCCGAAAAGTACAACCAGGGCAACCCGGCTGGCGTGAAATTCGAGCTGGTGAGTTTCGACAACAAGCTCAGTCCCGCCGAAAGCCTGAACGCGCTCAAGGCGGCCATCGACCAGGGCGTGCGCTACATCAGCCAGGGCAACGGCTCGGCGCCGGCCGCCGCCCTGATCGACGCGGTCAACAAGCACAACGAACGCAACCCCGGCAAGGAAGTGCTGTTGCTCAACCACTCCGCGGTCGACCCCGATTTCACCAACGCCAAGTGCAGCTACTGGCACTTCCGCTTCGACGCCGACACCTCGATGAAGATGGAGGCGTTGACCGCCTTCATGCGCGCCCAGCCGGAGGTGCGCAGCGTCTACCTGATCAACCAGAACTACTCCCACGGCCAGCAGGTGGCGCGCTACGCGAAAGAGATGCTGGCGGCCAAGCGGCCCGACGTGAGGATCGTCGGCGAAGACCTGCACGCGCTGGCCCAGGTGCGGGATTTCGCGCCCTACGTCGCCAAGATCAAGGCCTCGGGGGCCGACGCCGTCATCACCGGCAACTGGGGCACCGACCTGTCGCTGCTCGTCAAGGCCGCCCAGGAGGCCGGCTACACCGGCAGGTTCTACACCTACTACGCCTCCGTCACCGGCACGCCCACGGCGCTGGGCACTGGCGCCGCAGGTCGCGTGTACCACGTCGCCTACAACCACTACAACCTGCCCGGCCAGCACCAGGCCTGGATGAAGGAATTCAAGGCGCGCCACAACGACGACCTCTACACCAGCTCGGTGATGCACGTCTTCGCCGCGCTGTCCCAGGCGATGGCCAAGGCGCGTTCGACCGAGCCGGCCAAGGTCGCGGCGGCGCTGTCGGGATTGAAGTTCGCGAGTTTCAACGGCGAAGTGGAGATGCGCGCGCGCGACCACCAGCTGCAACAGCCGCTGTTCGTCTCTGCCTGGCAGAAGGCGGACGCCCAGCACCCCTACAGCCCCGAGAACACCGGGATGACGCTGGCGCCGGTCAAGCGCTTCGACGCCTATGTGGCCAGCACGCCCACCAGTTGCCAGATGGCACGGCCCTGACCGCGCTGAACCAGCGGCGGCCGCGCACCGATGGAGCTGCTCTTCCTCTCACTGCTCAACGGCCTGAGCTACGGCCTGCTGCTGTTCATGCTCAGCAGCGGCCTGACGCTGATCTTCAGCATGATGGGCGTGCTCAATTTCGCCCACGCCAGCTTCTACATGCTGGGCGCCTACCTCGGCCACGCGCTGGCGCGGCAGGCGGGTTACTGGGCCGCGCTGCTGCTGGCGCCGCTGCTGGTGGGCCTGCTCGGCGCGGCATTCGAGCGCTTCGTGCTGCGCCGGGTGCACCGGCTGGGCCACGTGCCCGAGCTGCTGGTCACTTTCGGCCTGGCCTATGTGGTGCTGGAGGCGGTGCAGCTGGTGTGGGGCCGGTCGGCGCTGCCGTTCTCGCCGCCGGCTGTCCTGCAAGGGCCGGCTTTCACGCTGTCGCAAGTGGCGCAGGGCGGTTGGGTTGTGCACCTGGGCGCCGCGCCGGCGGGCTGGTGCCTGCCTTCGGGCGGCGCATCGTGCTCGACCTTCCCGGCCACCCGGGCCTTCATGATGGCCGTGGCGCTTTTCATGCTGCTGGCGCTGTGGCTGCTGCTCAAGCGCACGCGCGCCGGGCTGGTGGTGCAGGCGGCGCTGCACCACCCTGACATGGTTGAGGCCCTGGGCCACGATGTCCCCCGGGTGTTCATGGCGCTGTTCGGCGCCGGTTGCGCGCTCGCCGGGCTGGCGGGCGTGATCGGCGGCAGCACCTTCGTGACTGAGCCGGCCATGGCCGCCGCGGTGGGCGCGGTGGTGTTCGTGGTGGTGGTGGTCGGCGGCGTCGGCTCGTTGCGCGGCGCCTTCGCGGCGTCGCTGTTGATCGGCTGCCTGCAGACCCTGGCGGTGGCGCTGGACACCTCGGTCGGCTCGGCCGCCGCCGCCGTCGCCTCGCTGTGGGGCGGCACCCTCGGCGAGCCGGCCCGCCAGCACGCGCTGATGAAGCTCAGCGCGTCGCAGTTGGCGCCGGTGCTGCCCTATTTGCTGATGGTCCTGGTGCTGGCCTGGCGGCCGCAGGGCCTGTTCGGCCGCAAGGCGGGTTGAGTCGATGACGCAGCCACCGCCGCAACCGCGCGCCGGCCGGGCTTGGCCCTGGCTGGCCTTCGGCGCCGCGCTGCTGCTGGCGCCGTGGGTTTTCCCGAGCGGGCTGGGCCTGTCGGTGTTGTCCCAGATCGGCATCGCGATGATCGCCTGCCAGTCCTACAACCTGCTGTTCGGCCAGGGCGGCATGCTGAGCTTCGGCCACGCCGTCCACAGCGGCATGGGGGCCTACCTGGCCATCCACGCACTCAACCGCGTCGGCCAGGGCGCCTGGGATGTCCCGGTCAGCCTGCTGCCACTGGTGGGGGGCGTGGCCGGCCTGGGCACGGCCCTGCTGACCGGCTGGTTCGGCACGCGGCGCGGCGGCATGCCGTTCGCGATGATTTCCCTCGGGCTGGCCGAGCTGGCTTTCGCCGGGGTGCTGATGTTCCCCGGCGTGTTCGG
>CBJNAE010000380.1:0-3845 GCA_966433995.1 uncultured Ideonella sp. | reverse complement strand
TCCACTTGCACTTCCGCGGCGGCCAGCGGCTTGCGGGCCTTGGTTTCCTGCGACGAATTGGCGGGGTCGCCGTCGACGTAGTTCAGGATCCAGTCGTTCAGCCAGCGCTCCATGTCGTCGCGCTCCTTGAAGGAGCCGATCTTGTCGCGCACGATGCACTTCAGGTAGTGGGCGAAACGGCAGCAGGCGAACATGTACGGCAGGCGCGCCGACAGGTTGGCGTTGGCGGTCGCGTCGGCGTCGTAGTACTCGGCCGGCTTGTTCAGCGACTGCGCGCCGATGAAGGCGGCCACGTCCGAGTTCTTGCGGTGGACCAGCGGCATGAACCCGTTCTTGGCGAGCTCGGCCTCGCGGCGGTCGCTGATGGCGATCTCGGTCGGGCACTTCATGTCCACGCCGCCGTCGTCGGTGGGGAAGGTGTGGGCGGGCAGGTTGTCGACCGCGCCGCCGGACTCCACGCCGCGGATCGAGGTGCACCAGCCGTAGTACTTGAACGAGCGGTTGATGTTGACCGCCATGGCGTAGGCCGAGTTGGACCAGCAGTACTTGGAGTGGTCGCCGCCGTCGGTCTCCTCCTCGAAATCGAATTCGTCGACCGGGTTGGTCTTGGCGCCATAGGGCAGCCGCGACAGGTAGCGCGGCATGGCCAGGCCGATGTATTTCGAGTCGTCCGAATCGCGCAGGCTGCGCCACGCGGCGTATTCGGTGTTGGTGAAGATCTTGGTCAGGTCGCGCGGGTTGGCCAGCTCCTGCCACGACTCCATCTGCATCAGCGCCGGAGAGGCGCCCGAGATGAAGGGGCAGTGGGCAGCCGCGGCCACCTTGGCCATCTCGCCGAGCAGCTCGACGTCGGGCGGGCTGTGGTCGAAGTGGTAGTCGCCGACCAGGCAGCCGAAGGGTTCGCCGCCGAACTGGCCGTACTCCTCTTCGTAGACCTTCTTGAAGATCGGGCTCTGGTCCCAACCCACGCCCTTGAAGCGGCGCATGTTGCGATGCAGCTCCTTCTTGGTGATGTTCATCACCCGGATCTTCAGCATCTCGTCCACTTCGGTGTTGGTCACCAAGTGGTGCAGGCCGCGCCAGGCGCCTTCGAGCTGCTGGAACTCGGTGTGGTGGATGATCTGGTTGACCTGCTCCGACAGCTTGCGGTCGATCTCGGCAATGATGGCCTGGACCGTCTGGTAGGCGTCGTTGGAGATGGTGGTGGACGACGCCAGCGCCTGTTGGGCGAGGGTCTGCACGGCCGCCTCGACCGCGTCGCGCGCCTGGTCGGTCTTGGGCTTGAATTCCTTCTGCAGCAGCGAAGAAAACTCGCTGCTCTCCATCAGCTGTCCGGCTGGCGAGGATGATTTTTCAGTTTGAAGTGCGCTCATGGATGGATCTCCGTCGGTTCAACTCGTTCAAGCGGCGTCGGTGGCCGGTGCGCCCGCGGCGGACGCGTCGGGCTGCTTGGGCGCGGCCGCGAGGGACTTCAGCAGCGCCGGGTCCTGGAGCACCTTGCTGATGAGTTCCTCGGCGCCTTGCTTGCCATCCATGTAGGACAGCAGGTTGTGCAACTGGGTGCGCGCCTCAAGCAGCGAGTTCAGCGCGCCGACGCGGCGCGCGATCGCCGCGGGCGAGAAGTCGTCCATGCTTTCGAAGGTGAGGTCGATGTGCAGCCGGCCATCGCCGGTCAGGGTGTTGGGCACGTTGAACGACACGCGCGGCTTGATCGCCTTCATGCGGGCGTCGAAATTGTCGATGTCGATCTCGAGGAACTTGCGGTCACCGATCTCAGGCAACGGCTCGACGGGTTTGCCGGACAAGTCCGCCATCACGCCCATGACGAAGGGGATCTGGACCTTCTTCTCGGAGCCGTAGATTTCCACGTCGTATTCGATCTGCACGCGCGGCGCGCGGTTGCGCGCGATGAATTTCTGACCGCTCTTGCCTGTTTTGCTCAATGCCATCTTGCACCTCTCTGGATTGCTGGGTTGTTGTCTATCTCGGGTTTCAAACCGCCCTGTTCGGGGGCAACGCTCTTGTTTCTAGCTGATTCATTTCCTTACAACTTTCCGCCGAAAATGCGGGGCCCGCGAAGGCCGAGGCGTTTCCAGACCGCCGATTTCCGATGCCCGGCCGAGCCGCTTTTACCGCGGCCCCATGGATCCGGCCGTTTAAAAGCGGCGGCATGGGAATGCATTTTGCTGCTTGCGGCACCGCTTGGGCTTGCATCTCGCGAATTCCAAAAAACATTCGAGTATCGGGGGCCAGGGCCCGCCAATCGTTACAGATCGTTGGAGCGCCCGGCTCATGGCTCATGAAGAAGCCTGCGTCCCTCCGGTGATGTTCTCCACCTGGTTCACGCTATCGGGCGACAGTTCGCGCAGGATGTCGATGAAACCCATCCGCATCAGCCGCACGGCGCGGCGGATGAGCAGGGGGGCCGGATTGGTGGGCTCGGTCCTTTCGACGAAGGCCGCGATGGTGAGCAACTGGGCGATGGCGTCTTCGCGGTTGCGCAGGGCGCCGGGCTGCCCACCCGCCGGCGCCTGGCCGTCGCCTTGCGCCGCGCCCCCCTCGGCGTCGTCGGTCGGCGCGTCCCCGCCTTCCGCGGGCGGTGGCAGCAATTCCTTCAACGCGGCGAGCAGTCCCCTGAGGTTCTCGGTTTCCGGCCGCTGGCTGCCAGGAAGCCTTGACGCGCAAATCTCGATGACGCCCGCCAAGGCGTCGCTGGCGGTCACCACGGCGCGCAGATTCTCGTTCTCCTGGCGCCAGGCGTCCGCGACGGCGCTGCGCAGCTGGCCGACCGACATCTGGTTGCCTCCCTCGACCACGTTGCCGCGCGCGAGCGCTTCGGCGTCCCTGACGCTGACGACGCCCGCGGAGGACGACCGCAGGAAATCGGCCTGCCGCAAGTCCCTGACCAGGCCGGCCAATTCATTCAGCGAAGAAACCGCGTTCATGCGCATGAAGTAGTCGCCGTCTTCCGCCAGGGGGTGGACATGCTCCCAGTGGCGTTCGAGCAAGCCGGCGACCAGCGAGACGCCCGCCGCCAGGCCCGGCAGGCCCTTCAGGTTGACCCAGGCCCGGCACAGCGCGACCGCGACGCGGATGTCCTTGCTGCGGCTCAGCAGCGCGGACGCCCGCTTCTCCACTTCGCGCCATTCAGGCGGTTCGGCGGGGATGACGGTGTTGCCGAACTGCTGTTCGTTCTTCCCGCGGGCGGCGTTTTCCAGTGCCAGGAAATCCGCGTCGTAGGTCAGGTCGGGACCGCAGGGCGGTTCGGATGCGACTTCAGCGAGGAATTCGTCGATGTGGGTCATGGTGGATTGCTTGGATTGGGAGTCCGGGACAGCCGGCGCCGCGCTCAGCGCCCGCGCCCTTGCAGGAACAGGCGCGAGAACAGGGAGCGGTGGAAACTGCCATGGTGGACGACTTCCTGGTACGGGCTTTGCGCGGTGGGCGACACCCACCAGACACTGGTCTCCGACCCCTTGCCCACCAGTTCGCGCCAAGGCAGGCCGGGCAGCGTGACGGCCGGCGCGTGGTTGGACCATTCGCTGGCCGCGTTCAGGTCGGCCAGCAGGTCGCTGATGAGCGAATTCTTCGCCGCGGGCTCCGGGCCGTCGGCGAACGGCCAGGCCAGGTCGGCCAGCCGCGCGTCCAGGCCCTCGGCGGCCAATGGCAGGCGCCGCGCGTCGATGACGGCCGCGCGCGCCGCGGTGAAGAACTGGACCAGGTCGGCGTCGGAGGCGAACTCGCTGTTGGCGTCTTCCGCCATCGCCAGGACGGTCAGCGGGTAATAGCGTCCCACCCTGTCGATGCTCGGCGCCACGACGCCGCAAGCGGGCTTGCCGGTGGCC
>CBJNAE010000379.1:0-3849 GCA_966433995.1 uncultured Ideonella sp. | reverse complement strand
AGGTTGATGCCGCCCAGCGTGGGCTCCAGCGCGGCGATGATCTCGACCAGCTTGTCAGGGTCTTTCTCGGCCAGCTCGATGTCGAACACGTCGATGCCGGCGAACTTGCGGAACAGGCAGCCCTTGCCTTCCATCACCGGCTTTCCGGCCAGCGGGCCGATGTCGCCCAGGCCGAGCACCGCGGTGCCGTTGGTCACCACGCCGACGAGGTTGCCGCGCGAGGTGTATTCCGAAGCCAGCGACGGATCCTTCTCGATCGCCAGGCAGGCATAGGCCACGCCGGGCGAGTAGGCCAGCGACAAGTCGCGCTGGTTCATCAGCGGCTTGGTGGGCAGCACCGCGATCTTGCCGCGCGTGGGCAGGCGGTGGTAGTCGAGCGCGGCTTCGCGCAGGGCCGCTTCGGCGGGGGTCAGGTTGGTGTCGCTGGTGGGCTCGGACATGGTCGGGTTTCCTTCATGCAGCGGCGGGCTGTCGACGGGCCGGCAGGACCGCGCCGTTGCGGACGGAGGGGTGGTGGGAGGGATGTGAGGGGAGAAAGAGGGTGGAAGCCTGCCCGGGGGTGCGCCACGTGTGTTCCGCCTTGCGCCTTGCCCAGTCCTTTTGAGGAGCAACGCATCCGGCATCCGTCGTGTCAACAGGCCTACGCTCGGAAAAAGCGCAGCGCCCCGCCAAAAATGGGTCCGAGAGGGTAACGCAGATGAAACCGCACCGCTCTGTGGTCAACCACAATATGCGATCAATGCATGGACTCATGCAGCATTGCCCGGGCCGGCGGCCCACCGTGGAGGATGACGCCCTGAATCCGAACCCCGTACAGGGCCGTCTTTTGCCGGGTGCCGGCGGGACCGTGTGGTGAAACATGCGGCCACCGGGGCTGCGGCGGCCCTGGGGCAAAATCCCGCCCTGGTTTGCAGCAGCGGCTTGACCGTCCGATCCCACCCCCGCCCGTCCAGAAAAGGATCCCGTCACCATGGCCTTCTCCCCACGCCCCTTCCAACGCACCCTGGTCCAGCTGCTGGGCCTGGCGCTCCTGACCGCCGCCGGCGGCCAGGCCCAGGCCCAGTCCAAGGTGCTGAACATCTACAACTGGTCGGACTACATCGCCGACGACACGATCAAGAACTTCGAAAAAGAGACCGGCATCAAGGTCAATTACGACAACTACGACAACAACGAAGTGCTGCACGCCAAGCTGGTGGCGGGCCAGACCGGCTACGACATCGTCGTGCCCGGCGCCCACTTCGCCAAGACCCAGATCGAGGGCGGCCTGCTGCAGAAGCTCGACAAATCCAAGCTCACCAACTGGGGCAACCTCGACAAAGGCCTGCTGGAACAGCTGGCCAAGGTCGACCCGGGCAACCAGTACCTCGTCAACTGGATGTGGGGCTACGTGACCGTGGGCATCAACGTCGACAAGGTGAAGAAGGCGCTGGGCGCCGAGCCGCTGCCGGAGAACGCCTGGAACCTGCTGTTCGACCCGAAATACGTGTCCAAGCTCAAGGGCTGCGGCGTCAGCGTGCTCGACTCGGCTTCCGAGGTGCTGCCGGCGGCGCTGCTTTACCTGGGCAAGCCGCCGTTCAGCAAGGAAGCGGCTGACTACGACGAAGCCGGCAAGCTGCTCAAGACCATCCGGCCCTACGTGACGCGCTTCTCGTCGTCCGGCTACATCGAGGACATGGCCAAGGGCGCCACCTGCCTGGTGATGGGCTTCTCGGGCGACATCAACATCGCCCGCGCCCGCGCGCTGGAAGCCAAGGGCAAGACGCCGGTGAACATCGAAGCTTTGATCCCCAAGACCGGCGCCACGCTGTTCTTCGACTCGATGGCCATCCCGAAGGACGCCAAGAACGTCGAGAACGCCCACCTCTTCATCAACTACATCCTGCGGCCCGAGGTGCACGCCTCGCTGACGAACAAGGTGTTCTACGCCAACCCCAACGCGGCGTCGCTGAAGTTCGTGAAGAAGGACGTGGCCGAGAACAAGACCATCTTCCTGGACGACGCCGCCAAGAAGACGATGATCGCGCCGGACGCGCTGCCGCAGAACATCCGCCGGGTGCAGACGCGGGTGTTCACCAGCTTCAAGGCGGGCCGCTGAACGGCCGGGGTTTTTCCCGGCGCGAACAAAAAGGGACGGTGCGAACCGTCCCTTTTTTCATTGCCGCAGAACGCCTCCCAGCCTCTCAGCCAGGGCAGGCCGTGACGCCAGGCACCGGGACGACAACCCGCCGCAGCGGCACCGGGCCCAGCACCACGCGGCCCTCCCGGTCGTGCAGCGTCGCGGTCAGGCCTTTGCCATCGGCGCCTGACGCCTGGATCGTCAGGGTGGAAAGCGTTTGCTGGCCATTGCGGCCCACGGTGTAGTGGCCGAAATAGCGGGGGTTGTTGCCGCCGATGGCGCCCCAGTCGCCCTCGAAGGACAGGCTTTGGCAGCGGGAAGTCAGGGTGGCGCGATTGCCTCCCAGGCTCAGAACGGTGTTGTCGCTCGACGGCGTGTCGGCGAACAGCACGCCGTCGGTGCCGAAGGGCACGGACGGCTGCTCGGCGCCGACCGAGCCGGTGTTGCCCGGCGGCGGGCAGGCCAGCGCCGAAGCCGGCCCGGAAAGGCAGACGTTGGCCGGCGAAGCGCCGAAGTATTCCAGCGCCGAGGCACTGCCCGTCTCGCCGTTGCCGGTCCCTCCTGTTCCGGGCCCGCACCCCGACAGGGCCAACGCGGCCAGGGCCGTCAACAATGCGGCGCGCCGCGCGGGGCGCCCGGCCGGGTACAGCAGGGTCGAAAACAGGTTGCTCATGTTTTTTGATCGGTTTCGTCCATGGGGGCGCTGTAGAAATAGACGCCGAAACGCGCGCGCTGATCGCGCTCGCCGGAATGTTCATCGGCCGCGTCGGCGTCGAAACGCCCTTGCGCCTCGGCCATGACCGTCTGGAAAGCCTGCTTCCACGCCAGCACCGCGGCCTGCCGCAGCTGCTCGGTGGAAGCCCGGGTGATCTGGTCGACGAAGATGGACTGCTCCAGGAAGTTGCCTTCGCCCTGCAGGTTGGCCACGGCCGCGGCCAGGTGGTCGTGAAGGTTGTCGGCGAACAGGTTGGACAACTCGGCGAAGCCTTCCTTGGGGATGAAGCCGTCGACCACGAGTTCGACACCGCCGTCGACTTCCTGGACGACGCCCAGCCGCACCAGCTCGTCCAGCATCGCGCGCGGGCGGACGTCCTGGCTGACGCTGGCCACCAGCGCGTCGAAGCATCCGGGTTCCGAGCCGCGCGGCAGGGCGCGCGGCTGGCCTTTGCGTTTGCCCGAGGCGTGGCGGTAGCCGGGTTCGTGCAGCCAGCGCGCGACCACTTCCGAAGCCAGGCTGGGCGGCCGCCGCGGCGGCTGGGCCTCTTCCTGTGGCGCTTCGCGCAGCAACTCGCGCACGTCGCGCCGGTGAACGCCCGACAGCAGCGTGATCGCGCTGTCGGTCGTCGGCATGCCGCGCGAGACCAGCTCTTCCTGCGCCGCGTCGAGGAACACCTTCTTCAACGGCACGCAGAAAGCCCGGTAGTTGACGCCGTGGCGCAGCAGCAAGCGCGCCGCCGGCTTGAACAGCCTCAGCACACTGGACAGGACAAGGGTCGAACGGTCGCTCACGGCTTTTTCACCCGGAAAGGGTTGACGGCGCCAACATGGCGTGGGATATTATCACACATAGATAGCAACTGGAAGCCGCTCATGGATCAGAAGCACCCGCCGTTCTCCGCCGCAGACCGCTATCCATTCGCCACCCCGCATCAAAACCCGGCAGGCTGCCGGCCCGGCCATTTTGGATTCAACGGCGACACGCCGTGGCCGCGCCGGGTCGTTATTTCGTG
>CBJNAE010000378.1:0-3858 GCA_966433995.1 uncultured Ideonella sp. | reverse complement strand
CCCATCAGGGCCGGATAGTGGAGAGCCTTGATCCGGCTCGGCGTTCACCGCGTCTTGCACGCGGTGCACCGCCGGGTGCAGGTGGTTGCGGTTCTGCAGCAGTGGCGAGATCTCCGGGTCGCGCGGGCCGCGGCGGAGGTAGACCACCATGTCCTGCGCCACGCCGCCGGCAATGTCTTCGCCGCATTCCGCGGCGATCAGCTGCAGCGCCAGGTCGATGCCGGCGGTCACGCCCGCGCTGGTGGCCACCTGGCGGTCGATCACGTACACCCGGTTGCCCACCACCTCGGCGCCGGGCGCCAGGCGCTGCAGCTCATCGAGCAGCTCATGGTGGGTGGTGCAGCGGTGGCCGTGCAGCAGCCCGGCGTCGGCGGCGAGCAAGGCACCGCCGCAGACCGTCACGAGGCGGTGCGCGCAGGCGCCGCCGTCCCGGGCCTTGCCCGGCGGGCCGGCGGCCCATTGCCGGCTGAGCCAGTCCCGCGTGGCCAGCCAGTCCGGGCTTTTGGCGGCGAGCGATTGCGCCAGCCGGTCGCTCGGCTGGCCCATCAACACCACCCAGCTCGGCGCGTCGAGCTTGCCGGGCAGCGGCTCCACGCCGCTGAGCATCAAGCCCACCGAGGAGTCCTGGTCGGGCGACGTGCCGACGAAGCGGAGCTGGAACGCGGCCGGCCGGCCCCGCCGCAGCAGATGGCGGTTGGCCAGCCGGAAGGTTTCCGCGGGGCCCGCGATGTCCAGCAGCAGCGTGCCGGGCAGCAGGACGAAGAGGATGGGCGTGGGTGCCGTCGTCATGCGCTAGTAGTCGCCGGCCGGCCGCCGCATCGCGTCGATGGCGGCTTCGGTGCAGGGCAGCAGGGTGTTCATGTAAGTGTCGATCCGGTCCACCAGCAGGGCGCGCGGGCCGTTCCTCCATTCGGCCGAACCGTAGAACCGCGACTGCTCGGCTTGCAGCGCGGCACGGTCGCGGTAGGCGCGGGCCAGGAAGTAGGTCTCCTCTTCATGGTCTGAGCGGCCGTAGGCGACCACGTCCATGCTGCTGCGCCTGAGCATCGGTACCGCCACGCGGTGCATCGCGTCGTGGAAGCCGGCGAGTGAGCCCGGCTTGAGCCGGTAGGTGCGGACCTCCAGCAGGCGTTTCGCGGACCCGGCCCCGGCGTCCGCCGGCCTGGCCGGAGCCTGCGCGCAGCCCTGGGGCTTGAAGACGCGGGTGGTGCTGGCCGGGCTCGACGCCAGCTTCGCCGCCTGCCGCCGGGGGCGGGCCACCAGCTCGCCCCCGCAGTTCGGGCAGCGGTGGCCCAAACGGACGGCGCATCCGGTACAGAAGGTGCATTCGAACGAGCAGATGCGGACATCGGCGGAATCGGGTGCGAGGTCGCGGTCGCAGCATTCGCAGCCGGGCCTGAGTTGCAGCATGGTGGGGCTCCTTCCGTGCGGGCTGGGCGGTCCGGGGTGGCGTTCAGGCGGCCGTCAAGGAGGCTTCGATGTCCCGGACCGTGCAGATTCTCGCGAAACGCTCGGTGAGCACGGCTTCCGTGCGCTTGACGATGTCTTGCGCCGCCAGCCGTTGGCCGTCCAGCGTCTTCATGTCGAAGGTCAGCGTCGCCTCGGAGACGAAGTCGACCGAATAGCCTTCGTCCGACGCGTGACGGGTGGTGGTCTCGCAGCACTGCTCGGTGCGGATGCCGGCCACGATCAGGCGCTTGATGCCCTGCTGGCGCAGCCACACCGGCAGACCGGTGGCCACCAGCGCGCTGTGGCGGGACTTCAGGAACTCGGCGTCTGCCTTGAAGTCGGCCAGGCCGTCGATGGGGCGCACCTGGCCGGACTCGACCGCGAAGACGTTGTCCTTGGTGGCGGGGCCCTCGGCGTGCAGGATGCGCACGATCGGCACGCCGGCCCCCTGGCAGGCCGCGACCAGGGCGTTGGTGCGCTCGATGTAGGCGGCGAAGTGCTCTTCGCTCCAGTAAGGGCGCAGGCGGAAGGACTGCTGGACGTCGATGAGCAGCAAAGCGGTGGCGGTGTTGGCGTTGGCGTTGGCGTTGGTCGGCATGTGAAGGCTCCTGGTTGGGGTGTCGAGGACTTCACTGTAGGGAACCGGACAGGCGGCGTCGCGACGCGGGGCGACAGGAATCTATCAAAACCGGACATTGCTTGCCTGCTTTCTGACCCTGGTCAGGGCTTGGACAGGCTCAATGAAATGGAACAGCGTCTGCCTGCCCAGGCCCCCTCCCTGGCAGGGCGCACTCCGGCTTGCAAGCCGGAGTTGCTTCGTGGGCTCGCGGCACGCCGCTCGAAAACGAAGTTTCGCTAAAGCCCCGCTACGCCCCCAACCCTCTCCCCCGTGCCGGGGGCGAGGGAGTTTTTGCTCCCTCTCCCGCTTGCGAGAGAGGGCTGGGGTGAGGGTGGACGCGGACCTTCGTGGCCTTGCCCTCACCCCCCGGCCGGCTTCCTCGCCAGCCAAGCCTCCGCCAGCCGCACCCACAGCGTGGCGCCCACCGGGATCAAGGCGTCGTTGAAGTCGTAGCTCGGGTTGTGCAGCATGCAGGGCCCCATGCCGTGGCCGCTTTCGCGGTGGGCGCCGTCGCCGTTGCCGATCACGAAATAGGCGCCGGGTTTTTCCAGCAGGAAGAAGCTGAAGTCTTCCGCGCCCATGGTGGGTTCGAACTCGTGCACTTTGCCCTCGCCGACGAGGTCGCGCATCACCTGCCGGGCGAATTCGGTTTCGGCCGGGTGATTGATGGTCGGCGGGTAATTGCGGTGGAACTCGAACTCGCAGGTGGCGCCGAAGGCGGCTGCGGTGTGCTCGGCGACTGCGCGCATGCGCTGTTCGATCAAGTCGAGCAGCTCCAGCGTGAAGGTGCGCACCGTGCCTTGCATCTCGCAGCTGTCGGGCACCACGTTGGTGGCTTCGCCGGTGTGGATCATCGTCACCGAGATGACGCCCGCGTCGATCGGCCGCTTGTTGCGCGAGACGATGGTTTGGAAGGCCTGCACCATCTGGCAGGCCACCGGCACCGGGTCGACGCCGAGGTGGGGCATGGCGGCGTGCGAGCCCTTGCCGCGGATGGTGATCTTGAATTCGTTGCTGCTGGCAAAGCAGGGGCCCGACTTGATCGCGAACTCGCCCACGCCCAGGCCGGGCCAGTTGTGCGCGCCGAAGATTGCCTCCATCGGGAACTTCTCGAACAGGCCGTCGCGCATCATCTCGCGCGCGCCGCCGCCGCCTTCCTCGGCCGGCTGGAAGACCAGGTAGACAGTGCCGTCGAAGTCGCGGTGCCTGGACAGGTGCTTGGCCGCGGCCAGCAGCATCGCGGTGTGGCCGTCATGGCCGCAGGCGTGCATCTTGCCGGCCTCCTTGCTGGCGTGGGCGAAGGTGTTGTGCTCGGTCATCGGCAGCGCGTCGATGTCGGCGCGCAGGCCGACGGCGCGGGCGCTGGTGCCGTTCTTCACGATGCCGACGACGCCGGTCTTGCCCAGGCCGCGGTGCACCGGGATGCCCCATTCAGTGAGCTGGCGGGCGATCAGGTCCGAAGTGCGCTGCTCAGCGAAGCACAGCTCGGGGTGGGCGTGGATGTCGCGGCGCAGCGCGGCGATCGAGGGCGCGTCGGCGACGACGGAATCGATGAGTTTCATGGCTCGGGCCTGGGGAAGAAGAGGCGGCTGGCGGGGGGCGGCGCCTGGACCGTTCGAATATACGTGAGGCCGCCGCGGCGTCCACGCCGGCAAGGGTTTTCAGGGAGGGACGCGGCCGGCACCGACTGCCGATTCTTTCTGTAGGAGCGGCTTCAGCCGCGATCTCGGTGCATCGCATCGCGGCTGAAGCCGCTCCTACAAGAGATTCCTTCGATTTGCAGACGTGTG
>CBJNAE010000377.1:0-3871 GCA_966433995.1 uncultured Ideonella sp. | reverse complement strand
GCGGCGAGCGCAACATCGAACGCCTGCTGCGCTGGCGCGAGGTCTGCCCGCAGATTGTGGTGCGCAGCACCTTCATCGCCGGTTTCCCGGGCGAGACGGAAGAAGAGTTCGAACACCTGCTCGACTTCATGCGCACCGCGCGCATCGACCGCGCCGGCTGCTTCGCCTATTCGCCGGTGGAGGGCGCAACCGCCAATCTGCTGGAAGGCGCGGTGCCAGAAGCCGTCCGCGAAGAACGTCGCGCCCGCTTCATGGCGGTGGCCGAGCAGGTCTCTGCCGCCAAGCTGCGCGAGCGCGTCGGCGCGACGATGCAGGTGCTGGTCGACTCCGCGCCCGCGCTGGGCCGCAAGGGCGGCGTCGGCCGCAGCTACGCCGACGCGCCCGAGATCGACGGCGTGGTGCACCTGCTGCCGCCGGAGAAGGCGTCGAAGACCCTGAAGGTCGGCGAGTTCACACGCGCCCGCATCGTCGAGACCCGTGGCCACGACCTGATCGCTCAGCCGATCTGACGCCGCCGGCCGCCATGAGCGAAGAGCAGCGCAAGGAGCTGGCGCAAGCCACCGGCCTGATCCACCACCCCTACCAGCCGCCCGGCGGCTTCGGGGCGGTGCAGCCGGGCGTGCACAAGGCGTCCACCGTCATCTTCGAGAACACCGCCGCGCTCAAGTCGCGACAGTGGAAGGACAAGACCGGCTACACCTACGGACTGCACGGGACGCCCACCACCTTCACGCTGGAAGCCCGCATCGCGGCGCTGGAAGGCGGCGCGGACACGCTGCTGGCGCCCAGCGGCCTGGCGGCCATCGCGCTGGTCAACCTGGCGCTGCTGAAGTCGGGCGACGAGGTGCTGATCCCCGACAACGCCTACGGCCCCAACAAGGAACTGGCGCGCCACGAACTGGCGGGCTGGGGCGCCAAGGCCCGCTTCTACGACGCCATGGACCCGCAGGCGCTGCGCGACGCACTGGGGCCCGACACCCGCCTGGTCTGGCTCGAAGCGGCGGGGTCGGTGACGATGGAATTCCCCGACCTGCCCGAGCTGGTGCGCATCGCCCACGCGCACGGCGCGCTCACCGCGCTCGACAACACCTGGGGGGCGGGCCTGGCTTTCAGGCCCTTCGATCTTGCGACCGGCCTGGGTGTGGGCATCTCGATGCAGGCGCTGACCAAATACCCCTCCGGCGGTGGCGATGTGCTGATGGGCTCGGTGACCACCGTCGACCCCGCCCTGCACCTGCGCCTGAAGGCCACGCACATGCGGCTCGGCCTGGGCGTCGGAGCCAACGACGCGGAACTGGTGCTGCGCTCATTGCCGAGCATCGGCCTGCGCTACGCCGCGCACGACCAGGCGGCGCGCCGCCTGGCTCAATGGTGGCGGCGGCGTCCCGAAGTCAGCGCGGTGCTTCATCCGGCGTTGGAAGATTCGCCCGGCCACGCCGCCTGGGCGGCGCTTTGCACGCAGGCGGCGGGACTCTTCTCGGTGGTGTTCGACGAGCGCCATGGCGTTGAGGATGTCGAACGCTTCGTCGACGCGCTGGCGCTTTTCAAGATCGGTTTTTCCTGGGGCGGCCCGGTCAGCCTGGTGGTGCCCTATGACCTTCGCGCCATGCGCAGCCGGCCCGCCTGGCGCGGCACGGTGGTGCGGTTCTCGGTAGGGTTGGAGTCGGTGGAAGACCTGATCGCCGATTGCGAGCAGGCTTTGGGGAGGCTCGGGCCGAGCCAGGAGCCGGGCAGCTGAACCGGGACGCTGGTGACTCTTGACGGTTCGAGCGGCGGGTGAGCCTCCGAAAGCGCGCTCCGGACGAGGCCGCATAGGCGGCGAACGCGCTGGCCTGTCGGCCCGCTCCGTCGCACCGGCCCTTGAAGGCGCCGTCAGGGCCCGGCGCGTCGGCACCGGCCCTTCCCCGCAAACGCCGCAGCGCAGACCGGCCGCCAGTGCCGCAAAAGTTCGAGCCCATCGCCGATGGACTTGTCCGACGCCTGGTTTCGCTCGGTGGGCAAGGATCGCCCCGTCATCCCGGGGAACGCACTTATTTCCCGCTTGGGCTCGGTCGACCGCGCATGAGAGAAGTCGTCCACCGCCAGCCTGGGCCATGGCCCCTCGACACACTGCTCGCGCACACGCCGACAGACCCATCACGGCGAAAAGAGGCATTTCGCGCCGTCCATCTTGAGTTCGACCCGGTTTGGTGCAAGAATAAAAATGTGCCTTTCGCACATTAATTCAGGAGAGGGTTCCCATGCCAGACAGCTTCGATCGAAAAGACACACGCCGCGCCAAGGCCCGCCAGGCCGCGGTGGCCTGCGCGGCCTTGCTCGCCGCACTGCTTCAAGCCTGCGGAGGCGGTGGACAAGAAGGGGCGTCGGCCGCCCAGCAATCCGGCGCGGACGAAATGCGCCAAGCCCTGGCGGCGCCCCCCAGCCTTGCCACGGTCGATGCAGGCGCGAACGCCGCCGCGGCCCGCCGCGCCAGCGGCCTGGCCATGAACCTGAGCGAGTTCAGCTATTGGTCCACCGACTTCCCGACGATCGACCAATTCAAACGCGCCGGCGGTTGGTTCACGCAATGCGACGAAGGAAAAGGGTCCTGCACCTTCACCCAGGCGGAGAGGAACCAGGGCAAAAGCGGTTGGGACACCCTGGAGCAAGCTCAGCTCGACCGCGACGCGAACGGCTGGGTGCGCAGCCTGCCGGCGGCCAATGACACGAACGTCAAGTTCCGCTATGTCGGCGCGATTTTGTTCGCCGGAGACAAGGGGGCGCATCCCGCGGGGGTCTACACCGTCCTGTACGAAGGCAAGGGCCAGGTCGAGTTCGCGCCCAGCCACGGCAGCGTGGTGGATAGCCAGCCCAACCGCGCGTTGATCGACATGACCAACCGGGTCGACAGCCAACTGGTGATCAGGATCAAGGCCACCGACCCGGCCGACTACATCCGCAACATCCGTGTCATCCCGCCCGGCGGCGTGTGCAGCGCCGACAAGCTGACCGTCGTGGCGTCGGCCGGCGACTGCTCGGGCAAGGGCAGCTTCATCACCATGGAGGCCCTGTCCCAGACCCAGGCCTGGTACCCCAAATTCCTGGCGGACCTCAAAGGCGTGCGCGCCTTGCGCTTCATGGATTGGGCCCGCGTCAACAGTTCGACGCTGAAGAACTGGGCCGACCGGCCGATGAAGACGGACGCCTTCTGGTCGGGCCCCGACGGTGTCCCCCTGGGCGTGATGGCCGGGCTGGCCAACAGCCTGCAGGCCGATGCCTGGGTCAACATCCCCGCCCAGGCCACCGACGAGTATGTGAGAGGCGCGGCCAACCTGTTGAAGGGCCAGCTCAACCCGCAGGCCCAGTTGATCCTGGAATACATCAACGAGCCATGGAACGGCGGGTTCTGGGAGAACTTCCTGTGGCAGCTGGGCGAGGCCGAAAAGATATGGGGCGACGCGACGCCCGGGGGCCAGGAGTACGAATGGGTGATGAACTGGCACGCCATGCGTTCGGCGCAAGTCTGCGACATCGTCAAAGCCGCGTTCGGCGCGGACGCCTCGCGCGTCAAATGCGTGCTCAACGCCCAGGCCGCGACGACCTGGGTGGCCGCCAACTACAACCTGCCTTGCCCCAAGGCCGCGGCCATCCTGGGCAAGGAATGCGCCGCGAGTTTCGACGCCGTGGCCATCGCGCCGTATTTCGGCGTGTACATCTCGGACGGCGCGAGGCGGCAGGACTACATCACCGCCAACTGGTTCAACCAGGCCGACGGGGGGCTGGGCAAGCTGTTCGAGGAGATCCGCGCCATCGACGGCAACGGCAACCGCGTGACGCCGCCGATGAACCTGGCCGGCGTCAGCGACAAGGAGCAGGCCGGCGGCGCCCTGGC
>CBJNAE010000376.1:0-3896 GCA_966433995.1 uncultured Ideonella sp. | reverse complement strand
CCACCGCTGCGGGCCGGCCAGGCTTCGGAAACGGGGGCGGTCAGGGCCCTTCGACAGACTCGGGGTGAACGGGGGCGGCGGCGAGCGTCTGTCCTTCCATCGGGTGGCGCTTGCTTCTCCCGGTCGGTACCCCCGGCCTCCGCACCGCCCCACCTCACTCCGGCACGATCTTCGCGTTCGTCACCGCCTTGGCCCACTTGATGGTTTCCTTGGCGGCGAAGACGCCGAGTTCCTGCGGGCTGCCGGGCGTGAAGCGGAAGCCGAGCGGGTCGAGCTTGGCCTTGACGGCGGGGTCGGTCAGCGCGGCGCGCACCCATTGGTTCATCTTCTGGACGATGGGCTCGGGCGTGCCGGCCGGCGCGTACATCGCGAACCAGGCGGTCAGCTCAAAGCCCGGCACCACGGTGGACATCGGCGGGATGCCGGGCAGCATCGGGTGCTCGGCGGTCGAGGTGACGGCCAGCGCGCGAAGCTTGCCGGCCTTGACCTGCGGCGCGGCCGAGGCGAGGTCGCCGAAGACGAGCTGGATCTGCCCGCCCATCGCGTCCGTCATCGCTGGCTGCACGCCCTTGTAGGGGGCGTGCAGCATCTGCAGGTTGTTGGCCGACACCAGGGCATGGCCCGGGATCAGGCTGCCGCTGGAGCCGGATCCCCAGGCGAATTTGTCGGGGTTGGCGCGCACGAGGGCGACGAATTTCGCGGCAGTGTCAGCCTGCACCGAAGGGTGCACCAGCATCACGAACGGGATCTCGGCCAGCTGCGACACCGGCGTGAAGTCCTTGATCGGGTCGTAAGGCAGCCGCCGGTAGAGCGAGGCGTTCGCCGCGTGCGTGGTGCTGGTGGCGATCAGGAAGTTGTAGCCGTCGGCCGGCATCTTGGCCGCGGTGGCGGTGCCGATGGTGCCGTTGGCGCCGGGCTTGTTGTCGACGATGACCGACTGCCTGGTGGCTTTGCCGATGTGCTCGCCGAGCACGCGGGCCATCTGGTCGGTGGCGCTGCCGGCGGGGAAGGGCACGATGAAGTTGATGGTGCGCTGCGGGTAGCTGTTGCCGGATTGCGCCGCGGTGGCGCCGGCGAAGGCCAGGGCGCCCAGCGCCAGCGCGAGCCTGCGCCTGTTCAGGGGCGGGAAACGGTTCTGCATGTTTGTCTCCGGATGGGGTGTCGTTCGATGTCATCCCCGTGGGCGATCCATCTGGCGACCGTTCTCGGGAAAGTGGGGCCGTGGCGGGCCGCAAGCATGCAGCGTAGCGGCGATCGGGCCCGGTGTCATGGCGCAAACCGGGAAGCCTTGCTTCGTGCAGGCGCAAGGCTGGCCGCCGCCGCCCGGTGGAGTCAGTTCCCGGCCGCGGAGCGCAGGTCGACGACCGTGGCCATCAACGTCATGGGGTCGAGCGGCGATTCGTCGAGGCCCAGGCGCAGGTAGAACGCCGTGGCTTCGTCCGACAAGGCATGAACGACCATGCCGCGGATGCCGATGGCGTCGGCCGCATGGAGGACGCGCAGCGCGGCGTCCTGGAACAGGGCGCGGCCCAGGCCCCGGCCATGGTGGCTGGTGGCGACCGCCAAGCGGCCCAGCACGACGACCGGCACCGGGTCCGGCATGTTGCGGTGGAAGCGGCCAGGGGCGGCTGCGGGCGCCACGGCGCTGGAGGCCAGTGCGTAATAGCCCACGACCTTGCCGGCTTCGCAGGCCACGAAGGTGCGCGAAGCGCCGCTGACCTGGTTCGCCGCGGCTCGGCGCGCAGCTTCCAGGATGAAGTCCGTGCGCGTCTTGCCCGCCGATTCCGCCGCGCGGTCGATCAAGTTGCGCTCGGCCGACGGGATCCTCAGGTTCAGGGTGTCCCGGCGCGCTTTGGGATTGCTGGCCTTGTTGGTGCTGGCGGTGCTCATGACGCTGCCCGTTTCTGTGGCAATTCAGGTTCGCACCTGATCGCGGCGTAACGACAAAGTCATTACGCACCTGCCTTGGGTCCTTTGTGGGGCATGGCGTCTAAAGCCAGGTTTTGCCCTCAGTGGCGGACTTTCCGTGCAATTTCCCCCCGCCTCGTTCTAGAATCTACTTTACGTATACGTCAATTGAGGCCGCGTTCAAAAGACGCGAGCCCACCGGAGACCCCATGCCCCAGCTCGCCTCCAGACTCAGCCCCCGCTCCGATGATTTCAAGGCCAACGCCGCCGCGATGCGGGCGCTGGTCGACGACCTGAACGCCCGGTTGGCGCAGATCGCCCAGGGCGGCGGCGAGGCCGCGCGGGCCAAGCACCTGGCCCGGGGCAAGCTGCTGCCGCGCGACCGGGTGGAGATGCTGCTCGACCCCGACACGCCCTTCCTCGAGGTCGCGCCGCTGGCCGCGTTGGGCATGTACCCCGAAAAGGACGGTGCCGACGCCGCGCCTGGTGCCGGCGTGATCGCCGGCATCGGCCGGATCCACGGTGTGGAATGCATGGTGGTCTGCAACGACGCCACGGTGAAGGGCGGCACCTATTTCCCGATGACGGTGAAGAAGCACCTGCGCGCCCAGGAGATCGCCGCGCAGAACCACCTGCCCTGCATCTACCTGGTGGACAGCGGCGGCGCCAACCTGCCCAACCAGGACGAAGTCTTCCCCGACCGCGACCATTTCGGCCGCATCTTCTTCAACCAGGCCAACCTCAGCGCCGCCGGCATCGCGCAGATCGCCGTGGTGATGGGCTCCTGCACCGCGGGCGGCGCCTACGTGCCGGCGATGAGCGACGAGACCATCATCGTCAAGGAGCAGGGCACCATCTTCCTCGGCGGCCCGCCGCTGGTGAAGGCGGCCACCGGCGAGGTCGTCACCGCCGAAGACCTGGGCGGCGGCGACGTGCACACCCGGCTGTCCGGCGTGGCCGACCACCTCGCCAACGACGACACCCACGCCCTGGCCCTGGCCCGCGCCGCGGTGGCCAACCTCAACCGCCGCAAGCCGGCGCCGTTGGCCACCCGGCCGCCTCGCCCGCCGCTGTTCGACGCGGCCGAGCTGCACGGCGTGATCCCGGTGGACACCCGCAAGCCCTTCGACGTGCGCGAGGTCATCGCCCGCATCGTCGACGGCTCGGAGTTCGACGAATTCAAGGCGCGCTACGGCGCCACCCTGGTCTGCGGTTTCGCCCACATCGAGGGTTTACCGGTGGGCATCGTCGCCAACAACGGCATCCTCTTCACCGAAAGCGCCAACAAGGGCGCCCACTTCATCGAGCTGTGCTGCCAGCGCAAGGTGCCCCTGGTCTTCCTGCAGAACATCACCGGCTTCATGGTGGGGCGCAAGGTCGAGAACGAGGGCATCGCGCGCGCTGGCGCCAAGATGGTCACCGCCGTGGCCTGCGCGGCGGTGCCCAAGTTCACGGTGATCATCGGCGGCAGCTTCGGCGCCGGCAACTACGGCATGTGCGGCCGCGCCTTCAGCCCGCGTTTCCTGTGGATGTGGCCGAACGCCCGCATCAGCGTCATGGGCGGCGAGCAGGCCGCCAGCGTGCTGGCCACGGTCAAGCGCGACGGCCTCGAGGCCAAGGGGGGCGCCTGGAGCGCCGAGGAAGAAGAAGCGTTCAAGGCGCCGCTGCGCCAGCAGTACGAGACCCAGGGCCATCCCTACTACGCCAGCGCCCGGCTCTGGGACGACGGCGTGATCGACCCGGCCGACACCCGACGCGTGCTCGCGCTGGGCCTGAGCGCCTCGCTGAACGCGCCCATCCCCGAGACGAAGTTCGGCGTGTTTCGCATGTGAAGACCGCGCCGCCGCGCTGAACCTATTCATTCCCAGGAGTCGATGCCATGCCGACCTACCAGCACATCACCGTCGAGCGGCAGCGGCCCATGGTCGCCCATGTCTGGCTCAACCGGCCCGAGGTGCGCAACGCCTTCAACGAAGAGGTGATCGCCG
>CBJNAE010000375.1:0-3906 GCA_966433995.1 uncultured Ideonella sp. | reverse complement strand
CCTGGCCTTCGAACACGCGCATCGCCGGGCCGGTCATCAGCACCGGTTGGCCGGGACCGGCCCACTCGATGGACAGCTTGCCGCCGGGCAGCTCGATCTGCACCGGCGATTGCAGCCAGCCCTGGCGGATGGCGGCCACTGCGGCGGCGCAGGCGCCGGTGCCGCAGGCCTGGGTTTCGCCGCAGCCGCGCTCCCAGACGCGCAGGCGCGCCCGGTGGGCGTCGACCACCTGCAGGAAGCCGATGTTGGCCTTCTGCGGGAAGCGCGGATGGGTCTCCAGCTGCGGGCCGAGTTCGTGCACCGGGGCGCTGTCGACGTCGTCGACGCGCAGCACGCCGTGCGGGTTGCCCATCGAGATGGCGGCCAGCTCGACGGTGCGCCCGGCCACCTCGACCTCGTAGGCGATCGCCGCCTCGGCGGCGACGAAGGGCACCTCGCTCGGCTCGAGGCGCGGCGCGCCCATGTCCACGGTGATCTGCCCGTCGCTGCGCACGTTCAGCTCGATCACGCTGTTCTTGGTTTCGACCCGAATGCGCTTCTTGGCGGTCAGCCGCTTGTCCAGCACGAAGCGGGCGAAGCAGCGCGCGCCGTTGCCGCACTGTTCCACTTCGGAACCGTCGGCGTTGAAGATGCGATAGCGGAAGTCCACGTCCGGACGGCTCGGCGGCTCGACGATCAGCAGCTGGTCGAAGCCGACGCCGGTGTGGCGGTCGCCCCACTGGCGCACGTGCTTGGGCTGCACGTGGGCGTGCTGGGTGACCAGGTCGAGGACCATGAAGTCGTTGCCCAGCCCGTGCATCTTGGTGAAACGCAGCAGCATGCCGGCCTCCGGATCAGTTGGGCAGCAGGCTTTCGCCGGCGTACAGCTCTTCGATGCTTTCGCGGCGGCGCACCAGGTGCACCTGCTCGCCGTCCACCAGCACCTCGGCGGCGCGACCGCGGGTGTTGTAGTTGGAGCTCATGACGAAACCGTAGGCACCGGCCGAGCGCACCGCCAGCAGGTCGCCCTCGGCCAGCACCAGCTCGCGGTCCTTGCCGAGGAAGTCGCCGGTCTCGCAGATCGGCCCGACCAGATCGTAGCGGCGCGCTTCGCCGGCGCGCGGCTGCACGGCCACGATGTCCATCCACGCCTGGTACAGCGCCGGGCGGATCAGGTCGTTCATCGCCGCGTCGATCACCGCGAAGTCCTTGTGCTCGGTGTGCTTGAGGTACTCGACGCGGGTCAGCAGCACGCCGGCGTTGGCGACGATCGAGCGGCCCGGCTCGAACACCAGCGCCAGCTCGCGGCCGGCCAGGCGCTCGCGCACCGCCTTGATGTAGTCGCCGGCCAGCGGCGGCTCCTCGTCGCGGTAGCGCACGCCGAGGCCGCCGCCCAGATCCAGATGCTTGATCTGGATGCCGCGTTCGGCCAGGCGGTCGACCAGCGCCAGCAGGCGCTCGAGGGCGTCGAGGAACGGGTCGAGCTGGGTCAGCTGCGAGCCGATGTGGCAGTCGACGCCGACCACCTCGAGGTTGGCCAGTTCGGCGGCGCGCGCGTAGACGCGCTCGGCGACGTCGATGCTGACGCCGAACTTGTTCTCCTTGAGGCCGGTGGAGATGTATGGGTGGGTCTGCGCATCGACGTCGGGGTTGACGCGCAGCGACACCGGTGCCTTGACGCCCAGCTCCGCCGCCACCTGCTGCAGACGCTCCAGTTCGACCTCGGATTCGACGTTGAAGCAGTGCACGCCGACTTCCAGCGCCCGGCGCATGTCGTCGCGGGTCTTGCCGACCCCGGAGAACACCACCTTGGCCGGGTCGCCGCCGGCGGCCAGCACGCGCTCCAGTTCACCGCGCGAGACGATGTCGAAGCCGGCGCCCAGACGGGCGAGCAGGTTGAGCACGCCGAGGTTGGAGTTGGCCTTGACCGCGAAGCACACCAGGTGCGGCATGCCGGCCAGCGCGTCGGCGTAGGCGCGGAACTGCGCCTCGATGTGGGCGCGCGAGTAGACGTAGGTGGGGGTGCCGAAGCGCTCGGCGATGGCGGACAGCGCCGCGCCCTCCGCGAACAGCTGGCCGTCGCGGTACTGGAAGGGTTGCATGAGGCCTCCTGGGGGAGCCGGGGCACCCGCGGCAGGAGCGGGTGCGCAGAATCTTAGAGTTCGAAACGGTCTTTGCTGTGGCCGGCCTTGTCGTCGCCGGGCAGGTACAGCGGCCCTTTCTGGCCGCAGCCGGTGAGGCCCGCGCTGATCACGAGCAGCGCGAGGAGCGGAAGCAGCAGGCGCTTCATGGCGGAAATCCTTGTAAAAGCATCGAATGCGCCGGAGTATACCGGCCCCCCGTGGGCTTGCCTATGCGCCGGGACGCGCGGCGGGCGCGGCTTGCGCGCTGCGTCGCGCAGCGTCCGGCAGGCGCTCCGGGAGCCTTTCCGTTTCAGTGGAGAAAAGCCCATGAGTCTCAGCGAAGCCCGCTTCCATAGCCTGGTGGACGCCCTGCAGCGGGCGGTCGAGGATGCCTTCGATGCCAGCGACCTGGATGTGGATCTGGAAAACAGCGGCGGCGTGCTCACCGTGCGCTTCGACAACGGCAGCCAGCTGATCTTCAGCCGCCAGGAACCGCTGCGCCAGCTGTGGCTGGCGGCGCGCTCGGGCGGCTTCCACTTCGACTACGACGAGACGGCCGCCACCTGGGTGTGCGACGCCAATGGCGAGGCGCTGCCGGCGATGCTCGCGCGCCTGGTCCGCGAGCAGGGCGGCGAGCCGGTGGACTTCTCCGCCCTGTGAGGGCTGGGCAGGCCTGCGCCCAGCGCTGGCATGCTGCGCGGCGCATTCCCGCGAGTGGGCGCGAAGCGCGCGCAGTTCCGGCGCCCCCGGGGGAGCAAGCCGTAGGGCTCAGTCGCTGGTGATCGTGTCCACCCCCGGCGTGAGCACGTCGCCCGGGCCGCTCCGCGGCGGCGGGAAACGGCGCGTGCATGGCGCCTGTCGGGGCGATAGCCGCCGGCTCGGGCGGTAGTCCCGGCTTGTCTATTCGCCTTGCTGTGGTATGGTCGGTTGCAAACCCCGCCTGCGCCGGTTGTGTCAAGACACCGCGTCTGGCGATGCGCCGTTGAAAGCGGCCGCCCCCTCGGGCATCGCTTTCGGCCCTGCTTCGCTGACGTTCGCGACGTTTTCACACAGCCTGTTCGGGTGGGGTTTTCCTTTTTCGCAACCTGCCAAGGAGCCCTGCCGACATCATGAGCCTGTCGCCCCCCATCACCATCACCCGTCTCGACCTGCAGCGCCTGGAGCGCCTGCTGGACAGCCTGGAGGAGTTCGGACCCACCGCCGAGGCCCTGGAGCACGAGCTGGGCCGCGCCGCGGTGGTCGGTCTGGACGAGGTGCCGCCGGGCGTGGTGACCATGAATTCCACCGCGCGCTGCCGCGAGGAAGCCAGCGGCAAGGAGTACCGCCTGACCCTGGTCTACCCGCACGAGGCGGGCGGCGAGGGCACCGTGTCGGTGCTGGCGCCGGTCGGCTGTGCGCTGCTCGGCCTGTCGGTGGGCCAGACCATCGACTGGGCCGTGCCGGGCGGCAAGGCCCTGCAGCTGACTCTGCTCGGCGTCGACTACCAGCCGGAGGCGGCCGGCGCGGTGCGCTGAAGTCGGTCGACGAGTACGGCAACAGCCCGCACCGATGATCGGTCGCGGGCTTTGTCGTTTCTGGGGCAAGGCGCTAGCGCGAAGCGGAGCCGGTCGTGGCCGGTACGGCGCGGCCGAGCAGCGGCAAGCAACGTCTGTGCTTGGGGTCGGCCAGCGGGCCGTCATAGCAGAGCTGCGGCGGGCTGGCCTCGAGCAGCCGGGCCGGCCCCGCGCCGTAGGGATTGCCTTCGGCGGTGGCGCTCAGCGCCTGCTCGGCGGTGAAGCCGGGAGCCAGGCTGTTGAGGCGGTTG
>CBJNAE010000374.1:0-3944 GCA_966433995.1 uncultured Ideonella sp. | reverse complement strand
CTTCTCCAGGGCCAGTTCGACGCCCAGGATGTTCAGGAGCTTCAGCAACCTCGCCGTGCCCACCCTGTCGGCGTTGCGCTCCATCGCGGAATAGGTTTGCTGTGAAACACCCAGGCGCAGGGCCACTTCGGACTGGGTGAGACCCGCTTCTTTGCGGAAGGCCTGGAGCAGGGGCGGCAACTGCTCGGCGGTGCGGACGGTGAACCGGGTCGACATACAAATCCGATGCTGTGAGATTGGTTTACAGCTTTTGATGCGTATCCTTAGAATACATATCAAACGCTGTAAATGCAAATTACAGCTTGTAAGCTGTGGAACTGGTCAGCTAACCGGCTGAACGGTTAGAGGTGTAGCGGTTTCCCCCAGCACCACCGGCCGCACGAACTCCCTCACGACTTCCAAATTCTTCCTCGCCAGCACCTGAAATCCCTCAGAAACCGGCAGTTCCATTCCGCCGCCCTGCAGCGCAGACCAGAACTTCTCCGCCGCTTCCGCCGCCCTCTTCCAAACCCCCGGCTTGGCCCCGATGGTCCCGAGCTTCGGCGCGATCGGCAACAGGTCCGGGTCGACGCCCCCGCCGATCGGCGCATAGCGCATCGGCAGGATGTCGTAGGCCGGCGCCAGGCCGGCGTATTCGCCGTCTTCCCCCAGCAGGAACGAGATGTTTTCGAAATGCCGGTCGCCGTTGCCGATGAGTTCGCTGAAGGCCGCCATGGTGTCGATGTGCCGGGCGTCTTCGGTCGACAGGTAGCGGGCCTGCTCGCAGCGGGCGGCGAATTCGGACCAGGTGTCGCGGCCGCCGAAGAATTCGTCGTCGATGGAGCCGCAGGACAGCATGCCGACGCGGCCGTGGCGGCCGACGCGGTCGAAGCGCTGGACTTCGAGGAAAACGTAGCCGCCGGCCGCGTCCAAGCGCGTCTTGGAAGCGGGCACGCCGACTTCGGCGAGGCAGCGCAGGGCGAGGTGTTCCAGGGGCAGCAGGTCGGCCATGCGGTTGCCCTGCTTGGCGAACTTCACGATGACGTGGCCGGCGTCTTCGGCCAGGCTGAGGAATTTCGGCTGCTCGCCGCCGGCGCTGGAGCCATAGGCGGCGTCCTTGAGCTGGTTGGCCATGGCCACGTAGTGGGCCAGCCGGTCGGCCGACGGTGTGGGCGGGACCTGGCGGAATTCCATCTCGCGCTGCAGCGAGGTGTCGCCGTAGACGAGGTTGCCGGCCAGGTTCAGGCCGCGGGTGAAGAGGTAGGCGATGCGGTGGTCGTCGCCCCAGTCCTTCAGGCTTTCCGGCAGTGGCATTTCCGAGGCCGCGGCGCGGGCGACCTGGCGGCCGAGGAAGCCGTTGGGGGATGAGAAGGCCATGTAGGGCGGCAGGCCGTCGTACAGGGTGACCTGACCCGAGGGGGTGCGTTCCAGGGTCGAGCCGCCGCTGAGGAATTCGACTTTCGCGAACGGCGCCATGGCCCCGGTGGCCAGGATGCGATAGACGTCCTGGCGCGGATGGAGGCCGCCCGGCAGTGGGCGCAGCAGGCCGTAGCGCGGCGTGCGGTCGCCCGGCACCCGGAAGGTCGTCACCCTTTCAGACAGGGCGTGAATCGTTCGTGACAGTGTCGGTTGGCTGATGGACAGGGCTGCCGTCAATTCTCGCGCCGAGCGGGTTCCGTGGCGCAAGGACCGTTCTAATGCTCTAAGGCGCTCTTCGTTCAGGGAGGGGGCTGTGTTCATGGTCATATTGATTTTGAATAATCCATGAATAGCTTGGTGAATTATAAAATTCAGCTCTCGAAAATCACGAGTCGATTTTTTTGTGATAAATCGACATATTCTGGCAACATGTCGATCCGATGTACGTACTCGTTTGATACCTTGATTCGTCCGCAAAAGATCGACATATGCTCTTTGACCCGACCAGGCCCTACGACGAATTGCCATTGCTCCCTCCAACGGTCGAGCTCGAATCGCAGGCCGTGCTCAAGGCCTGCATCTCTGCCCGATCGGCGGTCGCGGAGTTGAAAGCCGCGGGGCGGTTGATTCCGAACCAGGGCGTGCTGGTCAATTCGATTCCGTTGCTGGAGGCGCAGGCCAGCAGCGAGATCGAAAACATCGTGACCACGACGGACCAGATGTTCTTGTTCGATGGTGTCAGCGAGGCGGAAGCGGACCCGGCGACCAAGGAAGCGCTGCGCTACCGGACGGCGCTGTGGGAGGGTTTTCAGGCGCTCAAGGTTCGCCCTTTGACGACGAACACCGCCGTCCAGATCTGCCGCGTGATCAAGGGTGTGGAGATGGACGTGCGCCGCACGCCCGGCACCACCCTCAGCAATGACAGGACGCGGGAGGTCATTTACACCCCTCCGGAAGGCGAAGCGCTGTTGCGGCACAAGCTCGGCAACTGGGAACAATGGATGCATGGCGCACTGCCGGGCAGCGAAGAGATCGATCCCCTGGTGAGGATGGCCGTCGGGCACTACCAGTTCGAAGCCATCCACCCCTTCACGGATGGCAACGGTCGCACGGGCCGGGTCATCAACCTGCTGTACCTGGTTGAGCAAGGGCTGCTGGACATCCCTGTGCTTTACCTCAGCCGCCACATCCTGCGACGCCGGGCCGAGTACTACAGCGGGCTGCAATCCGTCACCGCCACCGGTGCCTGGGAGCCGTGGTTGCTCTACATGTTGCAAGGTGTGGCGGAAACGGCTCGCTGGACCATGGACAAGATATTGGCTGTGCGGGGCCTGATCGAGGACACGACGCAGCGCATGCGGCAAGACGCGACGGCCATCTATTCCCGCGAGCTGGCCGAACTCGTCTTCGTGCGCCCCTATTGCCGTATTGCCCATGTGGTGGAAGCCGGCCTCGCCAAACGTCAGACCGCGAGCATCTATCTCAAGCAACTGGCGGACATCGGCATCCTCAGGGAGCACAAGGTGGGACGCGAAAAAATTTTCCTGAACCCCGCTTTCATCGAGCTGTTGAAGCGCGACTGACGGCGTTCGCCTCACCCCCGGTCATTGAACGCCGAGATGTGGGCGACCTGAAACACATGGGACAGCGACTCCAGCTCCATCCGGTGCTGCTGCGCCAGCCGTGCCAGGCAAGACTCGCCGGACGGGGTGAGGCGCACCTGGACCTGCCGCCTGTCCTGCTCGCCAGGGGACCGCGCCACCAGGCCGAGGGTTTCGCAGCGGGTGACCAGGGCGACCACGCCGTGCTGCTGGGTCTGCAGGCGGTGGGCGAGTTCGCCGACGGTGGCCCAGTCGCGGCCGGGGAAGCCTTTGATGTGCAGCAGCAGCTGGTATTGCAGCGGCGTCAGGCCCTCGGCCTGGGCGGCGTCTTCGCTGAAGCGCAGGAAGCGGCGCAGCTGGTGGCGGAATTCGGACAACGCTTCGTAATCGGCTTTGGCGAGCGACTCGCTCTTTTTGTTCTTCACGGGTCGGGATGCTGCGCTGGTGGGCATGGTGCGGGGGGGCTTCGCGGCGGTCATGGGTGATTCCGGGGCGCTGGGGCCTGTTTATGTCACAGCATGATGTAATCGGCCTCCGCCGATTTTCCCCCGTTTCCATGGACCGACCGCATCCCCCTTCGCCCGCAGCCACGCCCTGGTGGCAGGACCTTCTCCCCCAGAAAGCCGCGGTCAGCCAGCGCGAGCGGCTGCGCGCCGGCGCGGGGGCCTTGCTTGGCATCTTCCTCACTGGGCTGGTGAGCGCCTGGCTGGTCGACTCGCCGGTGACGGCTTTGTGGCTGGTGGCACCGATGGGCGCCTCCGCGGTGCTGCTGTTCGGCGTGCCGGCCAGCCCGCTGGCCCAGCCGTGGCCGGTGGTGGTGGGCAATGTGTTGGCGGGTGTGATCGGAGTGGCTTGCGCCCGTTTGATCGAGGGCCGCCCGGCCATCGCCGCGGCGGCGGCCATCTTCTTTTCCATCGGGGCCATGCATGCGCTGCGCTGCCTGCA
>CBJNAE010000373.1:0-3985 GCA_966433995.1 uncultured Ideonella sp. | reverse complement strand
GGACTTTCCGCCATGAATCTGCTCGCGCTGCCCGCTTTTACCGACAACTACATCTGGATGCTGCACGATGGGCGCGAAGCCATCGTCGTCGATCCAGGGGATGCGGCGCCCGTGCTCGGCGCGCTGGCGTCGTTGAAGCTAACGCTGGCGGCGATTCTAGTGACCCACCACCACCACGATCACATCGGAGGCCTCGAAGGCCTCCGATCCGTTTTGGAGGGCGCGGTTTTCGCGCCGGCCCGCGAGGCCATCCCCGGGCCCTGCACGCCGGTCGCCGAAGGCCAGGCGCTGCGGCTGGCCGGATCGACCTGGACCGTGCTCGACGTGCCCGGCCACACCGCCGGCCATGTGGCCTATGTCTCGCGCGACGCCGGCCCCGACCCCATCCTTTTCTGCGGCGACACGCTGTTCTCCGCAGGCTGCGGCCGGCTGAGGGAGGGCACGCCGGCGCAGATGCACGAATCGTTGCAAAAGCTGGCCCGGCTGCCGGAGGGCACTCGGGTATGCTGCGCCCACGAATACACCCTGGCCAACCTGGCCTTCGCACAGGCGGTGGAACCCGGCAACCAGGACATCGCGTCGCACCGGGCCTGGTGCCTCGGCCAGCGGGGCCAGTCCCGTCCCACGCTGCCCTCCACCCTCGCGCTGGAGCTGCGGATCAACCCGTTTCTGCGTTGCGCGGAACCCGGGGTGGCCGAACAGGCTCTGCGGCATGGCGCCGCTAGCTGCGACAGCGAAGACGTGTTCGCCGCCCTTCGACAGTGGAAGAACCAATTCTGATGACAATCTCTCCTCCCGCCCGGCACCGCGCCTGGACCCTCGCCGCCGCCGCGGCCGCGCTGAGCGCCCTGGCGGCCTGCACCACCACCCCGCCCCCGCCCGGGCCGCAGACACCCGTGCTCGTCACGATGGCCGAGCCGCAGAAAGCCACGCCCGCCTCGCCGATGGCCCCCGAGGCCGCCGCATCGGCGGCCACCGCTCCGGCCGAGCAGGCCGGACCGCCCGTGGGGCCGCCGGTCGACCCGCTGCGCCCCGACGTCACCGTCGACCTGGAAGACAGCGACGCGCGGGCCACCGCCCGCAAGGACCTCTGGCAGCGCGTGCGCACAGGCTTGTCCGTGCCCGACCTGGACACCGACCTCGTCCGGCTGCAGGAGCAGTGGTACGCCAGCCGCCCCGACTACGTCCAGCGCATGACTTCCCGCGGCGGCCGCTACCTCTTCCACATCGTCGAGGAGATCGAGCGCCGCAACATGCCCAGCGAGCTGGCGCTGCTGCCCTTCATCGAGAGCGCCTTCAACCCCGAGGCGATGTCGTCGGCCAAGGCCTCCGGCATGTGGCAGTTCATGCCGGCCACCGGCAAGTACTTCGACTTGAAGCAGAACCTGTTCCGCGACGACCGCCGCGACGTGCTGGCCTCCACCCGCGCCGCGCTCGACTACCTGCAAAAGCTCCACGCGATGTTCGGCGACTGGCACCTCGCGCTGGCCGCCTACAACTGGGGCGAAGGCAATGTGCAGCGGGCGATCGCGCGCAACCAGAAAGCTGGCCTGCCCACCGACTACCTCAGCCTCAGGATGCCGGCCGAGACGCAGAACTACGTGCCCAAGCTGCAAGCGGTCGAGAACATCATCGCCCAGCCCGAACGCTTCAACCTTGCGCTGCCGCCGCTGGAGAACCACCCGTATTTCCTGGCGATCCCGATCGAGCGCGACATCGACGTCGACCTCGCGGCGCGGCTGTCGGGCCTGAAGCTGGACGAGTTCCGCTCGCTCAACCCGCAGATGAACAAGCCGGTGATCCTCGCGGCCGGCACGCCGCAGCTGCTGCTGCCCTACGACAACGCCAGCGAATTCGTCGCGCGGCTGAAGAGCCACCGCGGCCCGCTGGCCAGCTGGACGGCCTGGGTCACGCCCAGCACCATGCGCCCGGACGAACTGGCGCGGCGCGTCGGCATGGAGGAGTCCCGGCTGAGGGAAGTCAACAAGATCCCGCCGCGCATGCTGGTCAAGGCCGGCTCGACGCTGCTGGTGACGCGCGGCGCACACAGCGTGGACGACGTGTCGGAACACATCGCCGACAACGCCAGCATGAGCCTGGCGGCCGACATGCCCGACCGGCGCCGCATGACGGTCAAGGTGGGCCGCAAGGACACCCTCGCCGGACTGGCCCGGCGCTACAAGGTCTCCGCCGCGCAGCTCCAGCAGTGGAACAAGCTGGACGCCAAGTCCAGCCTGAAGGCGGGGCAGGTGCTGGTGCTGTTCGTGGGGCCGGCCAAGGCCGCCGCCGCGGGCAGGCGCGGCGCTTCTTCGACCCGCGAGGCCGCCGCGCCGTCGTCGAGCCGCGGCGCGTCGGCTTCGGCCGGCAAGGGTCGCACGCGGGCCGCGGCGGCACCTTCTTCAACCAAGCGCGTCAGCGCCGCCACGGCGTCGGCCAAGGCCGGCCGGGCCAGGTCCGCGCACGCGCCTTCGCCCACGCGGCAAGCCAGGAACTGAACGGAAGTCGGCGAGGGCGCGTCCCTCGCCGGACCGGGAACGCCGGCAGGCCTCAGGCGCCGGCGAACAGCAGCGCGATGTTCACGCCCACGGCCGCCATCCAGGTCAAGGACCGCGCGGTGGCCAAGTCGGCGAGGTAGAGGGCGACATAGGCCACGCGCAGCGCAGTGAAAGCCAGCACCAGCGCGTTCACCTTGTCGACCGGCGCGTTCATGTGCAGCGCCAGCAGCAAGGCGCCGAAGAAGAACGGCAAGGCCTCGAAGCAATTCGCCTGGGCGGAATTGGCCCGCTGCCGGAAACCCTGCTGCCGAGCCAGCCAGGCGCGCGGGTCGTGGTTGTCGAAACCGCCCTGCCGGCGGGGCTTGCCGAAATCCCGGCCTTTGGCCAGTGCGGCGCAGCCGACCGGCATCAGGGCCAGGGCCAGCGCGCACCAGAGCGGCAAGGTGGTCGATTGCGTCCACATGGTCGGATCTTCCTAAAGAGCGGCCGGCTGCCGGCGCCGGTCAGCGCCGGTCCGACAGCGCATAAGCGATGGTGCCGAGGTCGACGTATTCCAGGTCGCTGCCCACCGGCACACCGCGCGACAGGCGGGTCACGCGCAGGCCGCGCGACTTCAGCGTCTGCGCCAGCACATGGGCGGTGGCCTCGCCTGGCGCGGTGAAACTGGTGGCGATGATGACTTCCTGGACCACGCCGTCGCTGGCGCGTTCGAGCAGCGGCTTCACGCCGATGTCGTCCACGCCCACGCCGTCCAGCGGGCTCAACCGGCCCATCAGCACGAAGTAGAGGCCGCGGTAGCTGCCGGTGCGCTCCAGCGCCGCCTGGTCCGCGGGCGTCTCGACCACGCACAGCACGGTGGCGTCGCGGTCGGCGTCGCCGCAGGTGGGGCACACCCGGCCCGAGGTGAAGGTGTAGCAGCGCTCGCAGTGGCCGATGCCGGTGAGCGCCGCCTCGAGCGATTGCGCCAGCCGGGCCGCGCCGGCGCGGTCGTGCTGCAGCAGATGGAAGGCCATGCGCTGCGCCGACTTGACGCCCACGCCGGGCAGGTGGCGCAGCGCGTCGATCAGGTTCTGGAGCAGGCTTTCCTCGGCCACGGGCTTTTTTCCCGGCGCATCAGAACGGGAACTTCATGCCGGGCGGCAGCGGCATGCCGGCGGTGAGCTTGCCCATCTTCTCGGCGCTCACGGCCTCGGCGCGGCGCAGGCCGTCGTTGAAGGCGGCGGCCACCAGGTCTTCCAGCATGTCCTTGTCGTCGGCCAGCAGGCTGGCATCGATCTGCACGCGCTTGACGTCGTGCTTGCAGGTCATGGTGACTTTGACGAGGCCGGCGCCGGACTGGCCCTCCACTTCGATCGAGGCCAGTTCGTCCTGCGCCCGTTTGAGGTTGTCTTGCATCGCTTGGGCCTGCTTCATCAGACCGGCGAGTTGGCCTTTCATCATGGTGTTGCTCCGGGAAGGGTTGGGGTTTGTCGAATCGATGCGTGTCCGGC
>CBJNAE010000372.1:0-3998 GCA_966433995.1 uncultured Ideonella sp. | reverse complement strand
GTCGACAGCACCTGCTTGAGCACCATGAACGACCGGATCTGCCGCACCCCGGGCAGGTGCAGCAATTGCTCGGCGTGCAGGCGGTTGAAGCTTTCGCTGTCGCGGGTGCGCAGCATCATGAAGTAGTCGAACTCGCCGGTGACGACATGGCACTCCATGCAGCCCGACACCTTGGCGGCCGCTTTTTCGAAAGCGGCGAACGACTCGGGCGTGGAGCGGTCGAGCACGACGCCGATCATCACCACCATGCCGGCGTCCAGGGCCTGCGGGTTCAGCAGCGCGACGATGCCGGTGATGAGCCCCATCTGCTTCAGGCGCTCGACGCGCCGCAGGCAGGCCGGCGCGCTGAGGTTGACCTTCTCGGCCAGCGCCACGTTGGACAGCGAAGCGTCGCGCTGCAGCGACCGCAGGATGGCTTTGTCGGTGCGGTCGATCTGGTGCACCAGGGATTCAGCCGACGCCACCGGGGTGGTTTTTGCTTTTATTGCTTTCATGGATCGAATCGAGAAATTTAGTTAAACCATTCGATGGTATTTAATCCCGAAGATGTGCCGACAGGCCATTCTTTGCAACCCTGAATCACTCCTTCTTTCCTACCATGGAGCCATCCCCACCGACCCGGAACCCACCATGGACCTGCAGAAATTCCCCCGCCACCCGCTGACCTTCGGGCCCTCGCCCATCCAGCCGCTCAAGCGCTTGAGCGCCCACCTGGGCGGCGAGGTCGAGCTGTACGCCAAGCGCGAGGATTGCAACAGCGGCCTGGCCTTCGGCGGCAACAAGACGCGCAAGCTCGAATACCTGATCCCCGAGGCGCTGGCCCAGGGCTGCGACACGCTGGTGTCCATCGGCGGCATCCAGTCCAACCAGACGCGGCAGGTGGCGGCGGTGGCGGCCCACCTCGGGCTGAAGTGCGTGCTGGTGCAGGAGAACTGGGTCAACTATTCCGACGCCGTGTACGACCGCGTCGGCAACATCGAGATGTCGCGCATCCTCGGCGCCGACGTGCGGCTCGACGCCGCCGGCTTCGACATCGGCATCCGCCCGAGCTGGGAGCAGGCGATGCAAGACGTGCGCCGCGCCGGCGGCAAGCCCTTCCCCATCCCGGCCGGCTGCTCCGAGCATCCGCTGGGCGGCCTGGGCTTCGTCGGCTTCGCCGAGGAGGTGCGGGCGCAGGAAGCGGAACTGGGCTTGCGCTTCGACTACATCGTGGTGTGCTCGGTCACCGGCAGCACGCAGGCCGGCATGGTGGTCGGCTTCGCCGCCGACGGCCGGGCCGACCGGGTGATCGGCGTCGACGCCTCGGCCAAGCCGGCGCAGACGCACGCGCAGATCCTGCGCATCGCGCGGCACACCGCCGAGCTGGTCGGGCTGGGCCGCGAGATCACCGAGCAGGACGTGGTGCTGGACACCCGCTTCGGCGGCCCCGAATACGGCCTGCCGAGCGAAGGCACGCTGGAGGCGATCCGCCTGTGCGCGCGCCAGGAAGGCATGCTGACCGACCCGGTGTACGAGGGCAAGTCGATGCACGGGATGATCGACATGGTGCGCGGCGGCGAATTCCCGGCGGGCTCCAAGGTGCTGTACGCCCACCTCGGCGGCGTGCCGGCGCTCAACGCCTACAGCTTCCTGTTCCGCAACGGCTGAACGGAACAATCGGTTTCGCACCGGCCCGGCAATGCGCCTGAAAGCGCGCCGGGCCGGGCTTATCCTTGGCACCCCGCGGCGCGGCCTCCCCGGCCGCGCGCGCCCATCCCAAGGAGAGAAGCCATGAGCCAGTATCAGATCGCCGTCGTCGTCGGCAGCCTGCGCAAGGAATCCTTCAACCGCAAATTGGCCGAGGCCCTGCCCAGGCTGGCGCCGTCCGACTTCTCGTTCAAGCAGGCGCGCATCGACGACCTGCCGCTGTACAACCAGGACGACGACGGCAACCCGGCCGAGTCGGTCAAGCGGCTGAAGGCCGAGATCAAGGCCTCGCAGGGCGTGCTGTTCGTGACGCCGGAATACAACCGCTCCATCCCTGGCGTGCTGAAGAACGCGATCGACCACGCGTCGCGCCCCTACGGCCAAAGCGCCTGGGCCGGCAAACCCGCCGGCGTGATCGGGGTTTCGGTCGGCGCCATCGGCACCGCGATGGCCCAGCAGCACCTGCGCAACGTGCTGTCCTACCTCGACATGCCGCTGCTCGGCCAGCCCGAGGCATTCGTGCAGGCCAAGGAAGGCCTGTTCGCCGAAGACGGCGGCATCGGCCCGGCCAGCAAGGATTTCCTGCAGGGCTGGATGGACAAATACGTCGCCTGGGTAAAACGCCACGCGGGTTGAGCGCGCCCCGCCGACGGAAAAACGGCCCGCTTCGGCGGGCCGTTCCAATTCGCAGGCGTCAAGCGCTCGCCGGCACCGCGGGAGCACGCCTGCGGGAGACGATCCAGCCTTCCGCGCTGTAGACCGCCAGCGCCAGCCAGATCAAGCCGAAGCCGTAGAGCTTGCTCGCCTGGAAAGGCTCGCCGAACACCCAGACGCCGGTGATGAATTGCAGCGTCGGCCCGATGTACTGCAGCAGCCCGAGCGTGGCCAGCGGGATGCGCCGGGCGCCCCAGGCGAACAGCAGCAGCGGCACCGCGGTGATCGGCCCGGCCAGCAGCAGCCAGCCCAGCGTCGCCGCGTCGGCGTGCGCCAGGCTGCTGGTGCCTTGCAGCGTCCACAGCAGCAGCAGCGGCGCGGCGATGGGCGCCAGCAGCAGCGTCTCCAGGGCCAGCCCTTCCAGCGCGCCGAGCGCGGCGGTCTTGCGCATCAGGCCGTAGAGGCCGAAGGTGGCGGCCAGCAACAGCGCGATCCACGGCAGCTGCCCGGCCTGCACCGTCAGGCACAGCACGCCGCCGGCGGCGATGGCCACCGCGGCCCATTGGCCACGCCGCGGGCGCTCGTGCAGCACCGCGTAGCCGAGCAGCACATACACCAGCGGGTTGATGAAATAACCCAGGCTGGCGTCGATGACGTGGCCGTTGTTGACCGCCCAGACGTAGATGACCCAGTTGCTCGACAGCAGCAAGGCGCTCACGCCGAAAGCCAACAGCGCGCGCGGCTGGCGCAGCAGCGGCGGCAACCAGGCGAAGCGGCGCATCGCGGCGAGCACGCCGACCAGGAAAACGAGGGACCAGACGGTGCGGTGCAGCACGATTTCCATCGGCGGCACGGCGTTGAGCTGGCGGAAGTAGAGCGGGAACAGGCCCCAGGCCACATAGGCCAGGGCGGCGGAAACCATGCCGGCGTTCATGCCGGGCTCCTTGGTCCGGTGAGCGGGAGGCAGCCGGCGCGGCGCAGCGGCGCCGGGACGTGGCGTGCGGGAAGGGCTCGTGCGGGCGCGGTCGTCATGGGGTGCTGCTTTCGGAAAGGCCGGAGGGCCCTGGATTGTCCGCGCGGCCCGCAGGGGTTTGCCGGCGTAAGGTCTTCCCTTGGACGAAGGGCGCACACGATGACGCCCCGCCCGCATCGCCACGCACCGCCCCAAAGAAAGAGGACAGCCATGAAGATCGCGACCTTCAACGTGAACAGCGTCAACGCCCGCCTGCCCGCCCTGCTGCAGTGGCTCCAAGAAACTTCGCCCGACGTCGCCTGCCTGCAGGAGCTCAAGACCCAGGACGCAACCTTCCCCATCGCGGCGATCCGCGAGGCCGGCTACGGCGCCATCTGGCACGGCCAGAAGTCCTGGAACGGGGTGGCCATCCTCGCGCGGGGCGCCGAAGACCCGGTGGAAGTGCAGCGCGGCCTGCCCGGCGACGAGGCCGACACCCAGAGCCGCTACCTCGAAGCCGCCGTGCACGGCGTGCTGGTGGCCTGCCTCTACCTGCCCAACGGCAACCCCGCGCCGGGCCCGAAGTACGACTACAAGCTGGCGTGGATGGAGCGGCTGCGCCGGCGCGCCGCCCAGTTGCAGGCGCAGGAGCACCCGGTGGTGCTGGCCGGCGATTTCAATGTGATCCCGACCGCGGCCGACGTCT
>CBJNAE010000371.1:0-4002 GCA_966433995.1 uncultured Ideonella sp. | reverse complement strand
GCCGGGCATCAGGCCGGTGCGCTCGGCGAAGCGGGCGGCCTCGATGCCGTCCTTCAAGCGCAGGGCGTTGAGCATGAACTCGAACGGCAGCTGATTGCGCTTGACGTCCTCGCACTGGGAGACCGCCGCGCCGGCCGCGGCCTGCGCCATGTAGCGCGCCGGGTCGCGGAACCTCACCTCGCGCAGCACGCGGTGCGGGAAGGTGAGCTTGCTGTGCGCGCCGGCGCCGATGCCGAGGTAGTCGCCGAACTGCCAGTAGTTGAGGTTGTGGGCGCAGCGGTGGCCGTCGCGCGCGAAGGCGGAAACCTCATAGCGGCGCAGGCCGTGCGCGGCGGTCTTCTGGACGATCAGGTCCAGCATGTCGAAGGCCGCCTCGTCGTCGGGCAGGGCCTGGTCGCCCGAGGGGGGCTGGTGGGCGAAGAAGGTGTTGGGTTCGAGCGTGAGGTGGTAGATCGACAGGTGGGGCGGCGCATGGGCCAGGGCCTGGGACAAGTCGGCGTCGAATTGCGCCAGGGTCTGGCCCGGCAGGGCGTACATCAGGTCGATGTTGAAGGTGTCGAAGGCTTCGGCCGCTTCGCGCACCGCGGCATGGGCCTGGGCGGCGTCGTGCACGCGGCCGATCGCCTTGAGCTTCTCGTCGTCGAAGCTCTGCACGCCGACAGAAAGCCGTGTGACGCCGGCTTGCCGGTAGCCGCGGAAGCGGTCGCGCTCGAAGGTGCCGGGGTTGGCCTCCAAGGTGATCTCGCAGCCCGGCTCCATCGGCAGCCGCGCCCGCAGGTCGGCGAGCAATTCGTCGATCGCCTCGGGGGCGAACAGGCTGGGCGTGCCGCCGCCGATGAAGACGCTGTGGATGCGCCGGCCCCAGATCAAGGGCAGGCTGGACTCCAGGTCGGCGCGCAGCGCGGCCAGGTAGTCCCTGACCGGCAAACCGCCGGCGTGGTCGGCCCGCGCGCCCCATTCATGCGAGTTGAAGTCGCAATAGGGGCACTTCTTCAGGCACCACGGCAGGTGCACGTAGACCGACAGCGGCGGCAGGCTGCCGAAGGACAACGTGCCGGCGCGCGTGCCGCGGGCCAGGCGCTCGGCGGTGGTCCAGGCCGCCGCGCCGGCACCGTCATCGGCCGGCTCGGCGCGGATCGGGATGTCAGCCAAGCCGCCAGACCCCCTGCATCAGCGCCAGCATCTGCCGCATGGCCTGGGCGCGGTGGCTGTGCTCGTTCTTCTGCTGGGCGGACAGCTCGGCGACGCTCAGGCCCAGCTCGGGGATGAACATCAGCGGGTCGTAGCCGAAACCGCCCTGCCCCTGCGAGGCCGTCAGCACCTGCCCTTCCCAGCGGCCCAGCGCGACCAGCGGCTCCGGGTCGTCCGCGCGCCGCACCGCCACCAGGGCGCAGACGAAACGCGCGGCGCGCTGGTCATGGCCGAGCAGGCGCTCCAGCAGCGCGAGGTTGTTGTTCTCATCGCTTTTCTCGCGGCCGAACAAGGTGGCGTAGCGCGCGGACAGCACGCCCGGCGCGCCGCCGAGAGCGTCGACGCACAGGCCGGAATCGTCGGCGATCGCGGCCAGGCCCGAGGCCTGCGCGGCGTGGCGCGCCTTGGCGAGCGCGTTCTCGATGAAGGTCGGGTGGGGCTCTTCCGCCTCCGGGATGCCCAGCTCGCCCTGCGGGACGAGGTTCAGGCCAAGGGGCGACAGAAGCTGCCGCATCTCAACCAGCTTGTGGCGGTTGTTGGAGGCCAGGACGAGTTCCATCGGCGCCCTCCCCCGTCACGCCGACAAGGCTTGCGCCTGGAGGGCGACCAGTTCGCGGATGCCCTTGTCGGCCAGGCCCAGCAGGCTGTCCATCTCGGCACGGGAGAAGGCCGCGCCCTCGGCCGTGCCTTGCACTTCGACGAAACCGCCCGAGGCCGTCATGACCACGTTCATGTCGGTGTCGCAGGCGGAGTCTTCGATGTATTCCAGGTCGAGCAAGGGCACGCCCTGCACGATGCCGACCGACACTGCCGCCACCGCCTGGCGGATCGGGGAAGCCTGGAGCCTGCCCTGGGCGATCAGCCAGGTCACCGCGTCGTGCGCCGCCACGTAGGCGCCGGTGATGGCCGCGGTGCGGGTGCCGCCGTCGGCCTGCAGGACGTCGCAGTCGAGCGAGATCGTGCGCTCGCCGAGCGCGTCGAGGTCGAAGACGCAGCGCAGCGAGCGGCCGATCAGGCGCTGGATCTCCTGCGTGCGGCCGCTTTGCTTGCCGCGCGCGGCTTCGCGGTCGCCGCGCGTGTGCGTGGCGCGGGGCAGCATGCCGTACTCGGCCGTCACCCAGCCCGAACCGGTGCCGCGGCGGTGCGGCGGCACTTTCTCTTCGACCGACGCGGTGCACAGCACCTGGGTGTCGCCGAAGGCCACCAGCACCGAGCCTTCGGCATGCTTGGTGAAGCGGCGGGTGATGGAAACGGGGCGCAAAGCATCCGCGGCACGCCCCTGCGTGCGGACAAAACTCATGGGGAGGACCTCTCAGAAATGTGGGTGGATCCGGCGCGCCGAGCGGCGCAGCCGACTCTCAAGGCTTGCGCTGCTGCGACGAGCGCCGGATGGCGTCGTTGATTTCCTTGATCGAGCGCTCGATCTCGGCATCGTCCAGCTCGTCGTGGGCATCGGAGCCCAGCACGCTGGCCTGGATGGTGGAGGCGAACACCTCTTCCCCCAGTGCCTCGGTGCTGACGCCCTGGCTGTCGGAGTCTTCGGCGGCTTCCCATTCCACCGCCAGCACCGAGACGTTGTCGCTCTTGGCGCCGCCGTTGCGCAGCGCCAGCTCGACGAGCTCGGGCACCGATTCGGAGATGATGTTGCGCGACAGCTGCTCGGTGATGATGGCGTCGCTGACCGTCCCCCACAGCCCGTCGGAGCACAGCAGCAGCCGGTCGCCGGGCTGCAGGATCAGCGGGCCCACGGTGTCGACCACCGGCTTGCCCGGGCTGCCCAGGCAGGTGAAGAGCACGTTGCGGTTGAGCTTCTCGCCCATGGGCACGACCTGGTTCAGGGTGTCCTGCAGCTCGGAGTAGGAATGGTCGCGGGTGCGGGCGATGAGCTTGTCGCCGCGCACCCAGTAGAGCCTGGAGTCGCCGCAGTGCGCCCAGTAGGCCTGGTTGCCCTGCAGCAGGCAGGCCACGAGGGTGGTGCGCGGCGTGTCGATCAGCGCCTTCTGCGTGGCGTAGCGCAGCAGCTGGTGGTGGCCGGCGATGATGGATTCGTGCAGGAAGCGCAGCGGGTCGGCCAGCTTGGGCTTGCAGTCGCGCTGGAACAGGGCCGCCAGCGTCTGCAGCGCCAGTTGCGACGCCACTTCGCCCTCGGGGTGGCCACCCATGCCGTCGGCCAGGGCAAACAGGCCGGCGTCACGGGTGTAGCAGTACCCCATGCGGTCTTCGTTTTTCTCGCGACCGCCCTTGCGGCTGATCTGGTAGACGGAAAAGCGCATGCGTCTTCTCTTCCTTGTTTCAGCTCTTGGCGCTGGCCGTGAGGTTTTCCAGCTGCAGCTTCAGGCGTTCGCTGAAGCTGAGCTTGGTGTAGCGGCGCTCGGTCTCGCGCGCCAGCTCCTTCTGCAGCGCGAACACGCTTTGCGGGCGCGACAACGGATCGAGCGACATGCACCACTCGGTGACCTCGATCAGGTTGTCGGAGTACACATTGCGCAGGCGCGACAGGCTCAGCGCCAGGCGGTCCTTCTCGATGCGCTGCGGCGCGTCGTTGGGCGGGTAGCCCTGCATGCAGGCATAGATGCAGGCGCCGATCGCGTAGATGTCGGTCCAGGGCCCCAGCGTGCCGTCGCGGCGGTACATCTCAGGCGCGGCGAAGCCGGGCGTGTACATCGGGCGGATGAAATTGCCTTCTTTGCTCAGCACCTCGCGCGCGGCGCCGAAGTCGAGGAGGACGGCCTTGTTGTCGTTGGTGATGAAGATGTTGGCCGGCTTGATGTCCAGGTGCAGCATCTTGTGCTGGTGCACGATGCGCAGGCC
>CBJNAE010000370.1:0-4018 GCA_966433995.1 uncultured Ideonella sp. | reverse complement strand
GTGGGCGTCGGCCTGGCCTTCCAGTTCTCCTGGATGGCGGTGGCCGAATGGATCGGCAGCCGCTTCGAGACCCTGCGCGAACGCCGCGAAGAGCGCGCCGAGCGGGCCGAGGACCAGCGCCTGGGCGCGCAGGCGCAGCGCGAGCGCGAAGCCGTCGTCGAAGTGGAGCACCACCTGCAGGAAGTGCACGAGCCCATCCTGATCGAGCCGCAAGTGATCGAGGTGCCCAAAAGCACCCGCGTCGCCAAGGAAAAGCAAAAGCCGCTGTTCACCGAGCTGTCCGACACCAAGCTGCCCCAGGTCGACCTGCTCGACTCCGCTCCGGCGCGCGTGGAAGCCACCGTGACGGCCGACACGCTGGAGATGACTTCCCGCCTGATCGAGAAGAAGCTCAAGGACTTCGGCGTCGAGGTGCGCGTCGTCACCGCTTCGCCTGGCCCGGTCATCACCCGCTACGAGATTGAACCGGCCACTGGCGTCAAGGGTTCCCAGGTTGTCAACTTGGCCAAGGATCTGGCGCGCAGCCTGAGCCTGGTCAGCATCCGCGTGGTCGAGACCATCCCCGGCAAGACCACGATGGCGCTGGAGCTGCCCAACGCCAAGCGCCAGACGATCCGGCTCTCGGAAATCCTCGGCTCGGCCGTCTACAACGACGCCGCATCGCAGCTCACCATGGGCCTGGGCAAGGACATCGTCGGCGCGCCGGTGGTGGCCGACCTGGCCAAAATGCCGCACTGCCTGGTGGCCGGCACCACCGGCTCGGGCAAGTCGGTGGGCATCAACGCGATGATCCTGAGCCTGCTCTACAAGGCCGAGGCGCGCGACGTGCGGCTCATCCTGATCGACCCCAAGATGCTTGAGATGAGCGTCTACGAGGGCATTCCGCACCTGCTGTGCCCGGTGGTCACCGACATGAAGCAGGCCTCCAACGCGCTGAACTGGGGCGTGGGCGAGATGGAACGGCGCTACAAGCTGATGAGCAAGATGGGCGTGCGCAACCTCGCCGGCTACAACAAGAAGATCGACGAGGCCGCGGCCCGCGGCGAGAAGCTGCCCAACCCCTTCAGCCTGACCCCCGAGGAGCCCGAGCCGCTGGACCGCCTGCCCTTTGTCGTGATCGTCATCGACGAACTGGCCGACCTGATGATGGTGGTGGGCAAGAAGATCGAAGAGCTGATCGCCCGGCTGGCGCAGAAGGCCCGCGCCGCGGGCATCCACTTGATCCTGGCCACGCAGCGGCCCAGCGTCGACGTCATCACCGGCCTGATCAAGGCCAACATCCCCACCCGCCTGAGCTTCCAGGTCAGCAGCAAGATCGACAGCCGCACCATCCTCGACCAGATGGGGGCCGAAGCCCTGCTGGGCATGGGGGACATGCTCTACATGGCCTCCGGCACCGGGTTGCCGGTGCGGGTGCACGGCGCCTTCGTCAGCGACGAAGAGGTGCACCGCGTCGTCAGCTACCTCAAGACCCAGGGCGAGCCCAACTACATCGAGGGCATCCTCGAAGGCGGCACGCTCGACGAAGGCGGCGGCGACGGACCGGCGGGCGAGGGCGGCGCCAGCGGCGAGAACGACCCGATGTACGACCAGGCCGTGGCCGTCGTGCTGCAGCACAAGCGCGCCTCGATCTCCCTGGTGCAGCGCCACCTGCGCATCGGCTACAACCGGGCCGCCCGTTTGCTGGAGCAGATGGAGCAGTCCGGGTTGGTCAGCAGCATGGCCACAAACGGCAACCGCGACATCATCGTCCCTGCGAGAAACGAATGAAGAAGACACCCGAAACGCGCCTGGCCATCCTGGCGCTGTCCCTGGCGGCGGCTTGCTCGGCCGCCCGGGCCGACGCCGTCGACACGCTGAAGGATTTCGTGCGCGAAGTGCGCTCCGGCCGCGCCGAGTTCACGCAGACGGTGGTGTCGCCGGACGGCGCCCGCAAGAAAAATTCGGCCGGCAGCTTCGAATTCGCGCGGCCCAACCGCTTCCGCTTCGCCTACACCAAGCCTTTCGAGCAGCTCATCGTCGGCGACGGCCAGAAGGTCTGGATCTTCGACGCCGACCTGAACCAGGCCAGCTCGCGCAAGCTATCCGACGCGCTCAGCAGCACGCCCGCGGCTTTGCTCGCCGGCGGCGCGCTCGACAAGGATTTCGACCTGGCCGCCCAGCCCGCGAAAGACGGCCTCGAATGGGTGCTGGCCACGCCCAAGGCGAAAGACGGCAGTTTCCAGTCGATGCGGGTGGGCTTTCGCGGCAAGGAGCTGGCCGCGGTGGAAATCCTGGACGGCTTCGGCCAGCGCTCCTTCCTGCACTTCAGCGGTTTCACGCCGAACCCGGCGATCGCCGCCGAGCGCTTCCAGTTCAAGCCGGCGGCCGGCGTGGACGTGATCGAGCAGTAAGCGGTCGATCGCCGCCTCCCGCTGTCGAACCGGGCCATGCGTGACTTGTTCTCCGCCGACCCGGTCGCGCCGCTGGCCGAGGCCCTGCGCCCCCGGTCCCTGGACGAAGTCATCGGCCAATCGCACCTGCTGGGCGAGGGCAAGCCGCTGAGGCTGGCGTTCCAGTCCGGCAAGCCCCATTCGATGATCTTCTGGGGGCCGCCTGGCGTCGGCAAGACCACGCTGGCCCGCCTGACCGCCACAGCGTTCGAATGCGAATTCATCGCCTTGTCCGCGGTCTTCTCCGGGGTGAAGGACATCCGCGAGGCGATGGACCAGGCCCGCCACCACCTCGCCCAGGGCAAGCACACCATCCTGTTCGTCGACGAGATCCACCGCTTCAACAAGTCCCAGCAGGACGCGCTGCTGCCCCATGTGGAATCGGGGTTGTTCACTTTCATCGGCGCCACCACCGAAAACCCTTCCTTCGAAGTGAACTCGGCTTTGCTGTCGCGGGCCCAGGTCTACGTGCTGAAGTCCTTGACCGACGACGAGCTGAAGCGGCTCCTGGAGCGCGCCCGGGAAAAAGCCCTGGGCCACCTGCAATTCGAAGAGGCGGCGGTGGACACCATCGTCGGCTATGCCGACGGCGACGCGCGCAGATTCCTGAACCTGCTGGAGCAGTGCGGCACCGCCGCGGGCGCGGCCGGCGTGTCAACCATCACCGCCGGCTTCATCACCGACGCCCTGAGCCTCAACGCGCGGCGTTTCGACAAGGGCGGCGACAACTTCTACGACCAGATCTCGGCCCTGCACAAGTCCGTGCGCGGCTCCAGCCCCGATGGCGCGCTTTACTGGCTGAGCCGCATGCTGGACGGCGGCGCCGACCCGCGCTACCTGGCGCGGCGCATCGTCCGCATGGCCTGGGAGGACATCGGCCTGGCCGACCCCCGGGCGATGCAGATCGCCAACGACGCCGCTTCGACCTATGAGAGGCTGGGCAGCCCGGAAGGCGAGTTGGCCCTCGCCCAGGCGGTCATCTACCTGGCCGTGGCCGCCAAGAGCAATGCCGGCTACAACGCCTACAACGCCGCGCGGGCCTTCGTGAAGCAGGACAAGAGCCGGGAGGTTCCCGTCCACTTGCGCAATGCGCCGACCAAGCTCATGAAGGAATTGGGCTACGGGCACGAATACCGCTATGCGCACGACGAACCCCACGCCTATGCCGCGGGAGAGACCTACCTGCCCGAGGGTGTCGGCGACCCCCTGTGGTACCGCCCGGTGCCCCGCGGGCTGGAGGCCAAGATCGCGGAAAAGCTGAAGTTCCTGCGCGAGCTGGACGATGCGGCGGGGCAGGCCGGCAAGTAGCTGCCGACCCGCCAAGCGACTTGTAGGAGCGGCTTCAGCCGCGAAGCGGTGCCTCGCGATCCCGGTTGGAGCCGTTCCCGCAACCCTTCCCCATCAAGCCTCGACCTATCGAAGAGGAAGAGCGCCGCCATGCATGAGCCGCCCCGGCCCTGGGGTGGTGTATTTATCCATGGCGCCCGGATCGAATGCGGTTTATGTTGCCGGGCGGTTAGCGGGCACTTTCCTGGTGCCCCGACTGTCGCGGCCGGGACGGCCCAAGAAGTCGTCCCGTCGTGCGC
>CBJNAE010000369.1:0-4020 GCA_966433995.1 uncultured Ideonella sp. | reverse complement strand
TTGTTCCTGCTTTGCGGCCCGCTCACCGCCGCGTTGGCGGCGGGCAACCGGGCCATGGTCAAGCTGTCCGAGTTCACGCCGCGTTTCGCCGCCTTGATGGCGGAGCTGCTGCCGCGGGTGCTGGGCGAGGATGTGGTGCAGGTCGTGCAGGGCGGCCCCGAGGTCGCCGAGGCGTTCTCCCGGCTGCCTTTCGGGCACCTGCTGTTCACCGGTTCCACCGCCGTGGGCCGGCGGGTGATGGCCGCGGCGGCCGGGCAGCTGGTGCCGGTCACGCTCGAGCTGGGCGGCAAGAGTCCCGCCATCGTCTCGGCCGAGACCAGCCGCGACGCGGCGAGGCTTGAGAACGCGGTGCGCCGCATCCTCGTGGGCAAGCTGCTCAACGCCGGCCAGACCTGCATCGCGCCGGACTACGTGCTGTTGCCGCGCGCCGTCATGCCGCGCTTCGCCGAGCTGGCGCGGGCCATCGCAGCCGAGCAGTATCCCGGGGGCGCGGCCAGCCCCGACTACACCGGCATCGCCAACGACAAGCACCTGCACCGGCTGCAAGGGCTGGTCACGGAGGCGGTTTCGCGGGGCGCCCAGGCCGAGGTGGTGATGGCTACGCCGCCCGGCGTCGGCGCGGCCGCCGGCCCGCGCAAACTGCCGCTGACCTTGCTGGCCGGCTGCCCGCCCGAAGCGCTGGCGATGCGGGCCGAGATCTTCGGCCCGGTGCTGCCCCTGGTGGCATGCGAAACGCTGGACGACGCCATCGCCTTCGTCAACGACCGCCCGCACCCGCTGGCGCTCTACTTGTTCGACGATTCGCCACAGCGCCAGGCCCGGGTGCTGCGCGCGACGCTGGCCGGCGGCGTCTGCGTCAACGACACCCTGCTGCATGTGGCCCAGGACGAACTGCCTTTCGGCGGTGTCGGCGCGTCCGGCATGGGGCACTACCACGGGCGCCACGGCTTCGACGCGATGTCCAAGCTCAAACCGGTGTTCCGGCAGTCGCGCCTGAACGCCATGGGGTTGATGTCGCCGCCCTACGGCCGGTTGGTCGGTTGGCTGCTCAAGCTGATGCTGCGGCGGGGCGCTTGACGGGCCCGCCGGGCCGGGCTCAGCGGCGCCGGCGCAGCAGCAGGTAGCGCAGCGCGCTGCGCACGTGCCAGACCAGGTGCCGCCAGTTCCGGTGGCTGGCGCGCTGGCTGTCGTGCACGATGGCCACGGAAGGATCCCACAACACCTTCCAGCCGCGGCGCCGCAGGCGGTCGCAGAGGTCGACGTCCTCCATGTACATGAAGAAGCGCTCGTCGAAACCGCCGACCTGCTCGAAGGCTTCGCGCTTGAGCAGCAGCAGGTAGCCCGCCGCCCAGTCGACCACCTGCAATCCGTGCCGCGGGTCGTAGCCCGGGCGGTGTCGGCGCGTCAACGCGCGCCAGGCCAGCTGGGGCAGGGTGGGGAAGCGCCGGGCGTTGTCCTGCAGCCGGCCCGCGCTGTCCAAGGCCAGCGGTGCGCAGGCGCCGGCGCCGGCTTCGGCCAGCGGCGCGGTCCAGGCGGCCAGGTCGAGCGCGGGCAGGCGCACGTCGGGGTTGACGACGGCGAAGAGCCGGCCCCGGGCGCGCTGGAAGGCCGCGTTGTGGTTGGCGCCGAAGCCCAGCGCCGAGGGATTGGCCGTCACACGGACCGGGATGTCGGGGAAGCGCTCCACGAAGCGGCCGTCTTCCGGCGTGTTGAAGGTGAGCAGTACTTCATAGGCGTCGGGCGGCCAGCCCAGCGCGCGCAGGTCGCCGAGCAGCTGCGCGACCATCCCGCCATGGCCGTGGCTGACGATGGAGAGCGACACCTCGGGGGGGCGCGGCTCCTGCGGCCGCGTCATCCCGGCAGGCGGGCCTGGCCCAGCACGGGGGCTTGCGCGTCTTTGGCGGCCAGGCGCGGCGCCATGCCTGCGGTGGTCGGCCACTCGATGCCGATCGCGGGGTCGTTCCAGGCGATGGCGCCTTCGCAATCCCTGGCGTAGAGGTCGGTGGTCTTGTAGAGGAAGTGGGTGTCGTCCTCCAGCGCCAGGAACCCGTGGGCGAAGCCTTCGGGGATCCACAGCTGGCGGTGGTCCTTGGCATCCAGCAGCGCGCCGGCCCACTGGCCGAAGGTGGGGGAACCGGGGCGGATGTCGACCGCGACGTCGAAGGCCGAACCCTTGACCACGCGCACCAGCTTGCCTTGCGCGTGCGGCGGCAGCTGGTAGTGCAGGCCGCGCAGCACGCCCCGGGCCGAGCAGGAATGGTTGTCCTGCACGAAGGGCCGGGGCAGCGGCAGCCCGAGGCTTTCCAGGCCGGCGCGGAACTTCTGCTCGTTGAAGCTTTCCATGAACCAGCCGCGGTCGTCGCCGAACACGGCCGGCTCGATGACGACCACGTCGGGCAGTCGGGTGGGAATGAACTTCATCGGTCAGTACACCTTGTCTTTCAGCATCTTCAGCAGGTATTGGCCGTAGCCGTTCTTCAGCATCGGCTGGGCCAGGGCATGCACCTGGGCGGCGTCGATCCAGCCGCTGCGGTAGGCGATCTCCTCCAGGCAGGCCACCTTCAGCCCCTGGCGCTTCTCCAGCGTGGCGATGAACTGGCCGGCTTCGAGCAGGCTGTCGTGGGTGCCGGTGTCGAGCCAGGCGTAGCCGCGGCCCATGATCTCGACGTTGAGCTGCCCCTGCTTCAGGTAGGTGGCGTTGACGTCGGTGATCTCCAGCTCGCCGCGCGGGCTGGGCTTGATGGAGGCGGCGATGTCGCACACCTGCTCGTCGTAGAAGTACAGGCCGGTGACGGCGTAGCTGCTCTTGGGGGCGGCCGGCTTCTCTTCGATGCTCAGGGCGCGCTGCTTGTCGTCGAAGTCGACCACGCCGTAGCGCTCCGGGTCGTTCACGTGGTAGGCGAAGACGCTGGCGCCGGCGGTGCGCGCGGCGGCGCTGCGCAGCAGGCCCTGGAAATCGTGGCCGTAGAAGATGTTGTCGCCCAGCACCAGCGCGCTGGGCTGGCCGCCGACGAAATCGCGGCCGAGGATGAAGGCCTGGGCCAGGCCGTCCGGGCTGGGCTGCACGCAGTAGCGGATGTCCAGGCCCCAGCGGCGCCCGTCGCCCAGCAGCGACTCGAAGCGCGGCGTGTCCTGCGGGGTGCTGATCAGCAGGATCTCCCGGATGCCGGCCAGCATCAGCGTGGCCAGCGGGTAATAGACCATCGGCTTGTCGTAGACAGGCAGCAATTGCTTGCTGATGGCCAGCGTGGCGGGGTGCAGGCGCGTGCCCGAACCACCGGCCAGGATGATGCCTTTGCGGTGCGGCAGCACGGGTGTGGTTTGAATGCTCATGGGATTTCGGGGAACGGGTCTCAGCTTCTCAGCCCAGGATCTCGGCCAGCATGCGCTCGACCCCCGTCTGCCAGGCGGGCAGCGACAGGCCGAAGGTTTCCTTCAGCTTGGTGGTGTCCAGCCGCGAATTGGCGGGGCGCCTGGCCGGCGTGGGGAAGGCGGAGGTGGGCACCGCGGCGATGCGGTCGGCCGCCACGCGGATGGGCTGGCCAGCGGCGCGCGCGAACTCGATGACGTGCCGGGCGTAGTCGTGCCAATGCGTGTGGCCGGACGCGACGGCGTGGTAAGTGCCGCCGACCTCGGGCCGGATCAGCGCGGTGCGCAGCGCGTGGGCGGTGACGTCGGCCAGCAGGTCGGCCCCCGTGGGCGCGCCGACCTGGTCGTCGATCACCGTCAAGTCGTCGCGTTCCCTGGCCAGTCGCAGCATGGTCTTGGCGAAGTTGCCGCCGCGCGCGGCGTAGACCCAGCTGGTGCGGAAGATCAGGTGCCTGCAGCCGCTCTGGCGGATCAGGTCCTCGCCCTCGAGCTTGGTCTTGCCGTAGACGCTCAACGGGGCGGTGGCGTCGTCTTCCTTCCATGGCGCTTCGCCCTGGCCGTTGAAGACGTAGTCGGTGCTGTAGTGGGCCAGCCAGGCGCCGGCGGCCGCGGCCTCGCGGGCCAGCACGCCGGGCGCGGTGGCGTTGATCG
>CBJNAE010000368.1:0-4065 GCA_966433995.1 uncultured Ideonella sp. | reverse complement strand
CCCTGCGGGGTTGCGCTGCGGGAGCCCACGACGGCGATGGACGGGCGGTCGAGCAGCGTCAACTGGCCTTGCGCGTACAGCAGCAGCGGCGGATCGGCGGTTTCGAGCAAGGCCGCAGGATAGTGTGCGTGTCCCAGCGGCAGGATGTGGCGTGCGTTGGGGCCTTGGTCGGTGAGCCAGGCCCAGGTTTGGTCCAGCGACTCCGCGAAACCTTCGGGCACCTTGCTCAAGGCGCCGGCGGCCGCCGGCCCCAACCATGAGGTCAAATCAGCGGGGGAAGACTCGAAAACCGCTTGCGCAGACCCGCATTGCGCCAACAAGAACCGGGCCTTTTCCCGGCCGATGGTGGGTGTCTGCAGCAGACGCATCCATGCCGACAGCTCCTCGCGCTCCATGGCTGGCGGGGACGACCGGGCGGCCCGGTCAAGGTTGGGTGAATCGGTCGCCGGTCTTGACGGGTTCCTGAACGTTCAGGATCAGCGCATAGGACATGCGGTCGAAGACCCGGAAGACGAAGAGCAGGCCGTGTCGCTCGTCGGGCAGTTTCATCACGGGGCGTTTCGGGTCCGTCGGGTCGACCGTCTGGGCGCCATCGCGCCACAACGCCAAGATGTGGCCGCGCTCCATCCCGTCCCTGGCGCCTTTGTTCAGTGAAACGATCTGGTTCTGGCCAGCGTTGAGGCCTTCGCCATAGATGGAAACGATTTGGCCGCCGATCGGGTTTTGCGGCGGGTGCGGGGCATAGTTGGTGAATTCGCGTGGGGGCACCGGCGCCAGCCGGTCGCCGACCCCGGCTTCCATGCGCAAGGTGGCGATGCGGAATGTCGCCGGCACGATTTCGGCTTTGCCATCCGGCCCCGTGCGGGTTTCGCCGGAACGGATGTAGTCGGCGGTGCCGACGTAAGCGGCTTCGAAACCGAGGATCTCCTTGGTGGTGGGGTCGACCAGGGGCTTGGCCTCGCGGAAGACGCGGTAGGCCGTGTCGGCGCCGAGGTCGCCGCGCACGTAGGCGGTTTCGCCGCGGCCCAGGATGACTCGGCCCTCCTGCGTGGCCACGATGCGGGGGGATGACTCCAGCTCGTTCGTATTGAAAATCACCGCTTCGTTCAGGAAGGGTTCGATCAGGTGGTAGGGGATGGAGGAAATCGGATTGCGAGCCAGATCGCTGCCGCGCACGCGCGGCGACAGGCGCAGCGTGTCGCCGACGGGCTCACCCACCCGCAGACGGGCGCGGTCGCCAATGCGTTCGAGGATGAGGATCTGGCCTGGATAGATCAGGTGCGGATTGCGGATCTGCTCTAGGTTCATGCCCCACAGTTCCGGCCAGCGCCAGGGGCTTTTCAGGAACAGTTTGGAGATGTCCCACAGGGTGTCGCCGCGTTTGACGACATGCGAATCCGGCGCATTGGGTGCCAGTTCCGACAGGGGGATGCCGGCTTGCGCCACCTGCTGGGCGGTGTTCCGCTGGCCCGGCGTGACCGGATAGTTCACCGCCATGGCGCCTGTGGCAACCATATTCAACCCTGCCAACAGCATGCAGGCCGACAATCGGGTCAACGCGGCGCGCGGTGCGCTTCTTGGGGCGGCGTTGGATGCCGCGTTGAGTGCACTTGCTTGGCGGCTGTGGCTGGTCATGGGTGACTGTCTCCGGGAGGCGGTGCTCTGAACACCAGCGCAGTAATGGTTTACCAAAAGGGGTACAAACGACAACCGACCCGGGAGCCTCAAGATCGGTAAAAATTCCTCACTCAATTTCGCAGATTCTGCCTCTAAACCCTTGATATCGCAACGAAAGTGACCAGCTGACACCTACCTATCAGGTGCGCTTGGCCACACCTTCGTTGCGCTGCGCCCACAAACTTGCGCGTACCCAAGCGGTCGGTCATTTGTCTTCGCTGCCGGACTTTCCTCCATGCCTTTGCTCAAGATCCTTCGTTACCCAGACCCGCAACTGCACACCGTGGCCCGCCCGGTGGAAGTGGTGGACGACACCGTCCGCCAGTTGGTCGACGACATGCTCGAAACCATGTACCAGGCGGACGGCGTGGGCTTGGCCGCCACGCAAGTCAACGTGCACCGGCGTGTGATCGTGATCGATACCTCGGAACAGCGGGACCAGCCCCTGGTTTTGATTAACCCCGAGCTGATCGAGCGCAGCGAAGAGATGAACGTTGGCGATGAGGGTTGCCTATCGGTTCCCGAAATCTACGAGAAGGTGTCGCGGCACGCCCGGGTCCGCGTCCGTGCGTTGGACCGCGATGGGCGGTCCCACGAGGTCGAGGCGGAAGGCTTGCTTTCGGTCTGCATCCAGCATGAGATGGACCACCTGATGGGCAAGGTGTTCGTGGAGTACCTGAGCACGCTCAAGCGCGACCGCATCAAGACCAAGATGATCAAGAAAACCCGCGATGAACAGCGTTGAGGCGGCGTCCGGCCGCGCCGGCCGGTTGCGGGTGGGTTTCGCCGGCACGCCGGAATTCGCCGAAGTCGCCCTGCGGGCGCTGCTCGAAGAAGGCTTCGAGGTGCCCATCGTGCTCACGCAACCGGACCGGCCCGCGGGCCGGGGGCTCAAGCTCCAACCGTCGGCGGTCAAGGCCTTGGCGCTGGAGCGCCGGCTGCCCGCGCTCCAGCAGCCCCGCAGCCTGCGGTTGGACGGCAAATTCCCGCAGGACGCGGCCGACGCCCGGGCCGCGCTGGAAGAGGCTGGCCTGGATGTCATGGTCGTCGCCGCTTATGGATTGATCCTGCCGCAGTGGGTGCTGTCGCTGCCCCGCCTGGGTTGCCTGAACATCCACGCGTCGCTGCTGCCGCGTTGGCGCGGCGCCGCTCCCATTCACCGCGCGATCGAGGCGGGCGACCGCGTCACCGGCATCACCCTGATGCAGATGGACGCCGGGCTGGACACGGGCGACATGCTGAGCACCGTCGAAACCCCCATCTCGCCCGACGACACCACCGGCAGCCTGCACGACAGGCTGGCGCGGCTGGGTGGGCAACTCACGGTCGAGGCCTTGCGGGACATCGAGTCCGTCCAGCGCCAGGCGCGGCCGCAGCCCGAAGCGGGCGTCACTTACGCGCACAAGATCGAGAAATCCGAAGCGGCGATCGATTGGTCGCACAGCGCGGGGGACATCGAGCGGCGCATCCGCGCATTCGACCCCTTCCCGGGGGCCTCGACATCATGGCGGGGCGAGTTGCTCAAGGTATGGCGCGCTGAAAGCGTGGAGGCGGCCTCGCCAGGCCGTCCAGGCGAAGTGATCGACAGCGCCGGCGGCCGACTGGTGGTGGCTTGCGGCCGTGGCGCTTTGCGCCTGCTCGAATTGCAGCGCCCCGGTGGCAAACGCTTGCCTGCGGCGCTGTGTCTGCAGTCAAATTGGCCGGTCGAGCGCAGTTTGGTGGGAACCTGAGCCAGCGCGGTGCGCTGGCCCGATTCAAGTTCCCGCCCGCACGCGCCGATACACCGGCCATGCTGGAAGGAAAGATCACCATGCCGCGCCCCGCCGTGCACGCCGTCGCCTTGTTCGCCGCCGCCTTTCTGTTGACGGGCTGCGACATGCTGGGCATCGAGTCGCCCGAAAAAGTGGCCGCCGCGCGCGATGCGGAAGGCCGGGCCATCGGCGGCGCCTGCCGCCATGCCGGGCGTGCGATCGAAGACTGCTACACGATGAACAAGCGCGCCGACAAGGCGGCCGTCTTCGCGGGCTGGCGCGACATGAACGACTACATGCGCGAGAACAAGATGGAGTCCGTCCCGGCCGAACTTTCCGGCCAAGGCGCCACCAAGGCCGCGGAGGCTTCCAGCGAAGGCAAATCCGGCGATCCGTCGCCGGAAAAGGCCAAATCGAAGGGCAGCAAGAGCTGAAGACCGTCCAGGCGCCGGCCATCGGCGCGGCGAGGGTGAGGCGCGGGTGGGGGTATCCCGCTTCGCCGCTGCGCCCCGCGGGCAAAGCTACGACAATCACCGGACCATGAGCGCCATCCAATCCACCTGGGCCCACCCGCAATTCCGCGCCGGCGCGCGCGACATGGCCGCCGTCAGCCTGGGCATCGCGGCCTGGGGCCTGG
>CBJNAE010000367.1:0-4095 GCA_966433995.1 uncultured Ideonella sp. | reverse complement strand
ACAAGCTGGTCGAGATCATCGCCGCGCTGGAGCCCACGCTGGGCGGCATCAACCTGGAAGACATCAAGGCGCCGGAGTGCTTCGTGGTCGAGCGCAAGCTCAAGGAACGGCTGAAGATCCCCGTGTTCCACGACGACCAGCACGGCACCGCCATCATCTCGGCCGCCGCGATGATCAACGGCCTGGAGCTCACCGGCAAGAAGATCGGCGACGTGAAGGTGGCCGTCAGCGGCGCCGGCGCGGCAGCGATCGCCTGCCTGGACCTGTGGGTGCGGCTGGGCGTGTCGCGCCACAACATCTTCGTCTGCGACAGCAAGGGCGTCATCCACCACGAACGCACCGACAGGCTCGACGAGTCCAAGCAGGCCTACCAGCAAAAGACCAGCGCCCGCACCCTGGCCGACGTGATGAAGGGCGCCGACATCTTCCTGGGCTGCTCGGCCGCCGGCGTCGTCAGCGCCGAGATGGTGAAGAGCATGGCCGACAAGCCGCTGATCCTGGCGTTGGCCAACCCCGAGCCGGAAATCCGCCCCGAGGTGGCCAAGGCCGCGCGGCCGGACTGCATCATCGCCACTGGCCGCTCCGACTACGCCAACCAGGTCAACAACGTCCTGTGCTTCCCCTACATCTTCCGCGGCGCGCTCGACTGCGGCGCGCAGCGCATCACCGAGGAGATGAAGGTCGCCTGCGTGCACGAGATCGCCGGCCTGGCCAAGGCCGAGATCTCTGGCGAGGTGGCGGCCGCCTACCCGGGCGAGGAGATGCGCTTCGGCCCCGACTACCTCATCCCCAAGCCCTTCGACTCCCGGCTGATCCTGCGCATCGCGCCGGCCGTGGCCAAGGCGGCGGCCGAGTCGGGCGTGGCCACGCGGCCGATCGCCGACCTGCAGGCCTACCGCCAGTCGCTCGAGCAGTTCATGACCCAGACCGGCATGTTCATGCGGCCGGTGTTCACCGCGGCGCGCAGCGCGCCCAAGCGCATCGTCTACGCCGAGGGCGAGGACGAGCGGGCCCTGCGCGCGGTGCAGATCGCGCTGGAGGAAGGCCTGGTCCAGCCCATCCTGATCGGCCGGCCGGCGGTGGTTGCGCAGCGCATCGAGCGCGCCGGGCTGCGACTGAAGGCGGGCAGCGATTTCGAATTGATCAACCCCGAGGACGACGCGCGCTTCCGCCAGTACTGGGAGGCCTACCACGCCCTGAAGGGTCGGGACGGCATCACCCCCGAGATGGCCAAGTCGGCTGTGCGCCGCTCCAACACCCTGATCGCCGCGCTGTCGGTGCACCTCGGCCACGCCGACGGCATGCTGTGCGGCCTGGTGGGGCGCTACGACCACCACCTGGAGCACGTGCGCGACGTCGTCGGCATGCGCCAGGGCGCCCGCTGCCTGGCGGCGCTGAACGCCCTGGTGCTGGACAAGCACACCTTGTTCATCGCCGACACCTTCGTCAACGACGATCCCGACGCGCAGACCCTGGCCGAGATCGCCGAGATGGCGGCCGACACGGTCAAGCAATTCGGCATCCAGCCCAAGGTGGCCTTCCTGTCGCACTCGGTGTACGGCTCCAGCCAGCGCGCTTCGGCCCGCAAGATGCGCGAGGCCCGGGCGCTGTTCGCCGCCAGGCGGCCCGACATCGAGTCGGAAGGCGAGTTGCAGGGCGATGCCGCGCTCAGCGAAGAGGTGCGCGCGAGCTTCCTGCCTTCGCAGACGATGGCGGGCGCGGCCAACGTGCTCATCCTGCCCAACCTGGACGCCGCCAACATCCTGTTCAACGTCTTGAAGATGACGGGCGGCCAGGGCGTGACCGTCGGCCCCATCCTGCTCGGCGCGGCTGCGCCGGCCCATGTGCTGACGCCGTCGGCCACGGTGCGCCGCGTGGTCAACCTGACCGCGCTCACGGTGGCATCCGCCGGCCTGCGCTGACACGCTCCGCGCGGCCGGACCTGGAAAAGCCGCCTCCCGGGCGGCTTTTCTTTACGCAAGCACCATCCGCCTCGGCGATTGCTTCGCCGGCGCCGCGGGCGGAGCGCCGGATTCGTTCGCCGACGATTCTCTTGAGAAAACGCCGGGCCGCTCCCCAGGTTCTTTCAACCCCCTGGGGGACCTGGCGCGAAGCGGCAGGTCTGGGGGCGCTCAGAGGAAGAAAACCGCCATCGCCACTGCGGTCGGGACGCAGGCTCCGGCCAGCAGTCCTCCCGCCCCGATGGATTCGTCCGAAAAGCCCCGCTTCAAGAGCGCGACACCCGCTGGATTGGGGGCGTTGGCGATGACGGTGAGGCCGCCTCCCGCGACGGCGCCCGCCATCAGCATGTATTTGGCTTGTTCCGACATGCCCTCGACCAGCGAACCGAGGTAGGTCAGCGCCGCGTTGTCGGTGATGGCGGTGAGCGCGGTCGCGCCGAAGAACAACGCCAAAGGCTCCAGCCCCGACACGATGGGTTGAAGCCACCATTGCTGCAAGCCGCCAAGGACGACCAGGCCGGCCAGGAAAAACCCCACCAGCAGCGCTTCTTTGATGAGCAGCGGATCCTGGTGCTTTTCATAGGCTTGGGCGAAGCCGAGGAACAGCAGGAAAAGGCCGAGGAAACCGACAGGGTGATGGGCCAAGGCGACCACCCCCGCCAGCAGGGCCAGGTGGGTGGCCGTCACCAGCCACGGCACCGGGGGCCGCGCGCCGCTTGCGCCGTCCGGCCGCGCCTGCCCGCTGGACGCCGCCAGGTGCCGCCGCAGCAGCCAGGTCGCCGCGGTGGCGTTCACCACCACGGCGATGGCCGCTTTCCAGCCGAAGTTCATCAGCATGTGCGCGCTGTCCCAACCCCAGGTTTTCGCCACCATCAGAACTGGCGGTGCGGCATAGGAAGTCAGCGTGCCGCCGATGGAGATGTTGACGTACAGCGCGCCCAGCGCGAAGTACTTGACGCGTTCCGGAACCTCGGGCCGGAAGGCTTGCGGTGCGAGCAACAGCGCAGCGATGGTCATGGCCGCGGGTTCGGTGATCAGTGAGCCCAGCAAGGGGACACCGGCCAAGCTGAGCCAGCAGGTCGCCAAGGCCGTGGGCGCCGGCACCGCGGCGGCGATGCGCGACACCAGGGCCAGCACGGCCTGGACGATGGGCCGGGAGCCGGCGATCACCATCACCGCGAAAACGAACATGGGTTCGCCGTAGTTCCTGGATTCGGCGTAGCCCAACGCCTGCGACCCGCCGGCCGTGAACGCCAACAGGAGGATCAGCACGATGGCCCAGAAACCGAAGACGACCTCCACTTCGCCCAGCAAATGGAAGGCTCCGGCATGCCGGGGGTATCGGTGCGCCAGCCGCTCGAACTGCCGGGCAGCGAAAGTGTGGACGAGGGCCACGCCGAACAGCGAGGTGGCGATGATCTGGCTGAGGTCTGGATTCATGGGAAGGTGGAAGGATCGTGGATGAACCCACGAGGCGGCCCGACCTTCGTGAACGACCTGCCGCGCGACACTGCGCAGCACCCATAGACCGCAAGTTTATCCTGGCCTGTCGACGCCCTGCGCAGGTCAGAGAGGCGTGAGGTCGTTGTACCCTGGCGGCGGCGTCCCACGACTACGTACGTAGCATCCACACGCTACTTACGTAGTGCCCGCAGGGCCGCCGGAACGCGCGCCGCCTAGCATGGCCGTCTCTTTCACCCCGGAGACAAGACATGCCCCAGTGCATCCACAAGAACAAGGTCCTCATCGCATTCGGCGCCGCTGCGCTTTCGCTGGCGGCCCAGGCCCAGAACGTCACCGTCTTCGGCGTGGTCGACGCCGCCGTGAACCGCGCCAGCGCCTCTGGCGCCAGTTCGCTGACCCGCATGGTCGAGGGCGGCAACAGCAATTCCCGCTTCGGCGTGCGTGGCACGGAGGACCTGGGCGGCGGCCTGAAGGCCGGCTTCTGGCTCGAAAACGGCTTCAGCCCCGACACCGGCGTGGCAGGGGCCACCAGCAGCAACAACATCGACTCGGTGGCCAACGCGCTGTTCGGCCGCCGCTCGACGGTGAGCCTGCTGGGCGGTTGGGGCGAACTGCGCGCCGGCCGCGACTTCGTCCCGAGTTTCACCAGCCTGGGCGCCACCGCTCACCC
>CBJNAE010000366.1:0-4100 GCA_966433995.1 uncultured Ideonella sp. | reverse complement strand
GTGCCGCTCTACGGCCTGAACTACAAGGACAAGCGCGACGACGCGCTGCGCTGGCTCAGGCAGTTCGGCGACCCGTACAAGCAATCGCTCTCCGACACCGAGGGCTTGGTGGGCATCGACCTGGGCGTGTACGGCGTGCCCGAGACCTTCATCGTCGACAAGGAAGGCGTCATCCGCCACAAGCACATCGGCCCGGTCACGCCGGAGGCGCTGCAAAAGACCATCCTGCCCTTGCTGGGGAAACTCGGTGCGCCTTGACGGACGTCCCTCCTCCCGCCGCGCCTTGAAGGCGGGCATCCTGCCGGCGCTGCTGCTGTCGCTGTGCTTCGCGGCCGGCGCGGCCTGGGCCAAGGAAGCCGCGCCGATGGCGAAGGACCCGGCCATGGAAGCCCGCGTCATGGCCATCGCCGAAGAGTTGCGCTGCCTGGTGTGCCAGAACGAAACCATCGCCGCCTCGCACGCCGACCTGGCGGTCGACCTGCGCCGGCAGATCGAGATCAAGCTTGGGCAGGGGCAGTCCAAGCAGCAGATCCTCGACTTCATGGTGGCGCGCTACGGCGACTTCGTGCTGTACCGGCCGCCCCTGAAAGCCACCACGCTGCTGCTGTGGACCGGGCCTTTCGTGCTGCTGCTGGTGGCCGGCGCGGTGATGGCCGCCCACATCCGCCGCCGCAGGCTGGCCGCGCAGGCGCTGCGGCAAGGCGAGGGCGCCTTGAGCGCCGAAGACGTCCAGCGTGCGCGCCGCCTGCTGGCCGGTGAAGAAGAAACCAAAGGATCCGGCTCCCCATGATGCTTTTCTGGACAGGGGCCGCGTGCCTCATCGCGCTGGCCCTGGCGCTGGTGCTGCCGGCTCTTTGGCGCCCCGCGCGCGCCGAGCGCGCGCCCACGCACGGCCAAGGCGGCGGGGTGGCCGCAGCCGGGCGGGACGCCGCCAACCTGGCGATCCTGCGCGAACAACTGAAGCAACTGGACGCCGAGCTGGCAGCGGGCGGCATTTCCGCCGACCAGCACCGGCTCTCGCGCGCCGAGATCGAACGCCGCGCGCTCGACGAGCAGCCCGCCGACGCCGCGCCTTCCGTGTCCGCGCCGGCCCGCAGGTCGACTCGCACGGCCGCGGTGTTCGCGGTGGTAGTCCCAGCGGCGGCCATCGGTTTCTACGCCCTGGTCGGCAACCCGGCGGCCCTTTCGCCGGAAGCCCGAATGGCCAGCCAGGGGCCGCAGGGCGAAGTCACGCTGGAACAGGTGGAGGCCATGGTCGCGTCGCTCGCGCAGCGCCTGGAGAACGCGCCGGCGGGCGAGCCTGCCGACCCCAAGGCCTGGGAGATGCTGGCCCGCTCCTACGCCATGCTGCAGCGCCTCCCCGAAGCCGACAAAGCCTATGCGCGGGCCATCGCCCTGGCGCCCGACAACGCGCAGCTGCTGGTCGACCGCGCCGAAGTTCTGGCGATGACGCAGGGCCAAAGCGCCCAGGGCGAACCCACGAAACTGATCGAGCAGGCCCTGCTGCGCGACCCCAACAACCTCAAGGCGCTGGCGCTGGCCGGCGGCGCGGCCTTCGAACGCGAGGATTTCACCGCGGCGCTGGCCTACTGGACCCGGGCCCGCGCCATGGTCGAGCCGGCCAGCGAGTTGGCCACCGGGCTGGACGCCAGCATGGCCGAGGCGCGTGTCCGCCTGGGGCGGGCGCCGGGCACCGCGTCTGCGGCTTCCGGCGCCGCCGCGGCGGCGGCCGACACCCCGGCGTCCTCCACCGCGGTCGGCGCCGAAGCCGCCCGGATCTCCGGCGAAGTCAGCCTGGCGCCGGCGCTGGCTGGCCGCGTCTCGCCGGACGACACCGTCTTCATCTTCGCGCGCGCCGTCGATGGCCCGCGCATGCCCCTGGCCATCCTGAAGCACAAGGCTGGTGAACTGCCCCTGCGTTTCACCCTGGACGACAGCACCGCGATGTCGGCCGACACGAAGCTCTCGAAATTCGAGCGCGTGGTGGTGGGCGTGCGCATCTCCAAGTCGGGCAACGCCATGCCGCAGCCTGGCGACCTCACTGGCCAGGCCGGGCCGGTGAAGAACGTGGCCAGCGGGTTGTCGGTGCGGGTCGACAGCGTTGCGCCTTGAGGGGGCGGCCGCACCCCGCTCTGTTCGGCAGAAGCCCTGCAACAGACTCAGGGTGAACGGGCGAGAGGGGTGCTCATCCCACCCGTTCGGGCTGAGCTTGTCGAAGCCCTTTTCGCGGGCCTCTCAGGCTTCGGAAAGCTGAAGTGACCAAAGCCCTTCGACAAGCTCAGGGTGAACGGAGCGTGGGAAGTTCGTTCTAGCCGACCCCGTCAACGGTTTTCTGCCAGCGCTGCGAGTCGAGCGCCGCGGATGTCCCGGCAGGCGATTTCGGATATCAATCACCCGGCGTGGCCGCCGCCCGCGGGAATGAGCGCAGCAGCACTACCAGCGCCCCGTGCCCGCCCTCGGAGGCCCGTGCCTGCACGAAGGCCATCACCTCTTCCTTCTGCACCAGCCAGGCCCTGACCTTGGCCTTGAGCACCGGCTCGCGCCCGGGCGAGCCGTTGCCTTTGCCGTGGATGACGCGCACGCAGCGCAGCTTCTGGCGAACCGCTTCTCGGAAGAAGGCCGATAGCTGTTCGCGCGCTTCGTCGCGCCGCAGGCCGTGCAGGTCGAGGTGGGCCTGGATGGCCCAGACGCCGCGGCGCAGCTTGCGCACCACTTCGGGCCCGACACCGCGGCGGCGGAAGGACAGGGTGGCGTCGGTGTCGAGCAGCGATTCGACGTCGAAGTCGTCCGACAGCGCCTCCCGCAGGGCTGCGGCTTCGTCCTGCGCGCGCTGGCGCGGTTCGGGTGGCGGCCGGGGCCGCGAAGAAGGCACCGTGCCGGCCGCCCGGCCGCGCAGCGGCTGCACGGGCCCCACACTCAGCGCGAACAGGTTGTGTTCGCGCTCGGCCTGGGCCGCCTGCTGGCGCCGCTGGGTTTCAGCGGCGGCGGCCGCGCGGGCGGCTTGCGCCATCGCCTTCTTGACCCGGCCCAGGTCGGCCAGCGCCTTCAGCGTCGATGGCGGCGGCTTGCCGTGGCCGGGGGAGGGTTTGCCGGTGCGGCGCATGTCAGATCAACCCCCGCTCGGCGAACGAAACCACCTCGGCCGCGCCGACCACGAGGTGGTCGAGCACCTGCACATCGACCAGCGCCAGCGCCTGCTTCAGGCGCTGCGTGAGCTGTTCGTCGGCGGGCGAGGGTTCGGGCACGCCTGAGGGGTGGTTGTGCACCAGCACCACGCCGTGCGCATGTGCCTGCAGGGCGCGCTTGACCACCTCGCGCGGGTACACCGCCGTCTGGGTCAGCGTGCCGCGGAAGAGTTCGTCCCAGCACAGCAACTGCTGCTGGGCGTCCAGGCACATCATCGCGAACACCTCGTGGCCCAGGCCGCCGAGCTTCAACTGGGCGAATTGCTTGGCCTCCCGCGGCGAGCCGAGCACCGGCCGGCGCGACAGCTCCTGCGCCATCGCGCGACGGGCGATCTCCAGCACCGCCATCACTTCGGCACGCTTGGCCGGGCCCAGGCCCTTGACGCGCTTGAGTTCGTCGCCCTGGGCGCGCAGCAGTCCGTGCAGCCCGCCGAAACCGTCGAGCAGTTGCTGCGCCAGCCGCAGCACCGAGGTGCCCTTGAAGCCGGTGCGCAGCAGCAGGGCGACCAGCTCGGCGTCGGCCACGCCGCCGGGGCCGAGCTTGAGCAGGCGTTCCCTGGGGCGGGCGTCGGGCGGGAGATCCTTGAGCACGATGGTGTTCAGCGCAATGGAGTTTGGCGGCCAGACCCAGCCGCCCGCCGGGTGTGCCTGCGCACACCCGGCCCGACAAAGCCGGGCCCGCTTGCAAGCGGGCCCGTGGAACGGGCGTCGGGTGGGAGGTCTTTGAGCACGGTGGTACGGCGTCTTCGGCTGGGCGGCCATGGTAAGCGGCACGGGAAAGGCCGGCCACCCCTATCGGTGTTGCGGACTGCCGCTCGAACAGGGGGAGGGGCCGCCCCGTAAAATTGGGGGAGTCCACCGTTAAAAACCAGGATTTCCCTTGAACACCATCCAAGCCGGGTCTTTCCTGACCCT
>CBJNAE010000365.1:0-4106 GCA_966433995.1 uncultured Ideonella sp. | reverse complement strand
GTCGAGCAGGCCGAAGATGCCGAGGAAGGTGTTGGTGGTGACGCGCATCGTGTCCCGTAGTGCCGCCTCCACCTTGCCCTGCAGCAGGTTGTTCACGCCCGACCACACATCGGCGAAATTGTTGAAGACGTTGTCGACGCCGCGGCGCACGAAGGACGGCAACACCTTCTGGTAGGTGGTGGCCACCGGCTTGAGCACGGCGGCGTCGAGCGATTCATTGAAGCTGTAGACCTGGCGGTTCCAGCGTTCCCAGGGATCGCGTGGGTCCTGGCCGGCGCTGGGGCCGCCGCCCACGGTGGCGCAACCCTGCAGCAAGGCGAAACCGGCCAGGCCGGCTGCGAACCGCAGCCGCGCAACTGTGGACCGGCGAGGCGCCGCGGCGTTCATTTCAGCGCCCCACTGGCGGCAGGCGCGGCGGGGGAAGCGCCGTCGGCGGCCTTGTTGTAGAGGAACTGGCCGATCAGGTTCTCCAGCACCACGGCCGACTGCGTCCGGCCGATGTTGTCGCCGGGTGCCAGGTTCTTCTCGTCGCCGCCGGCTTCCAGGCCGATGTACTGGTCGCCGAGCAGGCCGGCGGTCAGAATCTTGGCCGAGGTGTCCTTCGGGAATTGCACGCTGCTGTTGATGTCGAGTTTGACCACGCCCTGGTAGGTGACGGGATCCAGGGTGATCGAGACCACCCGCCCGACCGTGACGCCCGCGCTGCGCACCGGCGCGCGCACCTTGAGGCCGCCGATGTTGTCGAACTTGGCCGTCAGGCTGTAGGCGGCGTTGTTGTCGAGGCTGAAAGTCGCCAGGTTGGCCGCCTTCAGCGACAGGAACACCACGCCGAGCATGCCGAGCAGCACGAACACGCCGACCAGCACTTCCACACTTTTTCTGTTCATCTCGAAGATCCCTTGTTTCGCTTGTATGTCTTGTTCGTCCCGCGCCCGCGTTTCAAGGCGTGGAGAACATCAGTGCCGTCAGCAGGAAGTCGGTGCAAAGCACGCCCAGCGACGAGATCACCACGGTGCGCGTGGTGGCGTGCGCCACGCCTTCGGGGGTGGCCTGGGTCTCGTAGCCCTGGTAGAGCGCGACGAAGGTGCAGATCACGCCGAACACGGCGCTCTTGACGATGCCGTTGCCGACGTCGCGCCACACGTCGACGCGGCTTTGCATGATCGACCAGAAGTTGCCGGCGTCCACGCCGATCATCCCCACCGCGACCGCGTAGGCGCCCAGGATGCCGACCGTCGAGAACAGCACCGCCAGGATGGGCATCGACACGATGCCGCCGATGAAACGCGGCGCCAGCACCCGGCTCTTCGGGTCGATCGCCATCATCTCCATCGCAGCGAGCTGCTCGCCGGCTTTCATCAAGCCGATCTCGGCGGTGAGCGAGGTGCCGGCGCGGCCCGCGAACAACAGCGCGGTGACCACCGGGCCGAGTTCGCGCACCAGCGACAGGTTGACGATCAGGCCGAGCGATTCGACCGCGCCGTAGGGCACGAGCGCGTAATACATCTGCAACGCCAGCACGAAGCCCACCGCCAGGCCGGAGGCGCAGATGATCACCAGCGACAAATTGCCGACGGCGTGGATCTGCTTGACCACCAGGCCGGGCCGGCGCAGGCTGGACGGGATGTTGCGCACCACGTCCAGGAAGAAGAAGGCGTTGTGGCCGAGGGCGCGCAGCCACTCGATGACGGCGCGGCCCAGCCAGGCGAAGGCGTCGACGATGATCATCGCGCGCCCCCCGCGGCCTGCCGGAAGCCGAAGTCTTCCGCCATGTCGCGCGCCGGGTAGTGGAACTTCACCGGGCCGTCGGGCTCGCCGCGCACGAACTGGCGCACTTCCGGGTCGGTGGAGTCCATCAGCTCCGCAGGCGTACCCTGGGCGACGATGCGGCCGCCGGGCGCGGCCATCAGCACGACGTGGTCGCTGATGGCCATGCACTCGGGCACGTCGTGCGAGACCAGCAGCGAGGTCGAGCCGGTCACGTCGTTGAGGGTGCGGATGAGCTTGGCGGCCACCCCCATGGAGATGAGGTCCAGGCCGGCGAAGGGTTCGTCGTACATGATGAGCTCGGGGTCCTGGACGATGGCGCGCGCCAGCGCGATGCGGCGCGCCATGCCGCCGGACACCTCGCTGATGCGCAGCGGCGCCGCGCCGCGCAGGCCGACGGCGTTGAGCTTCATCAGCACGATGTCGCGGATCATCGATTCGCTCAGGTCGGTGTGCTCGCGCAGCGGGAAGGCCACGTTCTCGAACACCGACAAGTCGGTGAAGAGCGCGCCGAACTGGAACAGCATGCCCAGCCGGCTGCGCAGGCGGTAGAGCTGCTCCTTGTTGGAGGCGTCGATGACCTCGCCGTCGAATTTCACCTGCCCTCGGGTAGCCGCGTGCACGCCACCGATCAGGCGCAGCAGCGTGGTCTTGCCGCAGCCCGAACCACCCAGGATGGCAGTGACCTTGCCGCGAGGGAAACGCAGCGACACGTCGTTCAGGATGGTGCGCCCGCCGCCGCCATAGCCGAAGCTGACGTGGTCGATCTCGATCAGGGCGCTTGAGGAAGGGGGGGAGGGATCGCTTGGCATGAGGCAAGTCTTGGTTTCACGGCAGGCTGCGATGCTGCACCGCAGCGACCGGCGGGCCGGATTGTCTCACGCAGGCCACCGAACCGCCGCCGACGGGCGGCTGCGGGTTCAGCCCTCCTTAAGGTTCTCGCCGCCTGGGCAGCGGCGGCGGCGCGCCGGTCAGCGCGGCAGGTCGCTGGCGCCCATCAGGAACTGGTCCACCGCCCGGGCCGCTTGCCTGCCTTCCCGGATGGCCCAGACCACCAGCGACTGGCCGCGGCGCATGTCGCCGGCGGCGAAAACCTTGTCGACGCTGGTGCGGTAGCCGCCGGCCTCTTCGGTGGAAGCGCGGGCGTTGCCGCGGGCGTCCTTCTCGACGCCGAAAGCCTCGATCACGCTGCCTACCGGGCTGACGAAGCCCATGGCCAGCAGGACGAGGTCGGCCGGGATGACCTGCTCGCTGCCCGCCACCTCGACCATCTTGCCGCCCTGCCATTCCAGTCGGACCGACTTCAAGGCCTTGACCTTGTTCTTGTCCTTGCCTTCGCCGGCGATGAATTCCTTGGTGGCGATGGCGAACTCGCGCTCGCAGCCCTCCTCGTGGCTGGAACTGGTGCGCAGCTTGGTCGGCCAGTAGGGCCAGACCAGGGGCTTGTTTTCCTGCTCGGGCGGCATCGGCAGCAGCTCGAACTGGGTGACGCTGGCCGCGCCGTGGCGGTTGCTGGTGCCCACGCAGTCGCTGCCAGTGTCGCCGCCGCCGATCACGACCACGTGTTTGCCGTCCGCGCGCAGCTGGTTCTTCAGCTTGTCGCCGGCGTTGACCTTGTTCTGCTGCGGCAGGAATTCCATCGCGAAATGCACGCCCTCCAGCTCGCGGCCGGGCACCGGCAGGTCGCGCGGCTGCTCGGCGCCGCCGGCCAGCAGCACCGCGTCGAAATCGGCTTGCAGCTGCTGCGGCGTGACGGTCTCGGTGGCGTCGTTGCCCACGGTGCTCTTGGCGGGCAAGGCGCCGACCAGCACCCTGGTGCGGAAGCGCACGCCCTCGGCCTGCATCTGCTCGACCCGGCGGTCGATGTGGCTTTTCTCCATCTTGAAGTCGGGGATGCCGTAGCGCAGCAGGCCGCCGACGCGGTCGTTCTTCTCGAAGACCGTGACGTCGTGGCCGGCGCGCGCCAGCTGCTGCGCCGCGGCTAGGCCGGCCGGGCCGGAGCCGACGACGGCGACCTTCTTGCCCGTCTTGACCTTGGGCGGCCGCGGCACCACCCAGCCTTCGGCCCAGGCGCGGTCGATGATGGCGTGCTCGATGCTCTTGATGCCGACCGCGTCGTTGTTGAAGTTCAGCGTGCAGGCCGCCTCGCAGGGCGCCGGGCAGATGCGGCCGGTGAACTCGGGGAAGTTGTTGGTCGAGTGCAGCACCGTGCTGGCGTTGCGCCAGTCGTCGCGATAGACGAGGTCGTTGAAGTCCGGAATGATGTTGTTGACCGGGCAGCCGCTGTTGCAGAACGGCGTGCCGCAGTCCATGCAGCGCGCGCCCTGGATCTTGGCCTG
>CBJNAE010000364.1:0-4153 GCA_966433995.1 uncultured Ideonella sp. | reverse complement strand
CGCTGCAGGTCGCGCCGCATCGCGGCCAACAGCTGCATCTCGCGCAGGAAGCCGGCCTGGAAGGCCAGCTCGCCGGCGCGCAGGCGGATCTCGCCCGCCAGGCTGCCCGCCAGATTCCCCGCCACCGGGCCGCCACCGCCCGGCGCGGGTTGGCGCAGCGGGTTGAGCAGCACCAGCAGCACATCGGTCGCATGGCCCGCCTGCTGGATCAGCGGCCACACCGCCGGGTTGGCCGAATAGCCGCCGTCCCAATACGGCTCGCCGTCGATCTCCACGGTGTGGTGCAGGGTGGGCAGGCAGGCCGAGGCGAGCATGGCCTGCACCGACAGCTCGTGTTCGCGGAACACCCGCAACTGTCCGGTTCGCACGCGGGTCGCCGAGATGAAGAGCGGCACCGGGCAGCATTGGCGCAGCCGCACGAAGTCCAGCTGCGACTCCAGCACGTCGCGCAGCGGGTTCAGGCCGAAAGGGTTGAGCTGCTCCGGCGCCAGCAGGTGGCTCCAGTGCATCAGCCACTGCACCGCCGGCGCCAGCTTCACCTGCGCGCCGTCGCCGGAAACATGCGACATCTCCGGCGGTACCAGCGCCGCCACCGCGGTCCAGAAGCGGCGCAGCGCGGCGCGCGCGCCGTCGGCGCCGCCCTCCATCAAACCCTGGGCCACGACCACCGCGTTCATCGCGCCCGCGCTGGCGCCGCTCAGGGCGTCCAGGCGCAGTCGGCCGTCTTCGAGCAGCGCATCGAGCACGCCCCAGGTGAACGCGCCGTGCGCGCCGCCGCCTTGCAGCGCCAGACGCAGGGGAAGGGGGGCGGGACGGGGCATGCGGCGGACTCCTGGGCATGGCATGGGTCGGCGGGGAGACCCGCAAAGACCGTGCCGGCAAGCATCGCACAGCCCGCGACAGGCCATGCCGCGTCAACGCCGATCATCACAGAAATTTCTGTATTGACAGAAATAAAAGACGGGCCTAAATTGAAGCCATGGAACTTTCCCCCACCCTCTCGCGTTTCGTCCTGCATTGGGGCGAGATGGGCACCCGCTGGGGCGTCAACCGCACCGTCGCGCAGATCCACGCCCTGCTCTTCATCACCGGCCGGCCGATGCACGCCGAGGAGATCGCCGACACCCTGGGCGTGGCCCGCTCCAACGTCAGCAACAGCATCCGCGAGCTGCAGGGCTGGAACCTGGCCCGCCTGACCCACCTGCCGGGCGACCGGCGCGACCATTTCGAAACCTCGGTCCACGTCTGGGAACTGCTGCGCACCATCGTGCGCGAGCGCCAGCGCCGGGAGATCGAGCCGACGATGCAGGTGCTCGCCGAGCTGCTCGCCGACCCCGCGCTCAGCCGCGAGCCGGCCGAGGCCAGGCTGCGCATGCGCGAGACGCTGGAGCTGCTGCAGACGCTCACCGCCTGGAGCGACGAGATGCTCAAGCTCGACACCGGCACGCTCACCCAGGTGCTCAAGCTCGGAGCCAAGATCAAGCGGCTGCTCAGCGGCGGCGCCTCGGCCAAACCGGCCGGCGGCCAGCGCGGCACCATTCCATGAGTCAAATTTTTTTACATCGTCATTTCTGTTTTGACTGAAATATCTGACAACTCCAGCGCGAAAGGACGGAAAGAAAAATGCGCGACGCCACCTATCCCCTGACCTTGCTGTACGACGCCGCCTGCCCGGTGTGCTCGCTGGAGATGGACCACTTGCGCGCCCGCGACGCCGCCGGCCGCCTGGTGTTCGTCGACATCTCGGCCCCCGGCTTCGACCCGCGGCCCTACGGCGCCACGCTGGCCGAGCTGAACGCGGAGATCCACGCGCTGCGTCCGGACGGCAGCGTGCTGCGCGGCGTCGAAGTGCTGCGCCTGGCCTACGCCGCGGTCGGCTTGGGCTGGGTGCTTCGCCCCACCGCCTGGGCACCGCTGCGGCCCGGGTTCGACGCCGCCTACCGCGGCTTCGCGCGCCACCGCCAGGCCATTTCGGGCGCCTTGGGCCCGGTGATCCACGCGGTGCGCGAACTACGGGCCCGGCGGGCGGTGCGACGCATGCGGCGGTGCGGTGAGACCTGCCACCGCAGCGACGCGGCCTGACTCCCAGGCCGCCCGCCCGGACAAGCCCCTCCCACCCCACCGAAAGCCCACCATGCGCAACGATGTCCCCACCATGGTCGCCTTGCCCGGAACGAGTCCCATGGACGGCCGGGTGCGCTGGTCGCCGATCAAGTCGCTCTGGTGGTTCGGCATGACGGCCGGCGGCCTGGCCGCTCCGCTGTTTTTCTGGAGCGCGTCGGGCCTGGCCCTGTTCCTGGTCGGCAGCGCCGCCACGCTGTGCCTGGGCCACTCGCTGGGCATGCACCGGCGGTTGATCCACCGCAGCTACGACTGCCCTGTCTGGATGGAGCGGCTCTTCGTCTACCTCGGCACCCTGGTCGGCATGGCCGGCCCGGTGGGCATGGTGCGCACCCACGACCTGCGCGACTGGGCGCAGCGCCAGCCGGCCTGCCATGATTTCTTCGCCCACCGCCGGTCCTTCCTGCGGGACGGGTGGTGGCAACTGCACTGCGAACTCGAACTGGAGCGCCCACCGCGTTTCGTGGTGCCGGCCGAACTCGCGCGCGACCGCGTGCTGATGTTCGTCGAGCGCACCTGGATGCTGCAGCAACTGCCGTGGGCGGTGCTGTGCCACGCGGCGCTCGGCCTGCCCGGCGTGCTCTGGGGCGTGTGCCTGCGCGTCTCGGTGAGCCTGACGGGCCATTGGCTGGTGGGCCACTTCGCGCACCGCCGGGGCCACCAGGACTGGCGGGTCCAGGGCGCCGCCGTGCAGGGCTTCAACGTGGCCGGCTGCGGCTTGATCACCTTCGGCGAGTGCTGGCACAACAACCACCACGCCTTCCCCGGGTCGGCCAAGCTCGGCCTGAACCCCGGCCAGGCCGACCCGGGCTGGTGGGTGCTGCGCGGCCTGCAGGCCACGGGCCTCGCTTGGAACCTCACCTTGCCCGAGATGCTGCCGCGGCGCGACGAGCTGCGCGCGGTGGCCGGGGCGCAACCGAATGGCCATGGCGCGGCCGACGACGATCAAGCGCCGCAATGGAGGGAATCATGAGAGTCTTCGTCAGCGGAGCCAGCGGCTGCGTGGGCCATGCGGTCACGCAAGCGCTGCGCTCGCGCGGCCACCAGGTGGTCGAGGGCGGCCGGGGGCACCGCGACGGTGCCGCCAGCCTGCATGTGGACTACGCGCGGCCCGTGGCACCCGCCGAATGGGCGCGCAAGCTGGCCGCGCTGAAAGTCGATGCGGTGGTGAACTGCGTCGGCATCCTGATGCCTTCTGCGGGCCAGACCTTCGAACGCGTGCACAGCCAAGGCCCGATCGAGCTGTTCCGCGGCGCAGCCTTGGCCGGCGTCACCCGGGTGGTCCAGATCTCGGCCCTGGGCGTGTCGGCCGACGCCGGCAGCGTCGCCATGCCCTACCTGCATTCGAAGCTGCTCGCCGACGAGGCCCTGGCCACGCTGCCGCTGGACTGGGCCGTGCTGCGCCCTTCGCTCATCTACGGCCCGCGCAGCCAGAGCGCCGCGCTCTTCGCCACGCTGGCCAGCCTGCCTGTTGTCAGCCTGCCCGGGCATGGGGGGCAACTGGTGCAGCCCATCCATGTGTACGAAGTCGCCGAGGCGGTGGCGCGGCTGGTGGAACAGCCTGGCGCGCTGGCCGACGTTTATGAGCTGGGTGGCGCGCAGTCGCTGGGCTACCGCGACATGCTGGCGCACTACCGCCAGGCCCTGGGCCTGGGCCTGGGCGAGGCGTTGTGGCTGCCGCTTCCGTTGCCGCTGATGCGCCTGGCCGCCCGGGCCGCCGAACTGCTGCCGCAGAAGGTTTTCTGCCGCGACACCATCGCCCTGCTCGAAAGGGGCAGCGTGCCGGCGCCGAATTCCGCTCAGGCGCTGCTCGGCCGCGCGCCCAGCACGTTGGCGCAAGGCCTGGCGGTCACGCCCCCGCGACCCGGGCTCGACCTGCGGGTTCGGCTGAGCCCCGCGGTGTCGCTCGGCCTGCGGGTGGCGCTGGCGGCGATGTGGATCTACACCGCGCTGGTGTCGCTGTGGTTGCCCGAGGAATCGGGCCTGATGAAGCTGCTGGCCGCCTGCGGCATGGCCGGCGCGGCCGGCGTCG
>CBJNAE010000363.1:0-4166 GCA_966433995.1 uncultured Ideonella sp. | reverse complement strand
ATCCAGCGGGCGAAGCGGCCTTCGCCGCAGATCCGGTGCAACCGTTCCTGGAGCAGGCCCCGGAAGAAAGCTTCTTCGGCCACGCAGGTGAAGAACAGATTGGCCCCCAGGAACGCCAGGGTGGGCTCCGGCCACTTGGGATCGAATCGGATCCCGCCGAGGAGGTTGGCGACGGCCAGGACCAAGAAGGGTGTGCCTAGAACGATCATCCACGCCCTCGGTTTGAACAGGGCCCTGGCTTCGCTCAGGCTGGCGACTCTCTGGGCATAAAAAGCCAGGAGGAACAAGCCCGCGCACCCCTTGCCGAAATTCAGGTTCAGTCGAAAGGGCGGGGATTCGGGGCTGATACGGACGCCGCTGAAAAGCAGGTGGTCGTTGAAACCCGGCAAAAGGCGCAGGGCCAGGCCGAGCGTGAAAACACAAACCAATCCGGTCAGCAGGTGTTGGCGCCATCCCGCCGGTACCCGCTTCGAAGCCCCGCAGATCAAAGCCAGGGTCGACAGAACCAGTATCCCGGCGGCCGTGACGATGCCGCTGGCCACCGCGCAGGCGACTGCGGCGAGAAAGGCGATGGCCCAGGGCGCGATCGCGGCGCGCCTGGAGAGGCGGATGTCCGGGCACCAGACGGCCGCGATGGCGAGCGCAAGAAGGTAGAAGGGCAGGTTCATGGCGACGTGCGGGTGATCGGCCGCTAGTGTGCTGTCCCGCAAATAACTGCCAATGCAATCGTGTCTTGCAAGCCATGGCTGCGTTGCAAATCCTCGCGATACCGCGGGTATCGCTGCGGTTTGCGCCTTGCCCTGACTTGCAATCCATCGATTCCATTTTTGTCAGTTATTTGCGGGACAGCACACTAGGAAGGTGGGGGCATCTTGACGGGAAGGGGCACGGCGTTTCGATCACGTTTTTCTGGCGGGGCCTGGCCCCCCGGATCGGCCATTGCTTCGCCCGCCTGCCGGTTTTGCCATGAATGAGATCGCAGCCGATTTCCGGCGGTGGTCGAGGATGCGGATTGTCGGTGGCGCCGACCGCTCCTTCCCCCGAACGGAACAAGGCTTCGCGAATGTGGTCTGATCCAGGCTGTATTCACCTGCCACGGGCATCTTCCCATGCAAGACCCTTTCCAGCGAAACGACGCTTCTTCTTCCGCGGCCAGGCCCCAGCTCGCCTTCACCGTCAACGGCCGTCCCCCCGGGTTGTTTGCCAAGGCGGTGGCTTGGGTCGTGGCCTGCCTGCTGGTCGCCGTCGGCCTGGTGTTCTCCTTGTTCGTCTTCGCCGTGGTGATCGCCGCCGTGCTGGGCTTCCTGGGCTGGGTTTCCTGGAAGCGCTGGCGTGCCAGGCGCCTGGCGCGGGAGCAGGTGTGGGACATGCCGCCGCGTTGAGCGGCGGCCGTTTGCCGAACCTTCCGGACCCGGCCAAGGGTACCGCTGTCAGCCGCTCACGCCACCGGAAAGTGAGCGCGGCCTGGCCGCCGAGCCGCCCCTCTGCCTCGGCCCAAAGCCTCGGGACGGAGTCTTTCGAAGAAGGGTGGTGACCCGGGCCAGTGACACGGGGATCGGCCTAGAAAGCCGGTCCGGCGCACTGCCCGGCGTGACCTGCGGACTCACTGGATCGCGTCACCGAGGCGCGCTGCATTTGCCCGGCTTTGCCATCTCCAACTTGGCGACGGCCTGCTTGCCTTGTTCGTCGGGCACTTGCTCCAATGCAGCCCCTCCAACGAACACGCCCATCTTGATGTACTGCCTGATGAAGTAGTTCTTGCCGGCTTCAAACATTGATTCGAAGGCATTGGGAGAGAACTCCGATTGGGTCTCGATTTTGTGGGTCTTCCCGCCTTCGACTTCCGTGTAGAAGAACACATCTGGCGCACTTTCCCCCACGCACTTCGCGTTGATCCATATGTCCTTCTTGAGGGCCTTCCCGACGAAGCTGTCGCGATAAATGTAGAGGCCCGCTTTACCGTGGCTGGGTGGATTGAATTCCTTCGCCTTGGCCGATTCTTCTTTTGAAGCCATATCGACGGATGCGCATCCGGAAATGAGGAGCGCGGCGGCAAGCGAAAAGGCGGAAACGATCTTCATGAAGTGGATACCTCCCTAGTGAAAATTTGAACGGTCAAGCCGGCAACGGCGTCGGGTGCTGCGTGACGAGCGAACTTAGTCTACATAGTCCAGGGCTTGGAAAAGGGCGTTGTGCGCATCCCGCGCCCGGCGGGCGGCGGCTACGCGAAACGCGCCTTGGCCGCCCGCAGTTGCGCCGCGCGCGGGCTGTCTTCGGGTTCCAGGTCGATCTGCTCGTCGATGCGGGCCAGGCATTGCCGGTGCGCGGCCTGCAGTTCCTCGGCGCAAAGCAGCCGGCGCGCGGCCCGGGTGAAGTCTTCCTGCTGTTTCGTCAAGGCGCACAGGCGGCGCACCAGGTTCAGGCCGTAGGGTGCGCAGGCCAGGCACTCCAGTGCCATCGACACCAGGCGCCGGCGGTCGACGCCGAGGCGGTCGCGCCACCGGTAGGCCAGCCAAAGCGCGGCCAGGTTGTTCAGGTAGAGCAGCGCCACCGCGGCGATGGCCAGCAACGGGCCGGCGCGAGAGAACAGCCCCAGCGGCAGCAGCACGAAAAGCGCCAGCGCGGCGACGAAAACGAAGGGGCGCAGGCGATCGATGCCCGGCGGCACCGTCAATTGCGCGGCGGGGAGCGCCGCGGGCGCCGCCGAGGCATCCATGCGCCACGCCAGCCGGAACAGCGGGCGGTGCGGCGTGAACGGGTTCGGCAGCAGCCATTCGCGGCCCGCCAGCTTCCAGCCCCGCAGCCCGAAGGCGGCATGCCAGCGCCCTCGGCCGCCGCGCACGAGCGCGGCTTCATTGGGGGCCAGCGCCTGGAGGGAGTCCTGCAGGTAGAAGGCCAGCACCATCAGTTGCAGCAGCGCCTCGGTGCTGGGGACTCTCACGAGTTCTTTTCCCGCCCGAAGAGCTTGCCGATGCCCGCCAAAAGCGCGACACCCACGCCGAGCACCAGCTTCCAGCCGGCGGCCAGCGCGGCGACGAGGGTCTTCCAGAAGCCCGACTTGACCATGGCCGCGGCGGTGCCGCCGACGACCAGCGCGCCCAGGCCGAATTCGGCGACGTGGTCGCCGGGCTTGAACTCGCTGTACTTCTCGCCCGCGTTGAAGTCGAAGGACTTCAGCGTGGCCTTGAGCGACTTCACGTCGGCGTCCAGCGTCTCGGGGGATGTCACCAGCACCACGTTCTCGTAGCCGGTGCGGCCGAGCAGGCGCACGGTGTAGTTGATGATGGGCTCGTTGTGCGCCGGCGTGCGCAGCTTCAGGCCCCATTCGAGGTGCTTGGTCTCGGGGTCGTAGTGGGGCGGGACGACCCAACCCTCGGTGTGCAGCTCCGACATGCCGAGCTTGCGGCGTTCCTCGTTGGCGGGGCCATCGGAGCTTTTCAGCTGCTTGAGCAGGGCGTCGGGGTCGAGCTTCTCGTCGTCCTTGACGTAGCCGACGGGCTCGAAGTCGAAGGCGGCCCACCACTGGTCGGCGGCGAGGATGCTTTCGCCCGGCGAGGGCAGGTTGCCGGTGAGTTCCAGGAATTTGGCGGAGTCCTTGTCGGACAGGTAGGCCAGCCCTTTGTCGATCCTGACCCTGGCCTTGCCGCTGACCGAGACTTCGGTCGGCCCCTTCACCCAGGGCAGCGCGGCCATCTCGGACTGCTGCTGTTCTCGTGTCGGGTTTTCCGCCTGCGCCGACCAACTGGCCACCGCCAGCACCACCGCGCCGCAGATGCGCGTCAAGGTTTGCTTCTTCATCGTCCCTCTCTCCCTGTTGTTGGAATCAAAACCCTGATTGTCGTGGGGATTGTGGGAGCGGCCAAGCGGCGACCCATCGGATAGGGGGGAAGCGCCGCCGTTCAGGCGAAAAAAAAGCCAACCGCGAGGTTGGCCTTTTTGCCCGAGAGGCGTCGTGGTCAGTTCGACGCGGCCGGGGCGGCCGGCTCGGCCAGCGGCGCCAGGCTGGCGGGCGCGGCGGGTGCGGTCGCGGCGGCGGGCGCCGGCGCGGTCACCGGCGTCGGCACGGCCGTGGTCACCGGCGCCTTGTAGGCCGCCGCCGGCAGCAGCGGCACGATCAGCAGGGCGACGATGTTGATGATCTTGATCAGCGGGTTGACGGCCGGGCC
>CBJNAE010000362.1:0-4172 GCA_966433995.1 uncultured Ideonella sp. | reverse complement strand
AGAGCCTGGCGATGTGGGGGAATCGGGGAAGGCGCAACGACGGGCGGTGCGCCGCGGTCCCCATGCGGATGGGCTGGCTGGGCTTGCAGGCGTGCGTCAAGCCGCCAGCCCATCCGCATGGGGACCGGTCGAGGGTGGAAGAATGCGGCTGGGGCGCCCGAAGGCGGGGCCCGGCCAGGCCTCATTCACCGGTCGACCGGTCCGGCCGGCCATGGGGTTTGAACCCGACGGCTGGCCGACGACAGCATCAGCTGTTGTTCTGGTTGTCGAGCTTGGCGCGCAGCAGGGCGCCCAGGCTGGTGGTGCCGGCGTTCTCGCGCTCGCTGGACTGCGACAGGCGCTGCATGGCTTCTTGCTGGTCGGCGTTGTCCTTGGCCTTGATCGACAGCTGGATGCCGCGGGTCTTGCGGTCCACGTTGATGATCACGGCGGAGACTTCGTCGCCTTCCTTCAGCACGTTGCGCGCGTCTTCCACGCGGTCGCGGCTGATTTCCGAAGCGCGCAGGTAGCCGACGATGTCCTGGCCGAGGTCGATCTCGGCGCCACGGGCGTCCACCGTCTTGACCTTGCCGGTCACGGTCGCGCCGCGATCGTTGAGCGAGGTGTAGTTGGTGAACGGGTCGGAGTCCAGTTGCTTGATGCCCAGGGAGATGCGCTCGCGCTCCACGTCGACGGCCAGCACGACGGCTTCGACTTCCTGGCCCTTCTTGTAGTTGCGCACGGCGGCTTCGCCGGGCTCGTTCCAGGACAGGTCGGACAGGTGGACCAGGCCGTCGATGCCGGCGGCCAGGCCGATGAACACGCCGAAGTCGGTGATCGACTTGACCGGGCCGGTGACCTTGTCGCCGCGCTGCACGGTGGCGGCGAATTCTTCCCAGGGGTTGGCCTTGCACTGCTTCATGCCCAGGCTGATGCGGCGCTTGTCTTCGTCGATCTCCAGGACCATGACTTCGACTTCGTCGCCCAGCGAGACGATCTTGCTGGGGGCGACGTTCTTGTTGGTCCAGTCCATCTCGGACACGTGCACCAGGCCTTCGATGCCGGGTTCGATCTCCACGAACGCGCCGTAGTCGGCGATGTTGGTGATCTTGCCGAACAGGCGGGTGCCGTTCGGGTAGCGGCGGGCCACGCCGTGCCAGGGGTCGTCGCCCAGTTGCTTGATGCCCAGCGAGACGCGGTTCTTCTCGGCGTCGAACTTCAGGACCTTGGCCTGCAGTTCCTGGCCGACCGTCACCACCTCGCTCGGGTGGCGCACGCGGCGCCACGCCATGTCGGTGATGTGCAGCAGGCCGTCGATGCCGCCGAGGTCGACGAAGGCGCCGTACTCGGTGATGTTCTTGACCACGCCGCTGACGACCGAGCCTTCGGCCAGCGTGCTCAGCAGCTTGCTGCGCTCTTCGCCCATCGAGGCCTCGACGACGGCGCGGCGGCTCAGCACCACGTTGTTGCGCTTGCGGTCGAGCTTGATGACCTTGAATTCCATGGTCTTGCCCTCGAACGGGCTCATGTCCTTCACGGGGCGGGTGTCCAGCAGCGAGCCGGGCAGGAAGGCGCGGATGCCGTTGACCAGGACGGTCAGGCCGCCCTTGACCTTGCCGTTGACGGTGCCGGTGACGAACTCGCCGGATTCAAGGGAGTTTTCCAGCGACAGCCAGGAGGCCAGGCGCTTGGCCTTGTCGCGCGACAGGATGGTGTCGCCGTAGCCGTTCTCGATGGCGTCAATGGCGACGGACACGAAGTCGCCGGCCTGGACTTCGAGTTCGCCCTTGTCGTTCTTGAATTCTTCGATGGCGACGTAGGCTTCGGACTTGAGGCCGGCGTTCACCACCACGAAATTGTGTTCAACACGCACCACTTCGGCGGTGATGACCTCGCCCATGCGCATGTCTGACTTGCGCAGTGATTCTTCGAAGAGGGCGGCAAAGGATTCGCCGCCAGCGGGGGCGGCAGTTTGAGCTTGTGACATGGAGAGTTCCAGTGCGACCGGGGTCGCGGGGTTAAGTTGGTGAATCCGCCGGTCTGGCGTGCCAAGGAATGACGGCACTGGAGGGAAACCGGCGGGGCTGTCGAACGCGGGCGCAGGCTGGAGGTCGAATCCCGGGGCCGCCGGGGCGGTCCGTCAATTCAGGCCATCGGGCCGGCGCTGCCGCCAGGCATCCAGCACTTTCTCCACCGACTCTTCAATGGAAAGCGCCGAGTTGTCCAGCAGCACCGCACCTTCCGCGGGTTTCAAAGGGGCGACCGGGCGGGTGGTGTCCCGCAAGTCTCTCGCTTCCAAATCCGCGCGAAGGTCTTCGAGTTTAGATGGAATTCCCTTGGAAATCAATTGCTTATGGCGCCTTTCGGCGCGCTGCGCGGCGCTGGCTGTGAGGAAAATCTTCAGGTGGGCGTCGGGGAAGATGACGGTGCCCATGTCGCGCCCGTCGGCGACCAGGCCGGGAAGCCGGCGGAAGGACAGTTGCAACTGGTTCAGCGCGGCGCGCACCGCCGGCCAGGCGGACACCTGGGAGGCCATCGCGCCGACGTGCTCCTGGCGCAGCAGGCTTTCGACCTCCTCCTGGCCCATGAAGATGTGTTCGCCTTCGAAGCGCAGGTCGAGCCTGGACGCGCACAGTGCCAGGCCTTGCTCGTCGTCCGCGGCGATGCCGTTCCTCACCGCCGACAAGGCGGTGGCGCGGTAGACGGCGCCCGAGTCCAGGAAGTGGTAGCCCAGTGCCTTGGCAACTTGGCTGGCCACGGTGCCTTTGCCCGAGGCAGTCGGGCCGTCGATGGTGATCACGGGGATGGCCGCGGTCGGCGTCGAGGCGACGCTGAACAGCGCCTCGAAATAGTCGGGGAAGGTCTTGGCGACGCAGCGCGGGTCTTCGATTCGCAGCGTCACTGGGGCGTCGGGCGCGGCCGACGGCGACAGCCCATTGAACGCCGCCAGCGAGAAGCACATCGCGACGCGGTGGTCGTCGTAGGTGTGGATGCGGGCGGGTTTCCATTCGGCCGGCGGGGTGATTTCGATGAAGTCAGGCCCTTCCGAGACCGTGGCGCCGAGCTTGCGCAGCTCGCGCGCCATGGCGGCGATGCGGTCGGTCTCCTTCACGCGCCAGCTGGCGATGTTCTCCAGGCGCGTGGTGCCCTGGGCGTAAAGCGCCATCACCGCGAGCGTCATCGCGGCGTCGGGGATGTGGTTGCAGTCCAGCGCGATGGCCTTGAGCGGGAAGTCGCCGCGGCTCACTTCCAGCCAGCCCGGGCCGCTGGTCGCCCGCGCGCCCATCGCTACCGCGGCTTCCAGGAAACGGATGTCGCCCTGGATGGAGTCGGAACCCACACCTTCGATGCGGACCGGCGCGTCGGCGGCGGCGATCGCACCCAGCGCGATGAAATACGACGCCGACGACGCGTCGCCTTCGACGTGGATCTCGCCGGGCGACTGGTAGAGGCTGCCCTGGGGCAGCACGAAACGCCGCCAGCCCTCTCGCTGCACCTCGATGCCGAACCGGGCCAGCAGCTTCAAAGTGATGTCGATGTAGGGCTTGGAGATCAACTCGCCATCGACCTCGATCGCCACCGGACCCGCCGAGGTCACCAGGGGCAACGCCAGCAGCAATGCGGTCAGGAATTGGCTCGACACGTCGCCACGCACGCGGATGGGCTTGGAGGTGTCCAGCGCGGTGGCTGCACCGTTGCCCAGCCGCAGCGGCGGATAACCGTCCTGTCCGAGGTAGGCGACGTCGCAGCCGAGCTGCCTCAGCGCCTCGACGAGGTCGCCGATCGGGCGCTCGTGCATGCGCGGCACGCCGCTGAGCTCGAAACTGCCGCCCTGGGCGGCGGCCAGCAGCGCCAGCGTAGCGGTGAGTGGCCGCATCGCGGTGCCGGCGTTGCCCAGGAACAGCTTCGCCTGCCGGGTCTTCAGTTCGGCGCCCAGCCCGGTGACGGCCAGCGAAGCGCCGCGCTGCTCGATGCCGCAGCCCAGCGCGCGCAAGGCATCGAGCATCACGCGGGTGTCGTCGGAATCGAGCAGGTCATGGACCAGCGTGGTGCCCCGGCTCAGGCCGGCCAGCAGCAGCACGCGGTTGGAGATGCTCTTGGAGCCGGGCAGTCGAACCGTACCGGCCGCGTGCGTGAGGGGGGGCAGGTCGAGGAAGGGGGTGGTGTACATGGGAATCTCGGCGCGTGCCGCT
>CBJNAE010000361.1:0-4199 GCA_966433995.1 uncultured Ideonella sp. | reverse complement strand
CCGGCACCGAACACTTCGACGACGTGGTGCTGGCCTGCCACAGCGACCAATCCCTCGCGCTGCTGGGCGCTCACGCCACGCCCGATGAACGGGCCGTGCTCGGCGCCATCCGCTACCACCGCAACCGCGCGGTGCTGCACACCGACACCGCCTTGCTGCCCCGGCGCAAGGCCGCATGGGCGGCATGGAACTATGAACGCGCCGCCGACCTCGGCCGCGAGCAGTCGGCCGTCTGCCTGCACTACCTGATCAACAAACTGCAGCCCCTTCCTTTCGACACCCCGGTGCTGGTTTCGTTGAACCCCGTGCGCGAGCCGCGAGCGGGCACGGTGCAAGGCGACTACGACTACGCCCACCCCGTGTTCGACGCGGCGGCCATCGCGGCGCAGCGGCGTTTGTCCGAGATCCAGGGCCGCGACGGCCTGTGGTTCTGCGGCGCCTGGACGCGCTACGGCTTCCACGAAGACGGGCTGATGTCGGGCCTGGCGGTGGCCGACAGCCTGATGTCGCAGCGCCAGGACGCCACGGCGCAAGCCAGGGTGCCCGCATGAGCCCGGCCGAACCCGCCGCGCCGCCCCGGGCCTTGCTCGGCCGCGGCATGGTCCGGCACCTGCGGTTGCGCCCGTGCCGGCATGGATTCGCCTATCCCACCTATTTCCTGCTGCTGCCACTGCGGCGGCTGCGCGACCAGCCCGAGCCGGCCTTGGCGCGCAACCGCTTCGGCCTGGTCGGATTCGCCGACCGCGACCACGGCGACGGCCGCGGCGACTGCCTCGAATGGATCGACGAGCTGCTGCCGCGGCACGGCATCGACGACGCGCGCGGCGAGATCTGGCTGCACTGCCTCCCCCGAGTGCTGGGCCATGCCTTCAAGCCGGTGAGCTTCTGGTATTGCCACCGGGAGGACGGCAGCCTCGCGGCCATCGTGGTCGAGGTCAACAACACCTTCGGCGAACGGCACTGCTACCTGCTCGACGGGCCAAGCCTGGCCTTCGGCAAGGAGCAGACCGCGCGCAAGGTGTTCCACGTTTCGCCGTTCTGCCGCGTCGCCGGCCAATACCGTTTCCGCTTCATGCGCACGAGCGCGCAAGCCAGCGCCGGCCGGACCCTGGTCCGCATCGACCACGACGATGAACAGGGCCCGCTGATCCAGACCAGCGTCGGCGGCACCTTGCAGCCCCTCACCGCCGCGCGGCTGGCCGCCGTCTTCATCGGCATGCCGCTGATGACCTGGGGCGTGGTCGCACGCATCCACTGGCATGCGCTGCGGCTGTGGCTCAAGCGCGTGCCCTTCTTCCGCAAACCACCCGCCCCCGAAGCCTTCACCACCCGCTGAATCCGCCGACGCCATGGCCTCATCCACCACCACCGACTCACCGGCCTTCGCCGACATCGCCCCGCCGACGGCGGCCCCTGCCGCGGCCCAAACCGTCTTCCGCCTCTTGAAAAAGCTGAAGCACGGCAGCCTGGACATCGCCCTGCCCGACGGCACCCATGCGAGGTTCGGCCAGGTGGCCGATCCCCGCGCGCCGCAGGCCGGCATGCGGCTGAACGACTGGGGCTGCTTCGCCGCCGCGCTGAAGTCCGGCGACATCGGCCTGGCCGAATCCTTCATCGCCGGCGGCTGGACCAGTCCCGACCTCACCGCGCTGCTCAAACTCTTCCTGGCCAACCGCGAAGAGATCGAGTCGCTGGTCTTCGGCACATGGTGGGGTTCGCTCTGGCACCGGGCGCGGCACCTGCTTCAACGCAACTCCCGCCGCGGCAGCCGCAGGAACATCCACGCCCACTACGACCTGGGCAACCCGTTCTACCGCCTGTGGCTCGACCCGACCATGAACTACAGCAGCGCCTGGTTCGAAGGCGATACCACCCGGCCGCTGGCCGACGCTCAGTGGGCCAAGGTGCGCCGCGCGCTGCGCCAGGCGGGCGTGCGCAGCGGGGACCGCGTGCTGGAAGTCGGCTGCGGCTGGGGCGCCCTGGCGGAATGCGCGGCGCGGGAATTCGGCGCGTGCGTCACCGGCGTCACGCTCTCGTCGGAGCAGCTCGCCTGGGGCCAGGACCGGCTGGCCCAGGCCGGCCTGACAGGCGAGTTGCGCCTGCAGGACTACCGCGACATCGCCGACGGCCCCTTCGACGCCATCGTCTCGATCGAGATGTTCGAAGCCGTCGGTCGCGCCTACTGGGACGGCTACTTCGGCATGCTCAAGCGCCAGCTCAAACCTGGCGGCAGGGCCTGTGTCCAGAGCATCACCATCCGCGACGACCTGTTCGAGCGCTATGCGCGGTCGACCGACTTCATCCAGCAGTACATCTTCCCGGGCGGCATGCTGCCCAGCCCGGCGGAGTTCCGCAAAGCGGCGGGCCGCGCCGGGCTGCGCATCGTGGACGAGCTGGACTTCGGGCCGGACTACGCCGAGACGCTGCGCCGCTGGCGCGACAGCTTCCTGCGGCAGGAGCCGCAAGTGCGGGGGTTGGGTTTCGACGACCGGTTCATTCGCACCTGGGAGTTCTACCTCGCCTATTGCGAAGCGGCTTTCGACTGCGGCTCGACCTCGGTCCTGCAGTTCACGCTGCAGCACGCCTGAAGGGACGGGCCGCGCAGGCAATCGGCGTGCCGCGGGTGCTGCCGCGGACAGTTCGAGACCCATTTTTCCCAAACGTTTCACACTGGCCGCCAAACGCCGCCGGGGCCTGGGCTATGGTGCGTGCTTTCGCCGGCCCGCAACCCACCGCGGGCAACACAGGACACAGGAAAACCGAGGAGTTTCGCGTCGTGACCGTTGAATGCCCAGACCCGCGGGTGGCCCGCATCATCATGCAGTTCGAGACCATGAGCCCCTCGGACCTCAAGCACCTGGGCCGCATCTACCACCCCCAGGCGAAATTCAAAGACCCCTTCAACGAAGTGCAGGGCCTGCGGGCGGTCCAGGGCGTCTTCAAGCACATGTTCAGCACGCTCCACGAGCCGCGCTTCGTCGTGCGCCATGCGCTGGTGCAAGGCAATGAAAGCTTCATCACCTGGGACTTCCTCTTCCGCTTCCGGCGCAGCCGCGACACCCTGCGCAGCATCCACGGCAGCACCCACCTGCTGCTGGACACGCAGGGGTTTATCACGTCCCACCGCGACTACTGGGACACCGCCGAGGAACTCTATGAAAAGCTGCCGCTGGTGGGCGGCCTGATGCGCTGGATGAAATCCAGGGCCCGGGCATGAGCGCGGCGCCGCAACCGCCAGGCGGCCGGCGCCGCCGCGTCGCCGTCATCGGCGCCGGTCTGGGCGGCCTGACGCTGGCGCGGGCGCTGCAGGCCGGCGGCCACGACGTGCAGGTGTTCGAGAAAGCCGAGTTGCCGGGCGGCCGCTGCGCGACGCGGAGGTGCGGCGCGGGGCGTTTCGACCAGGGCGCGCCGGGCGCGCGGGCGTGCACGCCGGAATTTGCGGCCCAGTTGCTCGAATGGCGGGCGCTCGGCGTCGTGGCGCAACGCCGGGAGGGCGCCGCAGAAACCTGGGCAGGCGCGCCCGACATGCAAAGCTGGTCCGACAGGCTGGCCGAGGGCCTGAGGCTGCACACCGGCACGCATATCGCCGCGCTGGAGCGCGTGGGCGACGACTGGCGCTTGCGCCCACTTGATGGCTCCGGCCCGCGAGCTTCCCACCAAGCGCTGTTCGACACGGTGGCGCTGGCCGTCGCCGCCGAGGAGGCCGTGCCGCTGCTGTCCCAACACGACCGGGCGCTCGGCGATCTTGCCCGCGCCGTCCCCAGCCAAGCCTGCTGGACGGTGATGGCCGCCTGGCCCAACCCGCTGCCATTGCGCGAAGCGCCGCCGCGCGACGACGACCCCTTGGCGCCGCTGGCCTGGGCGATCCGCCAGGACGGCCGCGCCGGACAACCCGGCGCGCCGCCGCAAGGCGCAGGCACGCACTGGGTGCTGCACGCCGGCGCCCAGTGGTCGGCCGACAACCTCGACGCTTCGCCGGCATCCGTCGCCAGGCGGCTGCTGGACGCCTTGTCCGAGCGCGCCGGGGCGCGGCTGGCCCGCCCTTCGTGGAGCGAGGCCCATCTTTGGCGGCACGCGCAGGCGGCCGCGCCGCGGCCGGAACCATTCGCCTGGAACCCGGCCCTGCGGCTGGGCTGGTGCGGCGACGCCTGGAGCGCCCGCGAAGGCGCGCTCGGGCTGGAGCGCGCCTGGCTCAGTGC
>CBJNAE010000360.1:0-4200 GCA_966433995.1 uncultured Ideonella sp. | reverse complement strand
ACCAGGTCGGCGCTGAAGCCCAGGCAGGCGAGGTCTTTCAGCTCGTCGCGGGTCATCGGGCCGGTGGTGTCCTGCGAGCCGACGCTGGTCATGCGCGGTTCGCAGTAGGTGCCCGGGCGTACGCCCTGGCCGGCGGGCAGGCCGCAGGCGCGGCCGACCATCTTCTGCGCCAGGCTGAAGCCCTTCTTGGTATCCGCCGGGTTCTGCGGCAGGCGGAACAGGGTGGACGGCGCCAGGCCCAGGGCCTCGCGCGCCTTGGCGGTCAGGCCGCGGCCGATGATCAGCGGGATGCGGCCGCCGGCGCGCACTTCGTCGAAGAGCACTTCGCTCTTGACGGTGAACTCGGCGATGACCTTGCCGTCCTTCAGCGCCTTGCCCTCGTAGGGGCGCAGCTCGACGGTGTCGCCCATGTTCATCTGGCTCACGTCAACCTCGATCGGCAGGGCGCCGGCGTCTTCCATCGTGTTGTAGAAGATCGGCGCGATCTTGGTGCCCAGGCACACGCCGCCGAAGCGCTTGTTGGGCACGTGGGGGATGTCTTCGCCGGTGAACCACAGCACCGAGTTGGTGGCGGACTTGCGGCTGGAGCCGGTGCCCACCACGTCGCCCACGTAGGCGACGAGGTGGCCGCGCGCGCGCAGGTCAGCGATGAACTTGACCGGGCCGCGCTTGCCGTCCTCCTCGGGCGCGGCTTCCGCTGGCTGGCCGTCTCGCTTGTTCTTCAGCATGGCCAGGGCATGCAGCGGAATGTCGGGGCGGCTCCAGGCGTCAGGCGCCGGGGAGAGGTCGTCGGTGTTGGTTTCGCCGGCGACCTTGAAGATGGTGACGGTGATGCTCTGCGGCACTTCGGGCCGTGCGGTGAACCACTCGGCGTCGGCCCAGCTCTGCAGCACGCTCTTGGCGTTGGCGTTGCCCTTGTCGGCCTTTTCCTTGACGTCATGGAACTGGTCGAACATCAGCAGGGTGTGCTTGAGCGCGTTGGCGGCGGTGGCGCCGACTTCCGGGTCGTCCAGCAGGTCGACCAGGGGGCTGATGTTGTAGCCGCCGAGCATGGTGCCCAGCAGCTGCGTCGCCTTCTCGCGGCTGATGAGGGCGCACTTCTCGGTGCCGTGGGCGACGGCGGCCAGGTAGCTGGCTTTGACCTTGGCGGCGTCGTCCACGCCGGCGGGCACGCGGTTCGTGATGAGGTCCACCAGCACGGTTTCCTCGCCAGCGGGCGGCGCCTTCAGCAACTCGATCAGCTCGGCCGTCTGCTGGGCCGACAGGGGCAGGGGCGGAATGCCGAGAAGGGCGCGTTCGGCGGTGTGTTGGCGGTAGGCGTCGAGCATGGGAATCTCCGTTGGAGGTGGTCTGGGATGAATCGGCGAAAAGCGGATGGTGGCTGGCTGAGGTGTCGGTTGGCTGTCAGCCCGGCCGATGGGCGGGGCTGATCAGCTTCAGCCCTTTGAAATATTCGCGGAAGAACGCTTCGTTGTCTGTCAGCAGCGCATTGCACTGGAGCATGGCGTGTGCACCGATGAGGAAGTCGGGCGGCGTCCGCGCGGGCGGTTCTTGCACGGTGGAGGCTTCGCGCCGGCGCTCGGCGTATCGCTCGGCATATTTGCGCTGCATCTCGCCGGCCCGGATGGCCGACCGCTGCTCCACCGCCGAGTAGCGCACGCCCATGTCTTCCAGCACGTCCATCACCTCGGCACCGTGGCCCAGGCGTGCGGTGAGTTCGCTCACCACCACGTCGCAGACCACCACCGGCCCGCTGGCCAGGGCTTTGCGCAGGCAGGCCTCGGCGGCGTCGGCCTGGGGGCCGTCGCCCAGCAGCTCGACCAGGACCGAAGCGTCGACGGCGATCATTTCCTGCCCTCCGCCGGGCCGCGGGAAAGAGGGGACGAGCCGTCGGCATCGGTCCCGGGTTGGGGCAGTTTGAACTTGCCGCGGGCGCGCGAGACCGCGTCGTCGACGTTCTTGCTGAGGATGATCCTGCCGCCGTCGAGCTCCACCTTGAGCAAGGTGCCCTTGGTCAGGCCCAGGGCATCGCGCACCGCCTTGGGCAGGGTGATCTGGCCGCGTTCGGCAACGGTGGCTTCCATGAGGGGCATCCTGCGAGGCTGAGTGGATCGGCGAGTACGCATCGATTATACGTACTGATCAATGCATACTCAAGCCCGCATACTTGATTTTGGCCGCCTCCCGGCGGCTTTGCGCGCCCTGCCGTTTCAATTCAGCATCGGCGTGCCGGGGGCCGCGTTCTTCATGAACTCCTTCTGGGATTCGTGGACGCAGGAGTCGACGATGCGCTTGCCCGCTTTCACGTCCATCAGCATCGACTTATTGGCGATCTGCAGCAGCAGCGTCTGGCCGCGCACGTCTTCAAGCCGCAGCGCGCCGGTGCTGGAGGCCACAGGCCGCATCGTGTAGGTCTTCTTGAGGTGCTTGACCTCCACATAGCCGGCCGCCTTGGGGTCCAGCGAAACGTTGATCGACTGGTTGAACTCGCATTCGTAGTCGCCGAAATGGGTGCGCTCGGCGGCGTCAATCTGCTCCTTGCTGGCGGGCGGGGTGAGCTCGGCCTCCTGCGCGGGCGCGGGGGCGGGCTTCTTCGCGCGAGGGGCGGGCTTGCGCACCGCGGCATTGGGCTTGGCCGGCGCGGTCTGGGCGGCAAGGTCGGTCGTGGCCGCGAGGAACAGCAGAGCGGCGGAAAGGCAAAGGATGGGTTTCATGGTGGCTGCGGAGCGGTTTGTGGGGGCGGTTTGCGATTGTGCGTGTTGGTGTCGCCGGAAGGGCCCGGGCAACCCCGGACATTGCCGTCGCGGGGATCGGATGGGCCCGTTCATTCCGCGCCGAAATAAGCGGCCTGGACTTCGGCCGGCAGCGGCTGCTTCGTGCGGTGGGCGCGTTCGAGCACCTGCCAGAAATAGCGGAAGCTGGCCCGGTCGTGCAGCGTGTCGCGGTGCTGCACCGGCGCCCAGCCCGCGGCCTGTGCGGCGTGCAGGATGTCGATCGCCAGGTCGATCTCCGCGGTGCTGGGGGCGAAGGCTTCGACGATCGGTTCGATCTGGTTCGGGTGGATGCTCCACATTCGCGTGTAGCCGAACAGCTTGCCAGCCTGCTCGGCGGCGGCGGTGATCGCGCGCTTGTTCTTGAATTCGGTGACCACGCAGTGGGATGGCGTCTTGCCGTGGCCGTGGCAGGCGGCCGAGATCGCGAGCTTGGCGCGCACCACCAGCGGGTGGTTGAACTGGTTGATTTCGCCCTCCATCCCCATGGCGGAGGCCGGGATGGCGCCGCGGTGGTCGGAGACGAAGTCCATCAGGCCGAAGGACAAGGACTGCACCCGCGGGTGGGCGGCGATCGCCTCCACGTCCCGGAGCGCGCCGTGGGTCTCGACCAGCACGTGGACGGGCAGGGCCGCGTCGCCCGCGGCCGCCAGGCCCTGGGTGCGCAGTTCGTGGTCGATGTGGTCGCAGGCGCGCTGCACGTCGGCGAGCGAGCGCGGCTTGGGCACCATCAGGTAGGCCAGGCGGTGGCCGGCGTGGTGCACCAAGGTGTGGACGTCGCCCGCGAAGGCGGGGTGGTCCACAGGGTGCACGCGGGCGCCGACGCGCCCGAAGCGGTTGGCGCTCGAAGCGGCCAGTTCTGCCACGAGGTGGGCGTGCTCGGCCTCGCCACCCACCGGCGCACCGTCTTCGCAGTCCAGCGTGATGTCGAACACCGGGCCGAGCCCGGCCTGCAACTCCAGGCTCTTGCGCATGCGGGCTTCGACGCCGCAATAGTGGTCGCAGACGGGCAGGGCGGGCGGCAGTTCGTCCGAATCGAACAGGGCTTGCCGCGGATGGAGGGGGGAGGTGTGGGTCATCGGCCGTGCTTGTCCATGTGTGTCCATGAATGAAAAAGGCCGACGCACGCGATGTGGGTCGGCCTGCCGGGCGGGGTGCGCCGCGTCGTTTACAGCAGGTGCTTCACGCCGTCCTGCTCGCCTTGCAGCTCGGCCAGGGTGACGTTGATCAGGCCCTGCGAGAACTCGTCGATGGCCAGGCCCTCGACGATCTTGTATTCGCCGCCTTCGCAGGTGACGGGGTAGCCGAACATCACGTCCTTCGGGATGCCGTATTCGCCGTTGGAGGGCACGCCCATCGTGACCCAGCCGCCGTTGGTGCCCAGGGCCCAGTCGCGCATGTGGTCGATGGCGGCGTTGGCGGCCGAGGC
>CBJNAE010000359.1:0-4264 GCA_966433995.1 uncultured Ideonella sp. | reverse complement strand
CCGGCGCGCGCGCGAGCGCGTCGCAAAGCGCCTGCTGCTCGCGCAGCCGCGCGGACTCGTCCAGCGGCCGCCCGTGCAGCGGCATCAGCAGTTGGGTGAGCCACAGCGTCAGGCAGTCGACGACGACGAGGTGGCCCGGCGCGCCCAGGCCGTCCAGCGCCTCGGCCAGGCTCGCCGGCCCCAACTCGCGCGTGGCCAGGCCGGGCACGCGCGCGGCGCGGTCGAGGCGGTGGCGCCGGATGCGTTCGCGCATCTCGTCGTCGCCGCCGACGGCCGTGGCCACCAGCGTGGCCGACCGGCCCGGCGCGCCGCGCAGCCAGTCCGCGGCGCGCGCCTCGGCGCAGCGCGATTTGCCGCTGCGCTGGCCGCCGAGGATCAAGCTGCGCATTCCCGCGGTCCCCGCCCGTGCTGTCACAGGCCGCTGTAGCGGAGCGTGACGTAGCCTTCGCGGCCCGGCTGGTTGTAGCCGTAGGCGGTCTGGTAGGCCTTGTCGGCCACGTTGTTCAGCCGCAGGCCCAGGGCCCACTTCGGCGCGAACTTCCAGTCGGCCCGCAGGTCGGCGGTGGCGTAGCCGCCCAGGTGCAAGGTGTTGGCGGCGTTGTCGTAGCTGCCTCCGGCGGCCACCGCGGTGGCGCCGAAGGCCCAGTTGCCCCACTGGTAGTCGGCGCCCAGCTTCAGGTTGTCGCGGGCGCGGCGCGGCAGTTGCTTGTCGTGGTTGCTGCCCAGCGCGCCGTTGGAACGCAGGTCGCGGTTGCGGGCGTCGATGCGGTCATAGGAAGCCCGCAGCGTCCAGTCGGCCGCCTGAAGCTCGTGCGACAGCGCCCAACCCTGGATCTCCGCGCGCGGGATGTTGACCACCGTGTTGGCGCTGGACGAGGTGCTGGTGGTGGCCATGTAGCCCCGGACGCGGGTCTCGTAGTAGGCCAGGCGCAGCTGCTGGCGCTGGGTGGCCCAGCGCAGGCTCAACTCGCCGGTGGTGCCGCGCTCGGGCTGCAGCAGCGGGTTGCCGAAGTTGGGGAAATACAGCTGGTTGAAGCTGGGCGCGACGAAGCTGGTTCCCAGCGACGCGCCGGCGCGCAGGCCGGCCGCGATGTCATAGCCGTAGGCGGCCGAGCCGGTGGTCTCGGAGCCGAACTGCGAGTTGCGGTCGCGGCGCACGTTGGCCTGCCAGGTGTGGACGCCCTTGCGGCCGTTCAGGCCGGCGGCCACCGCGTCGACGTCGCGCTCGGCTTGCACATACTGCGGCGCGGCCTTGCTGACTTCCTGGCGCAGCTGTTCGAGCAGCACCAGGACGGTGCCGACCGGCGTGTCGACGGTGTTCTCCCAGGTGAACTGGCGCTGCTCGGTGACGAAAGCGCCGAGATTGAAAGCGCCAGCGGCGCTGACGAGCGTCTCGCTGTGGTCGGTGGATTGCGACAGCCTGAGCGTCGTGCGCCAGGGGCCGGCGACGGGGCCGGCGAACTGCAGCGAGCCGAGCTTGGTCAGCAATTGCGATTGCGTGTCGGCGCCGGGGCCGTCGTCGAACTTGTTCAGGCCGTCGGCGTACATCAACCGCGCGTCGGTGCGCCAGCCGGCCGGCAGTTTCAGGCCGAGCTGCAGGTGGGCGGCGTCCTGGCGGAAGCCGTCGTTGTCAGGGTTGTGGTTGCCGAATTGCGCGGCGGGGTTGGTGGAGGAGAAACCGCGGGTTTCCGTGTGCTGCGCGTTCAACGAGCCGTCCCAGTCGCCTTGGCCGAAGCTCAGCCCCGCGCTGGCCTGGCCGTAGCGGCGCGATCCCAGCGTCGCGCTGCCATTGGGCGCCAGGCCCTGCCGGCCTTTGCGGGTGAAGACCTGCACCACGCCGCCGACGGCGTCGCTGCCGTAGAGGCCGGACAACGGGCCCTGCACGATCTCGATGCGCTCGATGCTTTCCAGCGGCAGGTTGTCCCAGGAAGGCGTGCCCGCCGTCGCCGTGCCGTGGCGCACGCCGTCGATCAGCAGCAGGGTGTGGCGCGACTCAGTGCCGCGCAGGAACACCGCGCTTTGCTTGCCCAGGCCGCCGTTGCCGGTCATCTGCACGCCGGGCTGCTGCGCCAGCAGCTCGGACAAGGTGCGGCCGCTGGCGCGGTCCAGCGCTTCGCGGTCGATGACGGTGACGGCGGCCAGGGCCTGGTCCACCCGCGTCGGCGTGCGCGTGGCGGTGACGGCCACCGGCAGCAGGGTGTTGTCGGCACCCGCCTGGGCCCAGGCGGGCAGCGCGGCGGAGCAGGAGAACAGGCAGCACAAAGCGCCCATCAAAGGGGTGGCGGGCGGCTTGGCGCGCCCAGGCGAACGGGTAGACATGGAAAAAGAGAAGGTCCGATCAAACGTGTCCGCCAGCTTCCCCGCTGACGATCACCCATGGTGCAGCCGCTTCGCAGCGACGCACCGCCTCATTGGCCGGTATCCGGGCTGACGGAAACAACCCTTGCGACCTTCCCAGAAGCGGTCGCTTCCAGTGGCGTGTGCGCAAGAGCGGAAGTGGGCGTGCCCTTCGCGGGCCCGGTACTTCGTCCGCCGTACCGTTGCGGGGGCAGCGCAGTTTGGGAAGGTTCGCCTCCCCCTGCTTCCCGTTGAACTGCGCCCGGGAGAACCCCAGGCGCGAGCACCAACAGCCGCAAGTATAGGGGCCCGCCGCCCTACAATTCGCGCCACCCCTTCCAGTCCCTGCGGGCCGAGACATGTCGAAGATTGAAGACCTCGCCGATCGCGTTGAACGCCTGCTGCTGCGCCACGACGAACTCCAGCGCACCAATGCCTTGCTGCTCGCCCAGGTGCAGGGACTGACGCAAGAGCGCGACCAGATGCGCTCGCGCCTGGCGGCGGCGCGCAGCCGCATCGACGCGCTGCTGGACCGCCTGCCGTCGGAAACGGACGACGCGCAAAGCCGCGCCAACGGAGACGCCTGATGAAACAGATCGAAGTCACCATCATGGGCCAGAGCTACATCCTGGGCTGCCCGGAAGGCGGCGAGACCTCGCTGCTGGAGGCCGTCGGCAATGTCGACCGCGAGATGTGCGCGATCCGCGACTCCGGAAAGATCAAGGCCCGCGAACGCATCGCCGTGCTGGCCGCGCTCAACCTCGCCTACGCGCTGGCCGAGCGGCCCGTGGCCGCGGCAACCGCGGTGCAAGCGGCGGGGGCCGGCGCGAACGATGCCGCGGGCATCGACATCCAGGCCTTGATCCGCCGCATCGACGACACGCTCAGCGCCGACGGCCAATTGATCTGATCTGATCCGCTTCGGCGGCGTGCATCCGGTCACGACTTTCGCATCAGGGCTTCTGGCCGGCGGCGTAGAATGGTTTCGTCCGTCGCGCTCGCGTGAGTCTTATATTTCCTTGAACCGATGCTCTTATGAGCAAGGGCTTGGAACATCGCCACTCCAGCGTGATCGTCTCGCGTCAGATGAACCCAAGGTTTGGCTGACCTCGCCCACCTGAATCCCCTGGGTTCAGGAATGCGGCTCACGGCCCGCGTCGGACACCCTCACCTCACCTCATCTCCCGTCCCCACCCACCGCGGCCCCACGATGGCGACGACACCGGCCTGCTGGCTGATGAAGAGCGAGCCCAGCGAGTGCTCGATCGACGACCTGGCCGGCGCCCCCGCGCAGACCGTGCCCTGGGTCGGCGTGCGCAACTACCAGGCGCGCAATTTCATGCGCGACGTGATGAAGGTGGGCGACGAGGTGCTCTTCTACCACTCGTCCTGCCCCGAGCCCGGCATCGCCGGCCTGGCGGCGGTCGTCTCCGGTGCCTACCCCGACCCGACGCAGTTCGACCCCGAGAGCCCCTACTTCGACGCGGCCAGCCGCGCGGAGGAACCTCGCTGGCTGCTGGTGGATGTCCGCCTGTCGCGCAAGACCCGCCTGCTGCCACTGGCCGAGATGCGCGCGGCGCCGCAGCTGTCGACCATGCGGGTGCTGCAGCGCGGCAACCGCCTGTCGATCACGCCGGTGACGGCGCAGGAACGCGCGGCGGTGCTGGCATTGCTGGGCTGACACCGTCAACCTGCTTCATGCGGCGCCTCGCCGCGCGACGTCAAGCCGAACCGAAACGGATGCTCGCCAGCGTCACGTGGTTGCCGCCGCGGCGGCGCGCTTCCTGCAGCGCGGTGTCGGCGGCTTTCAAGAGCTCGTCTTCGGTGTGGGCAGTGTGCGGGAAGCTCGCCACGCCCATCGACACCGTGAAGCCCAGGGCCTGGCCGTTGAGCGCGACGATCTGCGTGGCGCATTGGCGGCGCAGGC